>JBJTNV010000001.1:0-16307 GCA_046074205.1 Hydrogenophaga sp.
CCATGAGCCCCCACGCTCCACCGCTGATCCGTTTGCGCGGGATCACCAAGGTCTATGGCGAGGGCAACACCGCTTTCCAGGCCCTCAAGGGGGTGGACCTGGACATCGTGCAGGGGGATTTCGTGGCCATCATGGGGCCCAGCGGATCGGGCAAATCCACGGCCATGAACCTGCTCGGCTGCCTGGATGTGCCCACCCGCGGCGAGTACCTGTTCCGCGGTGTGCCGGTCGGGTCACTCTCGCGCGACGCACGTGCGCGCCTGCGCCGGCGCAGCTTCGGATTCGTGTTCCAGGGTTTTCACCTGCTGGCCCGCACCTCGGCGCTGGAGAATGTGGAGTTGCCGCTGATCTACCGCGGCGAACCGGCCGTGCGCCGCCACGCGGCCGCGCGGGCAGCGATCGCGCAGGTCGGTCTGGCGGGCTGGGAAGACCACACGCCAGGCGAACTCTCCGGCGGGCAGCAGCAGCGGGTGGCGATCGCCCGTGCCATCGTGACCCGCCCTCAGGTGCTGCTGGCCGACGAGCCCACCGGCAACCTGGACACCCAGCGCGGCCATGAAATCATGGAGCTGCTCTGGCGTCTGAACACCGAGCAGGGCATCACCGTGCTGATGGTCACGCACGAGCCCGAGATGGCGGCTTATGCCCGGCGCGTGGTGCGCTTCGTGGACGGACAGGTGGCCCGCGACGAACGCAACCCGCAGCCTGTGCTGGGGACCGTGAGCCCCTCGGGAGCCGACCATGTGGCTTAACACGCTGATCCTCGCCTTGCGATCGATCCGCCGCAACCTGCTGCGCTCGTTCCTGACCACCTTGGGCATCGTCATCGGCGTCGGAGCGGTGATCACCATGGTCACGGTCGGCAATGGCGCCACCCAGGCGGTGCAAAGCCAGATCGCCGGTCTGGGCACCAACCTGCTGCAGATCCGGCCTGGCCAACGCCTGGGACCGGGCGGTGGCGGGGGCCCTTCGTTCAAGGAGAGCGATGCCCAGGCCATTGCCTCGCAGATCGGCGGCGTGCTGGCAGTCGCGCCCGAAACGCGCACCGGCGCCACGGTGGTGGCCAATGGCCGCAACTGGAGCAGCAGCATCATCGGCAGCACCAACGAGTGGCTGGTCACCGGCAACTGGACGCTGCGTCAGGGCCGTGAGTTCACGCCCGACGAACTGCGCGCCGGCGCGGCGGTCTGCCTGGTCGGCGAAACCGTGCGCCGGGAGCTCTGGGGTGATCTGCCCGCCGTGGGCAACCAGCTGCGCGTGCGCCAGATGTCCTGCGAGGTGGTGGGTGTGCTCGCCCCCAAGGGGCAGGGGGCCTTCGGCAACGACCAGGACGACGTGGTGCTGGTGCCGCTGCACACCCAGCAACGGCGCATCGTCGGCCATACGCGGGTCCACACGCTGCTGGTGTCCATGACTGACGGCAGCGATCCCGAACGCGTCAAGGCCGGGCTGACCCAGCTCATGCGTGAGCTGCGCAGCCTGCCGGAGGGCGAAGAAAACAACTTCAACATCCTGGACACGCAGCAGCTGGCGGAGACGCTCTCGGGCACTACCCGGGTGATGACCCTGCTGCTGGGAGCAGTGGCTGCCGTGAGCCTGGTGGTCGGCGGCATCGGCATCATGAACATCATGCTGGTGAGCGTGACCGAGCGCACGCGCGAAATCGGCCTGCGACTGGCCATTGGTGCGCTCGAACGCGAGGTGCTGCTGCAGTTCCTGATCGAGGCGGTGGTGCTGGCGGCCCTGGGTGGCCTGATCGGCATCGTGCTGGCCACTGGCGCCTCCATGGGCCTGTCAGCCGTGATGGAGGTTCCCTACCGCTTCCACACCGGGATCAATCTGCTGAGCTTCCTGTTTTCCGCCGTCATCGGCGTCGTGTTCGGCTACTTCCCGGCACGGCGGGCGGCGCGCCTGAACCCCATCGACGCCCTGCGTCACGAATAAAGACTAGGCGGCGGTGCCCATGGCTTCGCCCATGCGCACCGGCCGGGCGGGGGCCCATTGCGGGTTGAAGGCAATGGTGTCCCTGGGCCAGAGCAGCACCACGGTGGACCCCAGCAGGAAGCGGCCCATCTCGTCGCCACGATCAAACTCGATGCGCTGGTCGTCATAAGACCATGACCGCAACGTGCCCGGCCGTGGCGGGTTGACCACCCCGTGCCAGGTGGTGGCCATGCTGCCAACGATGGTGGCGCCCACCAGCACCTGTACGAAGGGGCGGATCTCGCCGTCCGGTCCGCAAGGCATGTCGAACACGCAGACCACGCGCTCGTTGCGCGCGAACAGACCGGGCACACCGGCAGCGGTGGCGGGATTGACCGAAAACAGATCACCGGGCACGTGCACCATGCGGCGCAGGCGGGCGGCAGCCGGCATGTGGATGCGGTGATAGTCCCTGGGGCTGAGGTAGAGGGTGGCGAAATCGCCGTCGTTGAACTGTGCCGCCAGCGCCGGGTCGCCGCCCACCAGGGCCAGGGTGCTGTACGCATGGCCCTTGGCCTGGAAGATCTGGTCGCCCCGGATGCGGCCGAACTGGCTGATGGCGCCGTCCACGGGACAGACAAAGGCCGCGTCAGCCAGCGCACGGGCGCCGGGGCGCAGGGCCCGTGTAAAAAATGCGTTGAACGTGGGATAGGCCGTCGGGTCTGGGTCCGCGGCCTCTGCCATGTTGACGTTGTAGCGGTCGATGAACCAGCGGATGAACGCCTGCGTGATCTGGCCCCCCTGCCAGCCGGCCCAACGGCCAGCCAGGCGGGTCAACGCATGTTGGGGCAGCAGGTGTTGTAGGGTGACGAACAGGGACACGGAGCAGGCCTCGCAACAGGGTCAACGACGGGCACCGATTGTAGGTGTCGCTCCGGCGGGCACAGGGCGGCACTGCTGCTCACGGCACCGCCCCGCGCAGCGCCTGCACCGCCGCCGCCACCACTCCCTGCACACTGCCGCTGTCCGCGTACTGCTGGCGCAGCCAGCTGGCATGGTTGCCGTCACGCGCGGCGGTGCGCTCGATTTCGGCCAGCGCGTCCTGCGCCCCCAGGGCGTCGGCGTGCGGCGCGATGCGGCGCAGGGTGGCCAGCACGTCCTCGCGGATGCTGATCTGCTCGCGCGTCCTGGGGTTGACCATGGTGCCGTCCAGCCCGAAGCGGCAGGCCTGGAAGCGGTTGTAGGTGTAGACGAGATAGTCGTCCTCTTCGGGCGGCGGCTCGTTGCGCTCCAGCAGGTAGGCGCACAGGCTTTGCAGGTAGCAGGCCAGCGCCGCGGCACGCTCCACCGTCAGCGGGGTGTCGCACACCCGCAGTTCAATGGTGCCGTACTCGGGCTTGGGCCGGATGTCCCAGTAGAAGTCCTTCATGGACTTGACCACGCCCGTGCTTTCCATCTTGGTGAAATACACGTTGGCAAATTCGTCCCAGCTCAGGGTGAATGGCGCACGGCCCGACAGCGGGAAGGCGAATACCGAGTTCAGCCGCGCTGAATCGAACAGCGTGTCCACCCCCTGGAAGAAGGGGGACGAGGCCGACAGCGCGATGAAGTGCGGCACGTAACGGTTGAGCGAGTGCAACAGGAACAGTGCCTCGTCGGGCGAGCTGCAGCCCACATGCACGTGCTGCCCGAACACCGTGAACTGCTTGGCGAGGTAGCCGTAAAGACCCGATATCTGCTGAAAGCGCGGCTTGGCAAAAATGCGCTGCTCAAACCAGCGCTGAAAGGGGTGCGTGCCCCCGCCGGCCAGCGCGATGTTGAGCCGGTCGCCAGCGGCCACCAGGGTGTCGCGGATGGTGCGCAGCTGCGCCAGCAGCGGCCCGTGCGCGCGCTGCACGTCGGTGGCAATCTCGATCATGCTTTGCGTCATCTCGGGCGTGACCACGCCCGGGAAGGGCTTGCGCCGCAGCAGCTCCAGCAGGTCGTTGGCGCTGCTGGAGAGGTCCATGTCGTAGGTGTTGACCAGCTGCAGTTCAAGCTCGACCCCCAGGGTCAGCGCGTCCGAGGCTTTGAAAGGTTCCAGTGGCATGGGCTTATTCCTGGGTCAGATGCGTCTCGGCGGCCGCCCTGAGGGCGCGCTGGGTGACCAGCGGCCCCAGCAATTCCTGCAGCAGCATCATGAAGGCCATCCAGGTCAGCACCTCGCGCGCCGGCTCGAAGCCGTGCAGGCGAGTCTGCTCCAGCAACAGAATGGCAAAGGCTGACATGGGGGTGAGCGCCAGCCCGGTGAGCAAGCCTTTGCGTTCGGTGCTGCCCGACAGGCGCGCAGCGGCCACGTTGCACAACACCTTGCTCGCCGTGCGCACGGCGATCAGCGCCAGCCCTAGCCAGACACCCGCCTGCCACTGGCTCCAGTCCAGCAACGCGGCGATGTAGACGAACAGAAACAGGGTGAGCAGGTCCCCCGCAGTGCCAAAGCCGCGCTGGGCGTTCGTCAGGTGCACACGCCGCTCGCGCGCGACGATACCGAAGGTCAGCGCCGCCAGCAGCGGCGAGAGCTTGAGCCCATAGGACATGGTGGTCAGCAACACCACAGCCAGGGCGAACACCAGCGTCACGTCGCGCCCGTTGGTGCGCTGGGCGCGCAGCAGGGCCGGCACCGCCACCCCGAGCAGTGCCCCCACCGCTGCCGACGTGGCCAGCACATGCACGCTGCTGAAGATGGCCAGTACCAGATCGCCCGAAGTGGACAAGTACCAGTGCCCGGTGACCAGCTTGAGGGCCAGCACCGCCAGCAGGCAATTGATGGCACACAGGTGCAGCACACGCTCGGTCACCTGGCCAGCGCTGCGCAACTCGTTGGCCACGCGCACGATGCCTGCGGGTGAGGCCGAGATCGACAGCGCCGCCATCACCAGGCGTGTGTCAGCGGGCAGAGCAAAGGCACCCGAGGCCACATAGACCGCCGCAAACGTGAGCACCGATTCGCCCAGACCGAGCACCAGCATCCAGGGGTTGTGGCGAAACCAGCGCAGGTGGATGCGGTAGCCCAGCTCGAACAGGATCAGCGACAGCGCGACGTTGGCCAGAAACGGCAGGCCCGGCACCGCGTCGGTCAGACCGGGCAGGTTGACCAGACTGGCCAGCAGGCCCACCGCCACATAGCTGCTCACCCGCGGCAGCTGCCAGGCTTCGTGCAGACGCTCGCCCAGAAACCAGGCGACCAGCAACACCAGGGGCCAGGCCATGGCCTGCAACAGGAAAGGAACATCGTTCAGCAGGGTCATCGGGTGCTCGTCCATTCGCGGGCCCCGGACCGTAACACCACCGGCGCCTTCGGGCAACCCGCCGGACAGACCCCGCGGCGCTCAGGGAACGTCGGTCAGCGACGGAGCCGAAAAGCGCGCCGCCAGCGGCTGCAGACCCAGCTCGTCCAGGAGGGCCTGCAGCCGCGCGTGCGCACGGGCCTGCAGGCCCGGTTGTGCTGTCGCCCGCCGGCGCGCGACGATGAGCTCGTTTTTCATCGAGTGCTCCCAGCCCACGAGCTCGGTCACCGTGACCTCGTAGCCGTGGGCTTCGAGTTGCAGGCAGCGCAGCACATTGGTGATCTGGCTGCCGAACTCCCGCGTGTGCAACGGATGGCGCCAGAGTTCGGCCAGCGGCGTGCGCGAGAGGTTCAGCGCCTTGTGCTGGCGCATCACACCGGCCACCTCGGCCTGGCAGCAGGGCACCAGCACCATGAAGCGCGCCTGTTTGGCCAAACCGAAGGCGATGGCGTCGTCGGTGGCGGTGTCGCAGGCGTGCAGCGCGGTCACCACATCGAACGTGGGCGGCAGGTCTTCGTGTGACAGCGCCTGCTGCACCGTCGTGGCCAGGAAACGCATGCGCTCAAAACCCAGACGCTGCGCCAGGGCGCGTGACTTCTCCACCAGTTCGCTGCGCGCTTCCACACCGTAGACCCAGCCCACCGGCTTCGATTTGAAGAACAGGTCGTAGAGGATGAAGCCCAGGTAGGACTTGCCCGCGCCGTGGTCGGCCAGCGTCACGTCGCCGCGCGCCTCGAGCACCGTCTGCAGCAGCGGCTCGATGAACTGCACCAGGTGGTAGACCTGCTTGAGCTTGCGCCGCGTGTCCTGGTTGAGCTTTCCCTCGCGGGTGAGGATGTGCAGTTCCTTGAGCAGCTCGACCGACTGGCCTTTGCGCAACTCGGGCAATGATTCCTGCAGGGACTGATGGGATTTCAACGGGTTTCCTGTCGAGGGGGTTCGGTGCCGCGATGGCGGTCCAGCCGTTCTTGCACGGCGGTCACCTGGCGCCGCAAGGCGTGCAGTTCGCGCATGAGGTCGCGCTCGATCTGACGCTCTTCCTGCTCCACCTCCTGCTCCACGAACAGGGCCGCCAGCGAAGCCGTGACCAGCGAGAGCACGGCCAGCCCCAGCAGCACCACCAGCACCGAGAATGCCCGGCCCGTTGGCGTGCGAGGCACCAGGTCGCCGTAGCCCACGGTGGCGGCCGTGGTGAAAGCCAGCCAGAGGCCGTCCTGCAGGGAGTGGATGCCCGGCTCCAGCCACCAGAAGCCGATGCCGCCGATGAGCAGGATCAGCAGGCACAGGCCCAATGAGTAGATCAGGCCGCGGCGGATGAGGTGGATGCGGGCGCGTCGGGTGCGCGTCATGCGCCGATTCTGGCATGGCGTGCGGGTCACAATCGCACCATGCACGACGCACCCGACACCGCCGCCCACCCCTACGTCCGCCTCACACCCGACCGGGTGCAGGACGCGCTGGCCAGCATTGGCCTGTGGGGAGACGGGCGTCTGGCCGCGCTCAACAGCTTCGAGAACCGTGTGTACCAGGTGCCGCTGGAACAGCCGTTCGAGGGCCATACCCAGGTGGTGGCCAAGTTCTATCGGCCAGGCCGCTGGAGCGATGCGCAGATCGCCGAAGAACACGGCTTCGCCGCCGACCTGGTGGCCGCCGAAGTACCCGCCGTGCCGCCGCTGGTGGTGAACGGGCACACCTTGCATCACTTCGACGGATTTGCCTTCGCTGTCAGCCCGCGCCGCGGCGGGCGCCGGCCGGAGTTGGACGACCTGGACGTCCTCGAATGGATCGGGCGCTTCCTCGGACGGCTGCACACCGTGGGCGCGTCACGCCCTTTTCAAGTCCGACCGGCGCTGGACGTGACCGGCTTTGCACACGAACCGCGCGACTGGCTGCTCGCGCACCGCATGATCGCCCCCGAGGTCCAAAGCGCCTGGCAGGCAGCGCTGGCCGAGGCGCTGACCCTGATCGAAGCCCACCCGGTGCTTTGTGCTGACGGCGCGAACGCCGCCGACGGTATCCGCCGCATTCGCCTGCATGGCGACTGCCACCCCGGCAACATTCTGTGGACGCCCGAGGACCAACCGGGCGCCGGGCCCCATTTTGTGGACCTGGACGACGCGCGCAACGGCCCGGCGGTGCAGGACCTGTGGATGCTGCTCTCGGGCGACAGGGGCCAGCAAACCCGGCAACTCTCAGCGCTGCTGGACGGCTATGAACAGCTGCGCACCTTCGACCGCCGCGAGCTGGCACTGATCGAGCCGCTGCGGACCCTGCGCCTGGTGCACTACAACGCCTGGATCGCGCGCCGCTGGGAAGACCCGGCTTTCCCGATCAACTTCCCGTGGTTCGGCAGCCGCGACCACTGGCAAGGGCAGGTGGACCTGCTGGTCGAACAGATCGAAGCCATGCAGGCCCCGGCCCTGCAGGCCTGAAGCCGACGCTCAGTCCAGCAGCAAAGCGTTGACGCGTTTCACATACGCCGCCGGGTCGTCCGGCAGGCCGCCCTCGGCCAGCAGGGCCTGGTCGAACAGGATGTGGGCCAGATCGTCGAAGCGGTCCGAGCCGTCGAGCTTCCTGACCAGCGGGTGCTCGGCGTTGACCTCCAGCACCGGCTTGACGTCCGGCGCCGGCTGGCCCGCGGCCTTGAGCATGCGCGCCAGCTGGCTGGAGAGTTCGCCTTCACCCACCACCAGGCAGGCGGCGGAATCGACCAGGCGCGTGGTCACGCGCACGTCCTGCGCCTTGTCCTTGAGCGATGCCTTGAGTTTTTCGAGCACAGGCTTGAAGCTCTCGGCCGCCTGTTCGGCCGCTTTCTTTTCTTCTTCGTCCTGCAGCTCGCCCAGATCCACCGCGCCCTTGGCCACGCTCTGCAGCGGTGTGCCGTCGAATTCGTGCAGGAAGGACAGCGCCCATTCGTCCACGCGGTCGGTCATCAGCAGCACCTCGATGCCCTTCTTGCGGAAGAGTTCGAGCTGCGGGCTGTTCTTGGCGGCGGCCAGCGTGTCGGCGGTGATGTAGTAGATGGCCTTCTGGCCGTCCTTCATGCGCGCCTTGTAGTCGGCAAAAGACACGTTCACCGCATCGCTCTGGGTGGACGCGAAGCGCAGCAGCTTCGCGATCTTGTCGCGGTTGGCGAAGTCCTCGCCCAGGCCTTCCTTGAGCACGGCGCCGAACTCGGCGTAGAAGGCGCTGTATTTGCCAGCCGCTGCTTTGTCCTCTTCGCTGACCGCGTCGGTCACGCCGTCCGCACCCTCGGCGGCGGGCAGCTTGTCCTTCTTGGCGAGGTCTTCCAGCAGGCTGAGCACGCGGCGCGTGTTGCCTTCGCGGATGGCCTTGACGTCGCGGCTTTCCTGCAGCAGCTCGCGGCTGACGTTCAGCGGCAGGTCGGCCGAATCGACCACGCCCTTGACCCAGCGCAGGTACGACGGCATCAGCGCCTCGGCCTCGTCCATGATGAACACACGCTTGACGTAGAGCTTGATGCCCGCCTTCTTGTCACGGTTCCACAGGTCGTGCGGCGCCTTGGACGGGATGTACAGCAGCTGCGTGTATTCGGTGCTGCCTTCGACGCGGTTGTGGCTCCAGGTCAGCGGGTCGGCCTGGTCGTAGCTGATGGCCTTGTAGAAGTCTGCGTACTGCTCGTTGCTGATGTCCTTCTTGGGCCGCGTCCACAGGGCCGAAGCGGAGTTGACCGCTTCCCACTCGTCCTTCGTCACGTACTCGCTCTTCTCGGCGTCCCACTCTTCCTTCTGCATCAGGATGGGCAGGCTGATGTGATCGGAGTACTTGCCGATGATCTGCTTGAGCTTCCAGTGGCTCAGGTACTCGGTGGCGTCCTCGCGCAGGTGCAGGATCACGCTGGTGCCGCGCGCGGCGCGCTCGATGGTTTCCACCTCGAAGTCGCCCGTGCCGGCGCTGGCCCAGCGCACGCCATCGGCGGCCGGCAAGCCGGCGCGGCGGCTTTCCACCGTGATGCGCTCGGACACGATGAAGCCCGAATAGAAGCCGACGCCGAACTGGCCGATCAGCTGCGCGTCCTTCTTCTGGTCGCCGCTGAGGCGGCCCATGAAGTCCTTGGTGCCGCTCTTGGCGATGGTGCCCAGGTGTTCCACCGCCTCGGCCTGGCTCATGCCGATACCGTTGTCGGTGATGGTGATGGTGCGCGCGGCTTGGTCAAAAGCCACGCGCACTTCGAGGTTGGGCGCGTCTTCGTACAGCTCGGCCTTGTCCAGCGCCTCGAAACGCAGCTTGTCGCAGGCGTCGGATGCGTTGGAGACCAGTTCGCGCAGGAAGATTTCCTGGTTCGAGTACAGCGAATGGGTGACGAGGTGCAGCAGCTGGGCCACTTCGGCCTGGAAGTTCAGGGTCTGTTTGCTCATGGTCGGTCAGCGAATGGAAAAAAACCGCGCAACACGCGTTGCGCGGGAGTTGGGGCCGCGAGCCGGGCTTTCAAGTCCTGCCCGCTCAGAATGCTTCGTCGGCCCCCAGGTACCGCCACTGACCCACCGGCAGATGGCCCAGCACGACCCGCCCGATGCGGATGCGCTTGAGGCCGACCACGTGAAGGCCGACCTGCTCGCACATGCGGCGGATCTGGCGCTTCTTGCCTTCCTTGAGCACAAAGCGCAGCTGCTCGGGGTTCTGCCAGTCGACCTGGGCGGGGCGCAAGGGTTGGTCGTCCAGGCTCAGGCCATGGCGCAGCCGGGCCAGGCGCTCGGCCGGGAACACGGCCTGAACATCCTGCGTGACCACGCCCGCGCCTTTGGGACCGTTGGGGGCCCAGTGCACGCGCACCAGGTACTCCTTCTCGACGCCGGAGTCCTCACCGATCAGGGTACGGGCCACACGGCCGTCCTGCGTGAGCACCAGCAGGCCGGTGGAGTCGATGTCCAGCCGGCCGGCGGGAGCCAGACCGCGCGTGTGCACCGCCTCGAAGCGGCGGCCGCTGCGATCTTCTCGCCAGTGGCTCTGCGGCTTGATGAGCACCGCCGCACTC
The DNA here is from genome assembly GCA_046074205.1 of Hydrogenophaga sp. Classification (GTDB taxonomy): domain Bacteria; phylum Pseudomonadota; class Gammaproteobacteria; order Burkholderiales; family Burkholderiaceae_C; genus Hydrogenophaga. The sequence continues at coordinate 10,246 of JBJTNV010000001.1, forward strand.
TCGTGCCCGTCTTCGGGCAGGCCGCTGACGTAGCCCACCGGCTTGTGCAGCAGGATGGTCACCTGCCCGGCCTGCTGGTGGCGCGCCTGCGGCAGCACGTCGACCTGCGCGTCCGGCGGCACGGGCTGTCCCATGACGGCGGGCTGGCCGTTGACCAGCACCCAGCCGCGCGCAATCCACTCGTCGGCCTCGCGGCGCGAACACAGGCCCAGATCGGCCATGCGTTTGTTGAGTCGAACCTCACCGTTCACGTTGCCGACACGCGCCAGGTCAGGGCGAGGGTCACGTGGCCCGCGCGCGGCGCGCGGCGCATCGTCAGGGCGTGCGCGCTGAGCCGCTGCACCGGGCTGCGGCGGGCGCTCCCTGCCCGGCGGGTTCTGCGCCGCCCAAGCGGCCTCTCGCGCCGCACGCTCGGCCTGTACCTCAGACAGCGGACGGGCGCGGGCCGGCCCACGGGGACGCACCGGCACACGCAATGCCGCGGGTTTTTCGGCAACGGGCCGGGCTTTGAGTTGCAGAGTCTTTTTGGCAGGTTCGGTCATGCTCCGATGATCCCATGCCCCGGGGTCCTGGCGGTGGCGGCGTGCCGGCCATACCGGCGCGCACCCCGCAGCGCACGGTGGACGCTACAGCTCGCCGCTGCGCAGTGCCTGCAGGTCAAGCACCCGCAAGCCACCGTACTCGACCCGGATCCAGCCCCGGGCGGCCAGCGTGGTCAAGGCCTCGTTCACGCGCTGGCGCGACAGCCCCACCAGGTAGGCCAACTCCTGCTGGGTAATGCGCAGGATGCCACCGACGTTGGGCGAAAGCAGGGGATGGAACAACGCCGCCAGATTGCGTGCCACCCGCAGGTCCGGGCTGGCAATGCGGTCAATTTCACGGGCAGCAATGAACTGGCCCAGCCGTTCATTGAGCTGGTTCATCACGAACCGGTTAAAGCCAATGGAATGGTCGAGCAGCCATTGGAAAGTGTCCACCGGCAGCCCTGCCACGCGGCTCTTGCGCAGGGCCTGCACGTTGTAGCGGTAGACCTCCCGTTTGAGCGCCGTACCCTCGCCGAACCAGCCACCCGGCGCAATACCGGTGAAGGTGATGACGGGACCCAGCGAATCGTCGTTGCCCATCTTGAGCAAACCGTCCAGCAGGCCGAACCAGTAGGTGACGGGACGGCCGATGCGGCAGATGGACTCCCCCACTTCGACCTGGGTGACCACCAGTGCGTCCAGCGCACGCGCACGCTCGACCTCACCCAGGCTGCGCACCCAGGGAATTTCGGTCAGTTCAGCCTCGGAAACTCGGCGGGCCGTGGCACGCAGCGCGGCGCCGCTTCGAAGCGGGATCGGGTGGTCCATGGCAGATCGTGCGGGTGGAAACGGCGGGCACCCGCCGACACGGGCCAGCACGCCGCACCTAGGGAAAGTCCTAGCAGGAATGACCCTTCGATTGTCGTCGCACCGACAACAAAACGTCAAACATGAGCCTACGATGCGGCGCAGTTATCCCCACAAGGTGATCGCCTGCCCCATGCCCGAGCCCAGGGCAGCAGGCCTCAGGAGCCCAGCACCATGCAAACCACTTTCCCGCGACTGCTGTTGCAGCACGCCCAGGCCCGCCCCGAAGCGCCGGCGATGAGAGAGAAGGAATACGGCATCTGGCAAACCACCAGCTGGCGTGCCATGGCCGACCTGGTCGAAGCCATTGCCTGCGGCCTGCACCAGGCCGGCCTGCAGCGCGGCGAGCACCTGGTGGTCATCGGCGCCAACCGCCCGCGTCTGTATGCCACCATGCTGGCCGCGCAGTCGCTGGGGGCCATCCCCATCCCGCTGTACCAGGACGCGGTCGCTGCCGAATGTGTCTACCCCATCAACAACGCCGAGGTGCGCTTCGCGGTGGTGGAAGACCAGGAGCAGGTCGACAAGATGCTGGAAATCCAGCCCCAGTGCCCGCAGTTGCAGCACCTTTTCTACGACGACCCGCGCGGTCTGCGCAACTACGACCAGCCAGGACTGGGGGGCCTGGATGAACTGATCGGCGCAGGCCAGGCCCACGCCCGGGCACACCCTGACCTGTTCCGCGAAGAAGTGGAAAAGGCGCAACCCGCCGACGTGGCGGCGATGTTCTTCACCTCGGGCACCACCGGCAATCCCAAAGGGGTGGTGCACACCCACAGCACACTCATCGACCGCGCCGCCGTGGGCACGCGGTTCGACCGGCTGACCGAGAAGGACGAGGTGCTGGCCTACCTGCCACCGGCCTGGATCGGGCAGAACATCTTTTCCTACGCCCAGTGGCTGGTGACCGGCTATGTGGTCAACTGCCCCGAGTCGGGCGCCACGGTCACCATCGACCTCAAGGAAGTCGGCCCGACCTACTACTTCGCACCGCCACGGGTGTTCGAAGGTCTGCTGACCAGCGTGATGATCCGCATGGAAGACGCGGGCGCGCTCAAGCGCAAGATGTTCCACACCTTCATGGACGTGGCGCGCCGCGTCGGCCCGGCCAAGACAGATGGCAAGGCGGTTGGCTTCATGGACAACCTGAAGTACGCGCTGGGCAACTTCTTCGTCTACGGACCGCTGCGCAACACGCTGGGCATGAGCCGCGTGCGCGTGGCCTACACCGCCGGCGAGGCCATCGGACCGGACCTGTTCAGCTTCTACCGCAGCATCGGCATCAACCTCAAACAGCTTTACGGTTCGACCGAAACCGCCGTGTTTGTCTGCCTGCAGCCCGACCACGAAGCACGTGCCGACACGGTGGGCGTGCCTTGCGAGGGTGTGGAGATCAAGCTCAGCGAGACCGGTGAAATCCTGGTCAAGTCGCCCGGACTGCTCAAGGAGTACTACAAGAACCCGAAGGCCACCGAAGAAGTGCTCACGGCCGACGGTTGGTACCACACCAGTGATGCCGGCTTCATCGACGCCAGCGGCCACCTGAAGATCATCGACCGCGTCAAGGACGTGGGCCGTATCCAGGGTGGCGTGCACGATGGGGCCATGTTTGCACCGAAATACGTGGAGAACAAACTCAAGTTTTTCTCCCACATCAAGGAGGCCGTGGCCTTCGGCGACGGGCGTGACCAGGTGTGCGTGATGGTCAATATCGATTTCGATGCAGTGGGCAACTGGGCCGAGCGTCGCAATCTGCCTTATGCCGGCTACACCGACCTGGCCCAGAAGCCTGAGGTGTACGAACTCATCCGCGAGTGCGTGGAAAAAGTCAACAGCGACCTCAGCCGCGACGAGCTGCTGGCGGGCAGCCAGATCAGCCGCTTCCTGGTGCTGCACAAGGAGCTCGACGCCGACGACGGCGAACTCACCCGCACCAACAAGGTCCGTCGCGGCTTCATCGGCGAGAAATACGCCGTGCTGGTCGATGCGCTGTACAGCGGCAAGACCGAGCAGTACATCGAAACCCAGGTCAAGTTCGAAGACGGGCGCACCGGCAGCGTCAGCGCCACGCTGCAGGTGCGTGACGCCAAGACGTTTGCCCCCGTGAAGGCCGCGGCCTGATGGCCAGACAGGACGACAACCCATGAGCAAAAAGAAGATCGGCGACGTCATCCTCGACGTCCAGAACATCAGCCTGCGCTTCGGCGGCGTCAAGGCGCTGACGGACATCTCCTTCAACGTCAGGGAGCATGAGATCCGCGCCATCATCGGCCCCAACGGCGCCGGCAAAAGTTCGATGCTCAACTGCATCAACGGCGTCTACCAGCCGCAGGAAGGCAAGATCACCTTCCGCGGCCAGACGTTCAGGGGCATGAACAGCCGCCAGGTGGCCGAGATGGGGGTTGCACGCACCTTCCAGAACCTGGCGCTGTTCAAGGGCATGAGCGTGATCGACAACATCATGACCGGCCGCAACCTGCGCATGAAAAGCAACCTGTTCCTGCAGGCGCTGCGCGTCGGCCCGGCACAGCAGGAAGAAGAACGCCACCGCGAATTTGTCGAGCACATCATCGACTTCCTGGAAATCCAGGCCTTCCGCAAGACCCCCGTGGGCACGCTGCCTTACGGCTTGCAAAAGCGCGTGGACCTGGGCCGCGCCCTGGCCATGGAGCCCCAGGTGCTGTTGCTCGATGAACCCATGGCCGGCATGAACCTGGAAGAGAAGCAGGACATGAGCCGCTTCATCCTGGACGTGAACGACGAGTTCGGCACCACCATCGTGCTGATCGAGCACGACATGGGCGTGGTGATGGACATCAGCGACCGCGTGGTGGTGCTGGACTACGGCAAGAAGATCGGTGACGGCACCCCGGACGAGGTGCGCAACAACGAAGAAGTCATCAGCGCGTACCTCGGTACGAGCCACTGAACGGAGACATCAAGATGGGCTTTTTCCTCGAAACCCTTTTGGGCGGCCTGATGGCCGGCATGCTGTATTCCCTGGTGGCACTCGGCTTCGTGCTGATTTTCAAGGCCTCCGGCGTCTTCAACTTTGCACAGGGCGCGATGGTGCTGTTCGCGGCCCTGGCCATGGCACGCTTCTCGGAATGGATTCCGCAGTGGCTGGGCATGGACAACCTGCTGCTGGCCAATGTGCTGGCCTTCGGCATCTCCGCCGTCTGCATGTTCGCGCTGGCCTGGCTGATCGAACGGCTGGTCCTGCGCCACCTGGTCAACCAGGAGGGCGTGACCCTGCTGATGGCCACACTGGGCATCACCTACTTTCTGGACGGCTTTGGCCAGACCATCTTCGGCAGCGACATTTACCCGATCAATGTGGGCATGCCCAAGGATCCCCTGTTCCTGTTCGAGAGCGTGTTCGAAGGCGGCGTGCTGGTGAACCAGGAAGACATCATCGCGGCGGTCATCGCTGCCTGCCTGGTGGCGGTGCTCTCGCTGTTCTTCCAGAAAACCGGCACCGGCCGCGCCCTGCGAGCCGTGGCTGACGACCACCAGGCCGCCCAGTCCATCGGCATCCCGCTCAACCGCATCTGGGTCATCGTCTGGTGCGTGGCCGGCATCACCGCCCTGGTGGCCGGCATCATCTGGGGCTCCAAGCTGGGCGTGCAGTTCTCGCTGACCACCGTGGCCCTGCGCGCCCTGCCCGTGATCATCCTGGGCGGCCTGACCTCGGTCCCCGGCGCCATCATCGGCGGCCTGATCATCGGCGTGGGCGAGAAGCTCTCGGAGGTCTACCTCGGCCCCATGGTCGGTGGCGGCATCGAGATCTGGTTTGCCTATGTGCTGGCGCTCGTGTTCCTGCTGTTCCGTCCGCAAGGGCTGTTCGGCGAAAAAATCATCGATCGCGTCTGAAAGACGCACATCGATGATTTTTCAGCGAAGACTGACTTTGCGCAGCAAGGTCAAGCAACGCGTGTCGTAGCTAATCGATTGTTTGAGGACCACAGATGTTCTACAGAGAAAACGGTCAATTCAAGACCTCCTACCGCGCGGACCAGCAGATTTTCCCGATCGCGCAGGACCGCTGGGCCATCCTCGCCCTGATCGCCTTCGCGTTCATCGGCGTGCCCCTGCTGGCCGACGAGTACCTCTTCCGCGCCATCCTGATCCCGTTCCTGATCCTGGCGCTGGCTGCCCTGGGGGTGAACATTCTGGTGGGCTACTGCGGCCAGATTTCGCTGGGTTCGGGCGCCTTCATGGCGGTGGGCGCCTACATGGCCTACAACACCTACATCCGCATCGACGGCATGCCGCTGATCGTGGCCCTGCTCGCGGGCGGTTTCTTTGCCACGCTGGTGGGCATGGTCTTCGGCATTCCCAGCCTGCGCGTCAAGGGCCTGTACCTGGCGGTGGCCACACTGGCCGCACAGTTCTTCTGTGACTGGGCCTTCCTGCGCATCGGCTGGTTCACCAACAACAACCCATCGGGCTCGGTGTCGGTGTCCGGCCTGAACGTGCTGGGCTGGAGCATCGAAACCCCGCTGGAAAAATACTGGTTCTGCCTGGGCTTCCTGGTGGTGTTCGGTCTGTTGGCCAAGAATCTGGTGCGCAGTGCCATTGGCCGTGAATGGATGGCGATTCGCGACATGGACGTGGCCGCGGCCGTGATCGGCATCCGCCCGATGTACGCCAAGCTCAGCGCCTTTGCCG
>JBJTNV010000002.1:0-14731 GCA_046074205.1 Hydrogenophaga sp.
GCCCTGGGCCAGGCGCTGGATGAAGACCTGACGCTGCACACCACGCTGTGCCGGCGCGATGCGCCCGCCTTCCAGAAAGCCTGCCGCAGCCGTGACGAGCTGGTGGTCGCCTGCACGCAGGAAAGTCGGCTGTTCAACGAACTCTCGGCCCAGACCGAAGCTGCGGTGGACCTGGACGTGCGGCCCATCCGCTTCGTGAACATCCGCGAAACCGGTGGCTGGGGCCGCGAAGCGAAACAGGCCACGCCCAAGATGGCGGCCCTGCTGGCCGCCGCGCGCCTGCCCGAACCCGAGCCAGTGCCCACCGTCACGTACAAGAGCGAAGGTCGCCTGCTCATCATCGGCCCGCTGGAGCGCGCCGAGGCCATGGCCGCACTGGTCAGCGACGCGCTGGACGTGACCCTGCTGCCCACCGGCGGCAGCGGACAGCAGGCCCGCCAATATCCTGTGCTCGCCGGCCAACTGCAAAGCCTGCGCGGCTGGCTGGGTGCGTTTGCGGTAACGGTCAGCGCCAGCAACCCCATCGACCTTGACCTCTGCACCCGTTGCAACGCCTGCGTGGCCGCCTGCCCCGAAGGCGCCATCGGCCTGGACTACCAGGTGGACCTGTCGCTGTGCAGGTCCCACCGCGCCTGCGTCAAGGCCTGCGAAGCGGTCGGCGCCATCAACTTCCAGCGTGATGCGCAGGAGCGTGAAGAGACCTTCGACCTCGTGCTCGACCTGCGCGACGCACCCGGCTTCACCCAGCACGCGCTGCCACAGGGCTATGTGCACCTGCCGCCCGCGGCCGATGCCATGGCCCAGGTGCGCGCCGTCACCCAGCTGCGCGACCTGGTGGGCGAGTTCGAGAAGCCCAAGTTCTTCACCTACAAGCAGAAGCTCTGCGCCCATGGCCGCAACGAAAAGACCGGCTGCAGCGCCTGCGTGGATGTGTGCTCGGCTTCGGCGATCAGCAGCGGCATGGCCACCGCCGGGCCGACCCAAGGTGGCCAGCGCCCCCTTGGGGGGCAGCGAAGCGTGGGGGCAAACAGTTCTGAGCGCAACCAGATCGTCGTCAACCCCAACCTCTGCGTGGGCTGCGGCACCTGCACCACGGTATGCCCCACCGGCGCGCTGAGCTACGCCTACCCGCGCGCCAGCGAGCAGGGCGTCAGGCTGCGCACCCTGCTGGCCACCTACGCCAAGACCGGCGGGAAGGACGCCGCGCTGCTGCTGCACAGCCAAGCGGCGGGCGCCGCGCTGGTCAATGACCTCGGTCGCATGGCGCAGCTGGACAAGACCGTACGCGGCGTGCCGGCCCGCGTCATCCCGCTGCCGCTGTGGCACACGTCCTCCACCGGCATCGACCTCTGGCTCACGGCCTTTGCCTATGGCGCGCGCCAGGTCTGGGTGCTGATGACTGGCGAAGAGGCGCCGCAGTACCACGAGGCCCTGCGCGAACAGATGGCGGTAGCCGAGTCCATCGTGCAGGCCCTGGGTTACAGCGGCCGGCACTTCAAGCTGATCGAAGTGCGCGACGCGCGCGACCTGCCGCTGCTCGACACCGAGCTGGGCGAGTCGCCCGCGCAAGGCGTCACCAAGGCCGCCAGCTTCGCCGTGCAGGCCGAAAAGCGCGCCACGCTCGACCTGGCGCTGGACCACCTGCTGCAGGACAGTGCCGGCCGCGCCAGCCGCACGCAAGACGCCGCCATCGCGCTGCCCGCAGCGTCGCCCTTCGGCAGCCTCAACGTCAACCGCGACGCCTGCACGCTCTGTCTGAGCTGCGTCAGCGCCTGCCCGGCCAGCGCGCTGCAGGACAACGCCGATCGTCCGCAGCTGCGCTTCATCGAAAAGAACTGCGTGCAGTGCGGCCTGTGCGCCACCACCTGCCCCGAGAACGCCATCACCCTGCAGCCGCGCCTGCTGCTGAGCGACGAACGCCGCCAGCCGCGCGTGCTCAACGAAGCGCAGCCCTACCAGTGCGTGCGCTGCGGCAAACCCTTCGGCACGCTCAAGGGCATCGAAGTCATGCTCGCCAAACTCGGCGGCCACGCCATGTTCCAGGGCGAAGCGCTGGAGCGCCTGAAAATGTGCGGCGACTGCCGCGTGGTGGACATCTACTCCAACCCGGGCGAGACCCGCATCACCGATCTGTGAACCCCATGACCGACCGCATTCCCGTGTCCTCTGCCCTCGACGAAGAAACCGCCCGCGCCGAGGTCTACGGCCTGCTCGCCGCACTGTTCTACGCGCCACCCAGCGCCGAACTGCTGGCCCAGTTGCGGGTGGCGGTGACCGAAGCACCCGCGGCCGGTGGTTTCCTCGAAGAGCCGTGGCGGCAGTTTGTCGGCACCGTGCGAGAGCTCAGCGATGAACAGGTGGCCAACGAATACGACGCCCTGTTCGGCGGCGTCGGCAAGCCCGAGGTCTACCTGTTTGGCTCGTACTACCTCAGCGGCTTCCTGAACGAAAAGCCGCTTGCCGCCTTGCGCGGCGACCTGGCCGCCCTGGGCTTGGCACGCGACGAGACCATGCCCGAAACCGAAGACCACTTCGCCTGCGTGTGTGAAGTCATGCGCTACCTCATCGCCGGCGACGACGTGGAGATCGCCAACCTCACCCAGCAGCAGAAGTTTTTCAGCGCCCACGTGCAACCCTGGGTACCCGCGATGTGCGAAGCCATCAGCGCCCACCCCAAGGCGCGTTTCTACGCCGCGCTGGCCGCATTCACGGCGGCGTTCGTCAGCGTGGAGACGCAGGGGTTTGATTTGATGGGGTGATAGGGCCTTGGGGGGCGCGTTCTTCGCGTCGATCAGGCAGAAACCGGCTGTACACCCCACCGACTTCCAGTCGCCCAGGTTGCCAGCTTCTGCCAGGCGCAGGCGGGCGGCGATGCGCAACTGGGCCTTCGTGTCTTTGCGGGCATCAAGCCAGTCGCGGAAATCTTCGGTCTCGAGAACAGTGATTACCGCTGAACAGTATCCATATGGATACGAAAATCAAGCCGGCAACGGTGCGTCGTCAACCGCCCGGCCGCCCATCCCGCGTGTTCACCGCCGCCGGCGCCTGCGGCTCGGTCAGCAGCCGAACGCTGAACACCGCACCGCTCTGACCATCCTCGCGGTTGGTCGCCGTGATGCTGCCGCCGTAGCGCTCCACCAGGCCCAGGCTGATCCACAGGCCCAGGCCGTTGCCATCGTTCTTGGTCGTGAAAAAGGGGCGGAACAGGCGTTCTGCCACGCCGGATGCGAGGCCGGTCCCTGAGTCCTCGACACGCAACACCGCACCTCGCGCTCCGCGTTCGTCCGCCCAGTCCTGTGTGCTCAGCCGCAGCGTGCCGCCCTGCGGCATGGCCTGGATGGCGTTGATGAGCAGGTTGATGATGACCTGCTGCAGCTCCTGCCGGTTGAAGCCCACGCGCTGCGTGGCCTGCAGCTCGCGCACGACCTTGATGCGGGTCTGCGTCAGCAGGTGCGCCACCAGCACCAGGCAGTCTTGCACGGTCTGGTTCAAGTGCAGCGGCTCTACGTACCCCGCGTACTCGGTGGGACGCGCATATTGCAGCAGCTGGGTGACGATCAGGCGCATGCGCTCGACCTGTTGGTCCAGCAGTTTGAGTTCGGCCTTCACCGGCTGGGCGTGGTCGCCCAGCGTGTCGCGGATCAGGTCGAGGTTGCCCTGCATCACCGCAATGGGGTTGTTGATCTCGTGCGCGATGCTGGCGGTGAGCTGACCGATGGCAGCGAGTTTTTCGCTCTTGACCAGCTGCTGCTGCGCCTGTTGCAGCGAGGCGTTGCTGGCCTCCAGTTCGCGCGTGCGTTCGTCGACCTTGTGGTCCAGCTCTTCGCCCCAGCGGCGCAGCGCGGTGGTCTTGTCGTCGATCACATCGAGCAGCTGGTCCAGATGACCGGCCAGGGCGCCGAGTTCGTCGCGTGCGGGCAGCGGGCCGACGCGCGCCGCCGCCTCGCCGTCTTCCACGCGCTGCATGGTGCGGTTCATCTGCTCGACAGGGTGGAAGATGCTGCGCGCCCAGCGCACCGACAGCCAGGCCGAGAGCGCCATCACGGCGAGAAAAATCAGGCCCATGACGGCCAGCATGGCATGGCGCACCCAGCGGAAGGGTGATTCGAGAAAGCCCACATAGAGCATGCCCACGCGCTGGCCCGCCGCGTCCAGCAGCGGTTCGTAGGCCGAGACGTACCAGTCGTTGACCACGAAGGCCCGGTCCAGCCAGGTCTGGCCCTGGTTCAGCACGCGTTCGCGCACCGTCTGAGAGACACGGGTGCCGATGGCGCGCTGGTCCTGGAACAGGCGCACGTTGGTGGTGATGCGCACGTCGTCCAGGAACAGCGTGGCCGTGCCTTCGCTGCCGAAGGGCAGGGCGCCGTCGGGGTAGACGATGCGGTTGATGTGGTCGATGAAGTCCAGGTTCTGGTTGAGCAGCAGGCCGCCCAGCAGCAGTGCCACCGTTTGGCCGGCGGCATCCTGCACCGGCTGCAGTGACAGGAGCACCAGGGCCCGGTCTTCGACGCTGCGCGCGTCAGGCGCGGCGTTGCGCGTGGCCACCAGCGGGATGTTCAGGCGCGGCAGCAGCTGCGGGGCCAGCATCGCCAGTTCGTCCTGCGAGAGTCGAACGATCTGGGCCGCCCGCGCCGGTGCCAGCGCTGGGGGTTGCAGCAGCTGCGCCATGCCCTTGGGCAGGGCTGAGCGCGATGGGTCTGCAGGCACCAGCAGCAGGAAGTCCAGACCCAGTTCGTCGCGGTCGGCAGCGAGCACGGCATGGGTGTCGCCACCGGCCAGGGCCTGCAGCAGGCGCTGTGAGCGTGCCACGCCGCGTGTGCCGCTGCCGACCTCGGCCAGGGTCTGGTCGAAGTAACCGCGCGCCACGGCCAGATCGCTGCGCACCTTGGTGATGAGCAGGCGTTCGTAGGTGATGCTGCTCCACACCGCCATGGCCAGCACCAGCAGCGGGAACACCACCAGCAGCGGCAGCAACGCCATGGCCAGCAGCTTGTTGCGCACCGATGTCGCGAGCCAGCCCGGCGTGGACAGCTTCATCAGCGGCCGACGTCCGATGCGGAGCCGTAACCCCATTCAGAGACGCGCCGCTCCAGCGTGCGGCGCGATACGCCTAGCAGCTCGGCGGCCCGGGTCTTGTCGCCCTGGACGGCGTCCAGCACTGACAGGATGTGCAGTTTTTCCATCGTGGCCAGGTCCACGGGAACGTCCTGTGGCGTGCGCATCGCGCGGGCGGTGTTGCCAGGATAGAGCGCGGAAACGTTGAGTTCGCCCAGGATCAGCGATCGCTCGATCAGGTTGCGCAGTTCGCGCACGTTGCCGGGCCAGTCGTACTGTGCGAGGAAATCCAGCTCCCGTTCACTGATCTGCAGCGGCGCCACCCCCAGTGCAGGGGCCAGTTGCTCCATGAAGTGTTGCACCAGCGCCGGGATATCGGCCTTGTGTCCGCGCAGTGGCGGCAGGCTCAGCTCGACCACCTGCAGGCGGAAGTACAGGTCTTTGCGAAAGCGGCCGGCGGCCACTTCGTCGGCCAGTTGCCGGTTGCTGGCGGCCATGATGCGCAGGTTCAATGGCACCAGCTGCTCGCTGCCCACCGGACGGATCTTCAAGTCTTCGATGGCGCGCAGCAGCGCGGCCTGGATGGGCAGTGGAAGATCGGCGACTTCGTCAAAAAAAAGCGTGCCGCCCTGCGCGTAATGGAACAGACCCTCGCGGGCGCGGGTCGCGCCAGTGAAGGCTCCGCGCGCGTGGCCAAAGAGTTCGCTCTCGATGAGCTCCGGCGAGACGGCGGCGCAATTCACTGGCACGAAGGGGCCGCTGGCGCGAGCGCTCAGCGCATGCAGCTCACGCGCCACCAGCTCCTTGCCGGTGCCCGATTCGCCCTGCAGCAGCACGGTGCTGTCCACCGCAGCCACGCGCTCGACGGAGACGCGCAGTGCCGCCATGTCGGGTGAGTCGCCCACCAGCGCAGCGCGGTGGCGACGTGTGCCGGCGACGGCGCGGCGCAGCACGTAGTTCTCGCGCCGCAGCCGGGCGCGTTCGTGGCACTGCTTGACGGCGTTGAGGATCTGCGGGACACGAAAGGGCTTGAGGATGAAGTCCGACGCGCCGGCGCGCAGCGCCTCGATGGCGGTGTCCAGGTCGGCAAAGGCGGTGATGAGGATGACTTCGCCGGTGTAGCCCTGTTCGCGCAGTTCCTTGAGCCAGGTCACGCCGTTCTGGCCGGGCAGCGAGATGTCGAGGATCACCAGGTCGGCATGGTGACCACGCAGCCATTCGGCGCCTTCTTCGGCGCTGCCCGCGCTCATCACGAAGTGGCAACGCGGGGCGAGCGTCTTGACCAGAAAGTTGAGCATGCCCTGCTCATCGTCCACGACCAGGATGGACCAGTCGGGCCAGCCTTCCAGGCTTTTTTCAGGACGGGGGTTGAAAAGGGCGTGTTCCACGCGGCGCGATTCTACGGATGAAGTCGAGCGAATTGCTTGGTTAATCAGCGGTAGTGCCTGCCACGGAGCGCGGTGGCGACTCCCTGCAGATGCGACAAATTGTCGCCAGCTGTTCAGACAAGATGACGCAAGGTCTTCGGGATCACGGGGTTCTGCTGTGCGCAACACCGGTCCGACGGAGTGGGGACCGTTTTCACATCAGTGACCGCTTATGGCACGGTTCTGGCTACTGCTCGTGCCGTTTTTCAAGCCACTGGCGGTGGCCCTTGCTCGTGTCCGGCGGTCGATGTCCGCTGCACGCGACCGGCAGGGCGCACACGCTTGCCAGCCCTGCCGCGCGGGGATAGATTCCCCTTATGCACAAAGTCCGCAAGTGCCCGCCGTGGGCCTTGCCGATCCGGTTCAACCAGGAGACATGCCCATGAGCAAGCCCCCCCGCGAGGAACATTCCGCCCTGCGCCGCCGCAGCCTGTTTGCTGGCGCGGGTGTCGTCGGCGCCGCTGCCGCCACCACCGCCCTGATGCCGGCGATCACGCCTGCCGAGCCCGTCGCCCAGGCAACCAGACCCGCTCCCCGGCGGGGCGGGGGCTACAGCCTGAGCGAACATGTTCAGCACTACTACAAAACCACCCGGGTCTGATGCGCAGGAGTCCCATGATGTTGCTCACCAAAAAATCCGCTGGAACGGCCACCAACAGCCGGGCTCACCCCCTGGTTCACAGTCTGCAGCGCGGGCTGGCGTCCGCCCTGCCCACCTTGGACCGCCGTTCGTTTTTGCGCCGCTCGGGTCTGGGCGTGGGCGTCGGCATCGCCGCGTCTCAACTGACCTTGGTCAAGAAGGCCAAGGCCGCGTCGGGCGGTTCGATCGACGGCACGGGCAAGATTGAAGTCAGGCGCACGGTCTGCACCCACTGCTCGGTGGGCTGTGCGACCGACGCCATCGTCGAGAACGGTGTCTGGGTCCGCCAGGAGCCGGTATTCGACTCCCCCATCAACCTCGGCTCCCATTGCGCCAAGGGCGCTGCCCTGCGGGAGCATGGCCATGGTGAATATCGCCTGCGCTATCCGATGAAGCTGGTCAACGGCAAGTACCAGAAGATCAGCTGGGACCAGGCATTGAACGAAATCACCGCCAAGATGAAGGCGCTGAAGGAAGCCAGTGGTCCGGATTCGGTTTACTTCATCGGCTCGTCCAAGCACAACAACGAACAGGCTTACCTGCTGCGCAAGTTCGTCAGCTTCTGGGGCACCAACAACTGTGACCACCAGGCGCGCATCTGCCACTCCACCACCGTGGCCGGCGTGGCGAACACCTGGGGTTACGGTGCGATGACCAACTCGTACAACGACATGCAGAACAGCAAGTGCGCGTTGTACATCGGATCGAACGCGGCCGAGGCACACCCGGTGTCCATGCTGCACATGCTGCATGCCAAGGAAAACGGCTGCAAGATGATCGTGGTGGACCCGCGCTTCACCCGGACCGCAGCCAAGGCCGACGAGTACGTGCGCATCCGCTCGGGCACCGATATCCCGTTCCTGTTCGGTTTGCTGCACCACATCTTCAAGAACGGCTGGGAAGACAAAAAATACATCAACGACCGCGTCTACGGCATGGACAAGGTTCGTGAAGAGGTGCTGACCAAGTGGACGCCAGCGGCCGTGGAAGAGGCCTGCGGCGTCAAGGAAGAACAGATGGCCAAGGTGGCCAGGATGCTGGCTGAGGCCAAGCCGGCCACCATCGTCTGGTGCATGGGTCAGACCCAGCACACGATCGGTAACGCCATGGTGCGCACCTCGTGCATCCTGCAACTGGCACTGGGCAACATCGGCAAGAGTGGCGGCGGAACGAACATTTTCCGCGGCCACGACAACGTGCAGGGCGCGACCGACGTGGGACCCAACCCCGATTCACTGCCGGGCTATTACGGCCTGGCAGCGGGTTCGTGGAAGCACTTTGCCAACGTCTGGGGCGTGGATTACGACTGGATCAAGGCCCAGTACGCCGACGGCATGATGGAGAAGCCCGGCATCACCGTCTCGCGCTGGATCGATGGCGTGCTCGAGCAGAACGAACTGATCGACCAGGGGCCGAACCTGCGTGGCGTCTTCTTCTGGGGCCATGCGCCCAACTCCCAGACCCGCGGTCTGGAAATGAAGCGCGCCATGGACAAGCTGGACCTGCTGGTGGTGGTGGACCCGTACCCGTCGGCCACCGCTGCCATGGCGGCCATGCCCGGCAAGCCGGAAGACCTCAACCCTGACCGAGCGGTCTACCTGCTGCCGGCGGCCACACAGTTTGAAACCAGTGGTTCCTGCACGGCGTCCAACCGCTCCATCCAGTGGCGTGAGAAGGTGATCGAGCCACTGTGGGAGAGCCGCAGCGACCACATGATCATGTACCAGTTCGCGCAGAAGCTCGGCTTTGCCGACGAGCTGTGCAAGAACTACAAGCTGCAGAAGGTCAAGGGCATGGACGAGCCCGTGATCGAGGACATCCTGCGCGAAATCAACCGCAGTGTCTGGACGATTGGCTACACCGGCCAGAGCCCCGAGCGCCTGAAGGCCCACATGCGCCACATGGGCGCCTTCGACGTGAAGACGCTCAAGTGCAAGGGCACGGTGGTGGACAAGGAAACCGGCTACGACATGACCGGCGACTACTTCGGTCTGCCCTGGCCCTGCTATGGCACGCCCGAGATCAAGCACCCTGGTTCGCCCAACCTGTACGACACGTCCAAGCATGTCATGGACGGTGGCGGCAACTTCCGCGCCAACTTTGGTGTTGAGCGTGAGGGCGTCAGTCTGCTGGCCGCCGACGGTTCGCACTCGGTGGGCGCCGAGATCACCACCGGCTATCCCGAGTTTGACCACGTCCTGCTCAAGAAGCTGGGCTGGTGGGACGATCTGAGCGAGGCCGAGAAGGCCAAGGCTGAAGGCAAGAACTGGAAGACCGACCCGACGGGCGCGATCATCCGCGTGGCCATGGCCCACGGCTGCCACCCGTTCGGCAACGCCAAGGCGCGTGCCATCGTCTGGAACTTTCCCGACGCGATCCCGCAGCACCGCGAGCCGATCTACGGCATCCGCCCGGATCTGGTGGCCAAGTACCCCAGCCACGACGACCAGAAGAACCGCTGGCGCCTGCCCATCCTTTACAAGTCGCTGCAGCAGAAGAATGTGGACGAGAAGGTCCACGAGAAATTCCCGCTGATCATGACCTCGGGCCGACTGGTCGAGTACGAGGGCGGTGGCGAAGAGACGCGTTCCAACCCCTGGCTGGCCGAGCTGCAGCAGGAGATGTTTGTCGAGATCAATCCGGCAGTGGCGGCCGCCCGTGGCATCCGCAACGGGGAACGCGCCTGGGTCAGCACACCCACCGGGGCCCGCATCAATGTGCAGGCGCTGGTGACCGAGCGGGTCGACGAGCACACCGTGTTCCTGCCGTTCCACTTTTCGGGCCGCTGGCAGGGCGAAGACCTCAAGGCGCATTACCCGGCCGGTGCGATGCCGGTGGTGCGCGGCGAAGCCGTCAACACAGCCACCACCTACGGTTACGACATCGTCACGATGATGCAAGAGACCAAGACCACGGTCTGCAACGTAGAGCGGGCATAAGGAGACACCATGGCAAGAATGAAATTCATCTGTGACGCCGAGCGCTGCATCGAGTGCAACGGCTGCGTCACCGCCTGCAAGAACGAACACGAAGTCCCCTGGGGCGTGAACCGCCGCCGCGTGGTCACGCTCAACGACGGCGTGCCCGGCGAAAAATCCATCTCGGTGGCCTGCATGCACTGCAGTGACGCGCCCTGCATGGCGGTCTGCCCGGTCAATTGCTTCTACCGGACCGACGAAGGTGTGGTGCTGCACGACAAGGACGTGTGCATCGGCTGCGGCTATTGCAGCTACGCCTGCCCCTTCGGTGCGCCGCAGTTCCCGTCGCAGGGCACCTTTGGTGTGCGCGGCAAGATGGACAAGTGCACCTTCTGCGCCGGTGGCCCGGAAGAGCACGGCAGCCAGGCCGAGTTCGAGAAGTACGGTCGCAACCGGCTGGCCGAAGGCAAGCTGCCGGCCTGCGCCGAGCAGTGCTCGACCAAAGCCCTGCTGGCTGGTGACGGCGACGTGGTGGCCGATATCTTCCGCAGCCGTGTGGTCAACCGCGGCAAGGGCGCCGAAGTCTGGGGCTGGGGCACCGCCTACGGCACCGCTCAGGGAGGGAACCAGTCGTGATGCGCAAGACCATGAGCACCATCGGCCTGCTGGCCGCCGCCGCCGCCCTGACAGCCTGTGGTGAAAAGCCGCAGGCAATGGGGGGCGCCCGCTCGGACGCCGCACCCTACGCCGGGGTCGGCAAGAGCCAGTACCAGCAACCCGGCTGGACGGTGGGTGACCAAAAGAGCTGGGAACAGCAACTCAAGTCGCGTGCCCAGTACGGCATGAACGACTACACCCGCGTCAGCGCTCACTGAGGAGCCGCGTATGAGCCAAGCTACCGTCATCCGCCTGCGCGGCTGGAGCGTTGCGCTGTCGCTGGTCTGCGCGCTGGGCCTGGTCCACGCGCAGTCGGGCAAGAGCGAACCGTCCCCGGGCGCGCCGGCCGTGGCAGGCGTGCAGAGCGCCAGCATTTTCCAAATCGCACCGGACGCCAGCGCAGACCCGGGTTATGCCGGTCAGACCAATGCCCAGCGCAAGCAGGTGCAGCCCGGCAACAACGCACCCCTGTGGCGTGATGTCGGCAAGGGCGTGACCGGTTACAGCAGCCTGCCGCTGACCCAGGCGCCCGAGGCGGGCAATCTGATCCAGCCCTTTGTGCAGTACCCCGGTTCGCGCCTGACCACGGCCGGTGAAGCCTGGCGGCAGGTGCGCAACAACTGGTTGATCCCCTACGGCGGCGCGGTGCTGTTCATCGTGCTGCTGACCCTCGCGATCTTCTACAAGACCAAGGGCCCGCTGGGTGGCCACCTGCCCGACACCGGCCGCAAGATCGAACGCTTCACGCCGTTCGAGCGCGCGGCCCACTGGTCCAATGCGGGGGCGTTCATTGCCCTGGCGGTGTCCGGCATCGTCATGGCCTTCGGCAAGTTTTTCATCTTGCCGGTGATCGGCAGCACGCTGTTCGGCTGGCTGACGTTTGCGCTGAAGAACCTGCACAACTTTGTCGGGCCCTTGTTTGCCGTGTCGCTGCTGATCATCGTGGTGACCTTCATCAAGGACAACATTGCCAACGCGGCGGACTTTGTCTGGCTCAGCAAGGCTGGCGGCATGCTGGGCGACAAGGAGGTGCCTTCGCACCGTTTCAACGCGGGCGAGAAGGGCCTGTTCTGGTGGGGCATCACGATCCCCGGGATCGTGGTCGTGGGTTCCGGCCTGTTCCTGGACAAGCTGCTGCCGGGCATGCTGTACCTGCGCGGCGACATGCAGATCGCCCACATGCTGCACCTGGTGTGTGCGCTGGTGATGATGGCGCTGCTCATGGGTCACATCTACATGGGCACCATCGGCACCAAGGGTGCCTACGCCGCCATGAAGACCGGCTATGTGGACGAGGCCTGGGCCAAAGAACACCACGAGCTCTGGTATGACGATGTGAAGGCTGGCAAGATCCCGGCCCAGCGCAGCAAGACCGAACCGGCCACGCCGCTGCAGGCGCCCGCCAAGGCCTGACTCCCGAGGACTCCGCCATGAAAAAACTGTTTCTGATGATGAGCCTGGCCGCTGTGTCGGTGGCCGCGCAGGCCAAGCTGCCCGCTCCCGTGCTGGACGACGCCGCCAAGGCCAAGGCCGAGGAAGCGAAGGCCAAGACCGCCCACACGGGCAAGGTGGACGCCTACAAGCTCTGCCTGTCGATGGAGCGCGCAGCAGCCAACCATTTCAAGGCCATGGCTGCCGCCGGCAAGCCGGCCAAGCCGGCGCAGGCTTCACCCGCCTGCACCGATCCGGGCGCCTTTGTGTGGCCGGCACCGGCGGTGCCCGCCAAGTCCTGATGCGCTCCCGGCAGGCCGGTTGGCGCCCGCTCACATGAACCTTGCCGATCTGCCCGGCGCCGTCACGGTCGCGCCTGTTGGTCGCCGGCTGCCCTGGCTCACCCAGGCCAGGGCCGACCTCACACGCGAAGTGTCGGTGGTGGACGAGTCCGGTCAGGCCCGGCGAATCCGCATTCCGGCCGAGCGGGACCTCACGGTCTATGTGGACAAGCGTGAACTCGTCACGCTCATGACCCTGGGTGCCCATCCGGAGTGGCTGGTGCTGGGCTACCTGCTCAACCAGCGACTGGTCGGCGCGGTTGATGAGATCGAGTCCATTACCGTGGACTGGGACGTGGGCGCTGCCGCCGTGGTCACGCGTTCGGGCATCGATCGCATCGAGGAGCGCACCGCACGCCGCGTGGTCACCACCGGCTGTGGGCAAGGCAGCGTGTTCGGCGGGCTGATGGACGACGTCGACCGCATCGCGCTGCCGCCTCAGGCGCAGCTGCGCCAGTCACAGCTCTACGACATCGTCAACACCATCCGACTGCACGACAGCACTTACAAAACCGCCGGTTCGGTGCACGCCTGCGCGCTGTTCGTGAACGAAGGCCTGCAGCTGTTCGTGGAAGACGTGGGCCGCCACAACGCGGTGGACACGATCGCGGGCTGGATGGCCTTGCAGGATGGGTTGCCCGCGGGCGAGAAGGTGTTTTACACCACGGGCCGGCTGACCAGCGAGATGGTCATCAAGTCCGCCCAGATGGGCGTGCCGGTGGTGATCTCGCGCAGCGGCATCACCGAAATGGGTCTGCACGTGGCCCAGCGCGTGGGGCTGTGCGCCGTGGGCCGTGCCACGCACAGGCGCTTCTTCTGCTTCTCGCACCCGCAACGCATCGTGTTCGATGCGGTGCCGGTGGGCGAGGCCAGCGCTGCCTGAGCCGGCCTGCCGGCGCGGGCCTACACTCTCGGTCACCCTGGAACTGTCGCGCACCGCGCCCTGTTCCGTCGCCCGTTTGAGCCCCCATTGCCCCACACGAAAGACCCGACCGCCATGAGCCGCGACGTCCACGTCATCAACCACCCCCTGGTCCAGCACAAGCTCACGCTAATGCGCAAGAAGGACACCAGCACCAAGAGTTTCCGCGAGCTGGTGCACGAACTCTCGGCCCTGCTGGCCTACGAGCTCACGCGCGACATGCCCATGCAGCAGATTGAAATCGAGACGCCGCTGGAGAAGATGCGGTCGCCCGTCATTGACGGCAAGAAGATCGTGCTGGCCTCCATCCTGCGTGCCGGCAACGGTTTTCTCGACGGCATGCTGCAGGTGCTGCCAGGTGCACGCGTCGGCCACATCGGCCTGTACCGCGACCCGGCCACCTTGAAGGCGGTGGAGTACTACTTCAAGATGCCCAGCGGCATGGAAGAGCGCGACGTGATCGTGCTCGACCCCATGCTGGCCACCGGCAACTCGGCCGTGGCCGCCGTGGACCGCCTGAAGGCCACCAGCCCGCGTTCCATCCGTTTCGTCTGTCTGGTCACTTGCCCGCAAGGCATCAAGACCTTCCACGACGCCCACCCGGATGTGCCGATCTACACCCCGGCCGTCGACCGCGAGCTCAACGACCATGGTTACATCGTGCCGGGCCTGGGCGACGCGGGCGACCGCATTTTCGGGACGAAATGAATTGACCCACCCCCGCGCCGCGCCTGCGGCGCGTCACCCCCTCAAGGGGGCGATGCGAGTGGCCCGGCAAAGCCGGTTCCACCGCATCTCTGGACCAGGCACTCGCTCCGGCTGAGCGCTGTCTCTGGTTCAAATCACACCGTTCTGCGCGGTTGATGGGCTTGCGGTAAGGTCAGCCCATGGCTCCCGCACCTGCTCCGCTCCCCGTTTCCCTCTGGTCGCTTGGCTGGCGTTCGCTGTGGCGCGACTGGCGCGCGGGTGAGTTGCGGCTGTTGCTGATCGCGGTGACGCTGGCGGTGGCGGCGCTGACGTCTGTGGGTTTTTTTGCCGACCGGCTGCAGAACGGCCTGCAGCGTGACGCGCGGGCGCTCATTGGGGGCGACGCGGTCATCAGCAGCGACAACCCGCCGGCGCCTGCGTTCGCCGAACAGGCGCGCACGCTGGGCCTGCAGGCGGTGCAGACCCTGGGCTTCCCGACCATGGGCCGCGCGCGCGACGAGGAGGGTGGCGCGGCCAGGCTGGTGGCGCTCAAGGCCGTGGCGCCCGGTTACCCGTTGCGCGGGAGCCTGCGCGTGGCACCGGGGCCGGACCAGCCCGACACCCCGACCAGCGACGTTCCCGCTGCCGGCACC
>JBJTNV010000003.1:0-19740 GCA_046074205.1 Hydrogenophaga sp.
ATCCAAGCGATCAAGACCAAATACATCTAGGGGTTTTCTCTCAAGTTTGATTTCTGTCAGAAATTCGAAGGTAATTCACTGACATACTGGTGACAGTTATAACAATGACAGCGACTGTATAGGAGTTAGCGATGGATCAGAATGCGGCCCTCAAGAGCCTAGGGGATAGCTGGCTCAAAGCCTTGGCCTCATTTCAAACAATCGGTGGTGGTGATGCAAAAACCCCCGCACTGAGCTTCTCTCCTGAAAAACTCGAAGCTTTGCAAAAGCAATACATTGCTGAAGCGACCGAATTGTGGAACCAAAGCCTGCAAGGCAAGCCAGAAGTCAAAGACCGCCGCTTCAAAGGCGAAGCATGGGCGCACAACCCCATGGCTGCATTTACAGCAGCAGCTTATTTGCTCAACACCCGCACCATGATGGCGCTCACCGAAGCAGCCGAAACAGACGCCAAAACCAAAGCACGCCTTCAATTCGCGGTAGAACAATGGGCAGCAGCCGCAGCGCCTAGCAACTATCTGGCACTCAACGCGGAAGCACAGCAAAAAGCGATTGAGACCAAAGGCGAGAGCATCTCCAAAGGCATTCAAAACTTGTTGCATGACATGCAACAAGGCCATGTGTCGATGACCGATGAGAGTTTGTTTGAAGTGGGTAAAAACGTGGCCACCACCGAAGGCAAAGTGGTGTTTGAAAATGAGTTCTTCCAGTTGCTCGAATACAAGCCACTCACCGCTAAGGTCTACGAGCGTCCGTTCTTGTTCATCCCGCCTTGCATCAACAAGTTCTACATCTTGGACTTGCAGCCCGAGAACTCATTCATCCGTTACGCAGTGGCCCAAGGTCATCGCACCTTCGTGGTGAGCTGGCGCAACCCCGACGAGAGCATGCGCAACACCACATGGGACAACTATGTGGAAGACGTGGCCATTCAAGCCATCAAGGTGGTGCAAGAAATTGGTGGCACTAAGCAAATTAATGCTTTGGGCTTTTGCGTTGGCGGCACCATTCTTTCAAGCGCATTGGCCGTCTTGGCTGCGCGTGGTGAAAAGCCAGTGGCCAGTGCGACCTTGCTCACGACACTGATTGATTTCACCGACACGGGTGTGTTGGATGTGTTCATTGACGAAGCCTTTGTGAAATTCCGTGAAGGTCAGTTCGCCAAAGGGGGGTTGATGAAGGGCAAAGACATGGCGTCGACCTTCAGCTTCTTGCGACCCAACGATTTGGTGTGGAACTATGTGGTGGGCAACTACCTCAAGGGCGAAACACCGCCGCCGTTTGACCTGCTCTACTGGAACAGCGACAGCACCAACCTGCCCGGCCCCTGGTACGCCTGGTACCTGCGCAACCTGTACCTGGAAAACCGCTACACCCGGCCGGGGGCGGCCACGGTGTGCGGCGAAAAGATCGATTTCCGCAAGGTCAAGCTGCCGGCCTACATCTATGGCTCGCGCGAGGACCACATCGTGCCCATCGGCGGCGCCTACGGCACCACCCAGCTGTTGCCGGGTCCCAAGCGCTTCGTCATGGGCGCCTCCGGTCACATTGCCGGGGTCATCAACCCGGCCAGCAAGGGCAAACGCAGCCACTGGACCGGCCCCGCAGGGCGCTTCCCCGAGGATGTCAACGACTGGATCGCGTCAGCCACCGAACACACCGGCAGCTGGTGGGGGGACTGGTCGGGCTGGCTCAAGACGCATGCGGGCAAGCAGATTCCGGCGCCCAAGGGCTACGGCAAGGGCAAGACCTACGCCGCCATCGAGCCCGCACCTGGCCGCTACGTCAAGGCCAAGGCCTGAAGGCATTTTTTTCACTGAGGAGACCCGTACATGGAAGATATCGTCATCGTTTCGGCGGCCCGCACTGCCGTCGGAAAGTTCGGTGGTTCGCTGGCCAAGACCCCGGCCACCGAGTTGGGCAGCATCGTCATCAAGGACCTGCTCAAGCGGACCGGTCTGCCGGCCGACGCCGTCGGTGAAGTCATCCTGGGCCAGGTGCTGGCTGCGGGTGTAGGCCAGAACCCGGCCCGTCAGGCCATGATGAAGGCCGGCCTGGCCAAGGAAACCCCGGCGCTGACCATCAACGCCGTCTGCGGCTCGGGCCTGAAGGCCGTGATGCTGGCCGCGCAGGCCGTGGCCTGGGGCGACAGCGAGATCGTCATCGCCGGCGGCCAGGAGAACATGAGCGCCAGCCCGCATGTGCTCAATGGCAGCCGGGACGTTCAGCGCATGGGCGACTGGAAGATGGTCGACACCATGATCGTCGATGGCCTGTGGGACGTGTACAACCAGTACCACATGGGCATCACCGCAGAGAACGTGGCGAAAGCCCACGGCATCACCCGTGACATGCAGGACGCACTCGCGCTGGGCAGTCAGCAGAAGGCCTCGGCAGCGCAGGATGCCGGCAAGTTCAAGGACGAGATTGTCGACGTGCTGATCCCCCAGCGCAAGGGCGATCCGCTGGTGTTCAATACCGACGAGTTCATCAACAAGAAGACCAACGCCGAAGCGCTGGCCGGTCTGCGCCCGGCCTTCGACAAGGCAGGTACCGTGACCGCCGGCAACGCCTCGGGCATCAACGACGGCGCCGCCGCCGTGATGGTGATGACGGCCAAAAAGGCCGCGGCCCTGGGGCTGACACCGCTGGCCCGCATCGCCGCTTTCGGCACCAGCGGTCTGGACCCGGCCACCATGGGCATGGGCCCGGTCCCCGCCTCGCAGAAGGCCCTGGCCCGCGCGGGCTGGAAGGCCTCCGATGTGGACCTGTTCGAACTCAACGAGGCGTTTGCCGCCCAGGCCTGCGCCGTCAACAGGGCGCTGGACATCGACCCGGCCAAAGTCAACGTCAACGGTGGCGCGATTGCCATCGGCCACCCCATTGGCGCGTCCGGCTGCCGCATTCTGGTCACGCTGCTGCACGAGATGCAGCGCAGCGGGGCCCGGAAAGGCCTGGCTGCACTGTGTATCGGTGGCGGCATGGGCGTCTCGCTTGCCGTTGAACGCGCCTGATAACTGATTTTTACCGCCATACGGCACCACCTAGAGGAGCATCACAATGAGTCAAAAAGTAGCCTACGTCACCGGCGGCATGGGCGGCATCGGCACCGCGATCTGCCAGCGTCTGCACAAGGAGGGTTTCAAGGTCATCGCCGGTTGCGGACCGACCCGTGACTACGCCAAATGGCTGGACGAGCAGAAAGCGCTGGGCTACACCTTCTACGCGTCGGTGGGCAACGTGGGCGACTGGGATTCCACCGTGGAAGCCTTCACCAAGGCCAAGGCCGAACACGGCAGCATCGACGTGCTGGTCAACAACGCCGGCATCACCAAGGACCGCATGTTCCTCAAGATGTCGCGTGAGGACTGGGATGCCGTGATGAACACCAACCTGGACTCCATGTTCAACGTGACCAAGCAGGTCGTGGGTGACATGGTGGAAAAGGGCTGGGGTCGCATCATCAACATCAGCTCGGTCAACGGTGAAAAGGGCCAGGCCGGTCAGACGAACTACTCGGCGGCCAAGGCCGGCATGCACGGCTTCTCGATGGCGCTGGCGCAGGAGCTGGCCACCAAGGGCGTGACGGTCAACACCGTGAGCCCTGGCTACATCGGGACCGACATGGTCAATGCCATCCGCCCTGATGTGCTGGAAAAGATCGTCGCCACCGTGCCGGTCAAACGACTGGGCAAGCCCAGCGAAATCGCCTCCATCATCGCCTGGCTGGCCAGCGAGGAGGGCGGTTACGCCACCGGTGCGGACTTCTCGGTCAACGGCGGCCTGCACATGGGTTGAGCGTCGCGCTCCACCGGCCCTGCAGTTGCAGGGCTTTTTTTTGGGTCGCGGGATAATCCGGCGCATGTCCGTTCCCGTTTCTCCCTGGCGACTGTCGGTAGCTCCCATGATGGGCTGGACCGACCGTCATTGCCGCTACTTTCACCGTCTGCTGACCCGCCACACACTGCTGTACACCGAGATGGTGACGACGGGGGCGTTGATCCACGGCAACGCGGCGCAGCACCTGCACTTCAACGAAGAAGAGCACCCCGTGGCGTTGCAGCTCGGCGGCAGTGAGCCGGCCGATCTGGCGGTTTGCGCAAAGATGGGGGCGGACCGGGGCTATGACGAAATCAACCTCAACTGTGGCTGTCCGAGCGAGCGTGTGCTGCGCGGCGCCTTCGGTGCCTGCCTGATGGGCGAGGCCGCGTTGGTGCGGGACGGCGTCAAGGCCATGGTGGACGTGGTGGATGTCCCGGTCACGGTCAAACACCGCATCGGCATCGACAGGGTCGAGAGCTATGACTTCGTGCGTGACTTTGTCGGCACCGTTGCCGAGGGCGGTTGCCGGGTATTTCTGGTGCACGCCCGCAATGCCTGGCTCAAGGGCCTGTCTCCCAAAGAGAACCGCGAGATCCCGCCGCTGCGTTACGAGCTGGTCTACCGGCTCAAGCAAGACTTCCCCGATCTGGTGATCGCGGTCAACGGTGGTGTCTCCACCCCTGAACAGATCGCCGGGCATCTGCAGCATGTTGAAGGGGTGATGCTCGGCCGCGAGGCTTACCACAACCCCTGGTTGATGGCCGACTGGGACACCCGCTTTTTTGATGACACGTCCCGGCCAACGCCCACGCGTGAGGCGGTCGAGGAAGCGATGGTGGGCTACATGGAACGAGCCCACGCCGAGGACGGCGTGAACTGGTATTCCATTGCCAGCCACATGCTGGGTCTGCGCCATGGTCTGCGCGGTGCGCGGCGGTGGCGTCAGGTGTGGAGCGACCACCGCCTCAAGCCCTTGCCGCCGCGCGAGGTATGGGCACTGGCCCAGGCGCACGTGTACCCGGCGGATGCCGAACCGCGTGCCGACGTCATCGTCCGGCCGCTGTCATGAGCCGGCCTTCCGTTCACATCCGATAGCGCTGACCCAGCACGGTCTGCAGTGACTGAACGACCGAGAACGCATCCTTGAGCTGGGTCCGTTCGAAATTGGACAGATCGCCCAGGTTCAGGTAGTTGTCGGGCTTGACGCCCGTCGCCATCTGCCGTGCCTGGTGCTGGATGCGCATGAACGCCAGGAACTCCAGCGCGTCGCGAAGGTCGCGTGCGCTTTGCTCGCTGATCGCGTCGCCGGCGGCGGCACCAAGCAGCCGGTCGTGCGTGTTGACGGCAACGTCCCCCGCCGCCAGAGCGTAGATGCGCGCCAGATCCACGATGGGGACGACCCCCGTGTGCTTGAGATCAACGGTGCCCTTGTGTTCACCGCTTCGAATGGTGGTGATGCCCTTGAACAGACCCAGTGGCGGCTGGTGCTGCAGGGCGTTGCCGGTCATGTGGGCCAGGAAGAGGGTGTTGCCGCGGGTGGCCTGGAGCACCTCCCGGCGCAGGTCATCGAGCAGGCGGGCCTGACCGTGTATGGCGCGCAAGTCGAAGAACACGCACGTGAGCATCAGCGCTTTGGGGTCGGGCACGCTGGTCCATTGACGGAAGTATTCGGCCCAGCGTCGCCGTGGCTGTCGCCACTGGTCGGTCATGGCCATCATCTCGCCGGGACAGTAGACGTAGCCGCAGGCGTCCAGGCCGTCGCAGACAAAGCCTGCCAGTGCCTTGAAGTAGGCGCCGTGCAGCGTCTCGTCATAGGCATCGTCGAGCACCATGCAGTTGTCCTGGTCGGATTTGGCGGTTTGTTCGCTGCGTGCCTGCGAGCCGGCTGCAACCCACACATAGTCCACTGGCGGCGGGCCAAGGCGGGCTTCGCCCAACTGCAACAGGCGGGTGGTGATGGCGTCGGTGATGGCGGTGACGATGTGTCCGGTGCTGTGGGCACTGGCCTGCGCCGCGGCCAGCCCCCGCTGCAGACGGGGTACTTTTCGGCTGACCGCCTGCAGGCCCTCGATGGCGTTTTGCTTGTAAACGTCGCCGGCCAGGTAGACCGCAGAGGTACTGTGCTGCTCGGTGAGATCGGTGGCCGTGATCATGCCCACGATGCGCGATCCGTCGAGCACCGGCACGTGGTGGATGTTGTGCCGCGCCATCAGCAGCAGGGCGTCGAAGGCCGGGTTGGCCACATCGATGGTCATCGGGGCCAGCGTGGCGATGTCGGCCACCGGCCGTGCTGTGTCCAGTCCGGTGGCGATGACACGGTTGCGCAGGTCGCGGTCCGTGACCACGCCAAAGAGATGTTCCTGCTCAACGATCAGCACCGACGACACGCGCTGCTCGCTCATCAGCTGCGCAGCGTCCCGGATGCGGGTGTGCGGAGCCACCGTGATGGGCGCACGTTTGATCAGTGAGCGCACCGGTGTGGTCATCAGGTTCAGTGCAGGGTCCGCTTCACTGTTTGCGGCGCTCTCGCGCTGCGCCACCGGATGTTCCGCGCGCGTGCCACACAGGCGAAACGCCAGTTCGGGTGATGAGCTGACCAGTTCCTCCAGCACCACGGTGTCGATGCGCCCCACACGGGCCGGGGTGCGTGCCATGGCGCTCTGGATGTCCAGTCCCTGCCCGAGGTGCAGTCCAAACAGTTCGTCGCGCACCAGGCTGACCAATGCCTGCCCCCGTCCATCGAGCAGCTGCACCGTGCCCTCCATCACCCAGTGCAGTTGCTGCGACAGCATGGCCCGATCCGCGATCGTCTCGCCCGCCCGGGCGGTCTGAACGCTCAAGTGCGCCTGCAGGTTTCGCAGGAGTGCTTGGTCGAGCCGTCCGAACACCGGGTGGTCGCGGAGCGATTGGATCAGGGACCGGGTCTGGGCGTCGTCGTGGTGGGGCATGGCATGCATGAAGAAAACCTCGGAAAGCCATGCTACACCCGCCCCGGGGACTCATTTGCGGGTTAACCCGCTGCGGGTATGACCTGAGTCAGGGATCGGGCAGATCGCCATCCGGATTTCGGTAAGCTCGCGCGCATGGGGACACTCAGCGCATGTTGACTTGGATCGTGGCCGCCAAAGCCGTTACCGAAATTGCCCTGCTGGCGTTGCTGGGTCAGGGGGTGCTCGGTCTGCTGGGCCGCGAACGCCTCCACCGCAACCCGTTCTACCGGGTTCTGCAAGTGATCGGGTCGCCCTTTGTCTGGCTGGCGCGCCGTCTCAGTCCCCGCCGGGTGCTGGACCGGCACGTTCCGCTGGTGGCCTTCGTGTTGCTGGCATGGGGCTGGGTGATGCTGACCTGGCTGAAGCTGTCGTACTGTCTGTCTCCGGGAGCGACCGCATGTCGCTGAGCCGGTGCCGGGCCGCTCTCGCATACAGATCGCGGGTGGGTGTTCTGCTGGCCTTCGGGCTGCGCCGTGCTGCCCTGTCGGTTACCGCCACTCGCCTGTCGGTGAATCCGGGCGATTCGCATGCGCTTGCCACACGGGCTCACCTGCTGGGCCAGGACGGCGCATTTGCCGAGGCCATCGTCCTTCAGCAGCGCCTGGTGCAGCGGCGGCCGGCAGATGCGGTCGCCTGGTTCAATCTGGGTTATCTCCAGGAACGTTTGGGTCAGTGGATCCCCGCGGAGCGGGCGTTTCGGCGCGCGGCCGACCTGGCCCCGCACCTGGACCGTGCCTGGTACGGTCTGGGCTTGTGCCTGGTGGGACAATCGCGCCTGGCAGAGGCCATCGAGCCTCTGCAGCGTTCCACGCAATTGCAGCCGATGAACCCCTCTGGCTGGTACCAGCTGGCCCGTGTGCAGGCCGACCGCGGTGAAACCGAGCAGGTCCGGAGCATCATCGCGCACCTGTACGGGTTCGAGCCGCGCGTGGCAGCGCATCTGGCCCGGGAAACCGGTCTTGAACCGGGTGTGTGCTCAGGGAGCGCCGGATGACGCCGCCGAGCAGGGACGAGTCGTCCGCCCGCCGGTACTGGCGCCGCACGCAATGGCTGACCGGCGTCCTGTTGCTGGTCTGGTGGTGCGTCAGCTTTGTTCTCACGTACTTTGCGCGTGATCTGGACTTCGACTTTCTCGGCTGGCCCTTCAGTTTCTGGATGGCCGCTCAAGGGTCCCTGGTGGTGTACGGACTGATCATCGGAGGCTACGCGTGGGTCATGGACCGTCTCGACCGGGCCCACGGCGTACAGGAACCCGGGGCTTGACCGCATGAGCGACCACCGAACCTTCAAACGACAGCTCGACCGTGTCTACGCCTGGTATACCGGCGGCTTCTTTGTGTTCGTGCTGATGCTGGCCGGGCTGGAGCACCTGGGGACTTCAAGGACCTGGATCGGATTTCTGTTTCTGATGGCGACCCTCCTGCTGTACGCGGTGATCGGCATCATGAGCCGAACCACCGATGCAGCCGAGTACTACGTGGCCGGGCGGCGCGTACCGGCGGTCTACAACGGGATGGCGACCGGCGCCGACTGGATGTCGGCAGCATCCTTCATCGGGCTGGCGGGCACCCTCTACCTCAGTGGCTACAACGGTCTGGCGTTTGTGCTGGGGTGGACGGGTGGCTATGTGCTGGTGGCGTTGCTGCTCGCGCCCTACCTGCGCAAATTCGGGCAATTCACCATTCCCGATTTCCTGGGTGAGCGGTACGGTGGTCACTGGCCCCGGTTGCTGGGCATGGCGGCAGCGATCGTCTGTTCCTTCACCTATCTGGTGGCCCAAATCTACGGGGTGGGCCTGATCACCTCCAACCTGACCGGTGTGGCATTCGAGCTGGGTGTTTTCCTCGGTCTGGGGGGGATCCTGGTGTGCTCTTTCCTGGGAGGTATGCGCGCCGTGACCTGGACGCAGGTGGCGCAGTACATCATTCTCATCGTCGCCTATCTCATTCCGGTCGTCTGGCTGTCGGTCAAACAGACCGGAACCCCGCTGCCGCAGCTGGTATATGGACTGCAGCTGGAGAAGGTGACCGCCAAAGAGCGGCTGCTCACCCACGACCCCAAGGAACTGGAGGTGCGCGAGCTGTACCGCCTGCGCAGCGAGCAACTCTCCCGCAAGCTGCAGGATCCGGCGGCCGCGCTGATGGCGGACAAGTCAGCCGCCGAAGCCCGACTGGCGGCCTTGCGGGAGAGCAATGCGCCATCGACCGCCATTTCCGCTGCTGAAAAAAGCCTGTCCGCGCTGCCGCGCGACAGTGCGTCGGCACGGGCCAGCTGGACGCGCGAGCGCGATGCGGCGCTGGTCAAGTCGCAGCCGCTCAACGGGATGCCGCCACATGCGCGGCAATACGCCGGCAACCCTCGAGGCAGCCCGGACGAGCGGCAGGCCTTCGATGCCTCACGACGCAATTTTCTGGCGCTGGTGTTCTGCCTCATGGTGGGTACGGCGGCCTTGCCGCACATCCTGATGCGCTACTACACAACGCCTTCTGTGCGGCAGGCACGCCAGTCGGTCACCTGGTCCCTGTTTTTCATTTTCCTGTTGTATGTCACGGCGCCAGCGCTGGCGGTACTGGTCAAATACGAGGTGTTTCATGCGGTGGTGGGCACACCGCTGGACCAGCTGCCGCAGTGGGTGGCCGCCTGGAACAAGGTGGATGCCAGCCTGATGTCGATCGAGGACATCAACCTGGACGGCATCCTGCAGCTCAACGAAATCACCATCGGCAGCGACATCGTGGTGCTGGCCGCTCCGGAGATCAGTGGTTTGCCATATGTGGTCACGGGGCTGGTGGCTGCCGGAGGCCTGGCGGCCGCGCTGTCCACCGCAGACGGGCTGCTGCTGACCATTGCGAACGCACTGTCGCATGACCTGTACTACAAGATGATCGATCCCAACGCATCAACGGCGCGGCGGGTCACCATTTCCAAGGTGCTGCTGCTGGTGGTGGCGCTGGCCGCCGCCTATGTGGCCGCCCAGAAGCCGGCCGACATCCTCTTCCTGGTGTCGGCAGCGTTCTCGTTTGCCGCCGCAGCGTTTTTCCCCGCGCTGGTGTTGGGCATCTTCTGGAAGCGCGCCAATGGCGTGGCCGCGGCGCTGGGCATGGTGGCTGGACTGGGGGTCACGGTGTACTACATGGTCAGCAACCAGCCGTGGTTGCGCGAGGCGCTGGGCATTACCGCACCGATTCGGCTGTGGTGGGACATCCTGCCCATCTCGGCAGGTGTTTTTGGTGTGCCGGTGGGCTTTGCGGTCATTGTGCTGGTGAGTCTGGTCACCCCGGCGCCTGGTGCCGCTGCCCGGGAGTTGGTCGAGTACATCCGCTATCCGCACCGGCGCTCCGAGTAGGCCGTTGCCCGGGCCGGAGCTTGGCCGGGTCTTGGAGATTTGCTAGAATCGCGGGCTTGCCTTGCTGCACCCCAATTCGACGCTGGGGGCAGCTTTTCTATCCAAAAGGAGAGTCCATGCGTCATTACGAAATCGTTCTGCTGATCCACCCGGACCAAAGCGAACAGGTTCCGGCCATGCTGGAGCGCTACAAGGGCATGATCACCGCCGGCGGCGGGAAGATCCACCGTGTGGAAGACTGGGGTCGCCGTCAACTGGCTTACCAGATCAACAAACTGTCCAAGGCCCACTACCTGTGCGTCAACATCGAGGCCGATCAGGCCGTGATGGGCGAACTGGAGCACGCCTTCAAGTTCAACGACGCCGTGTTGCGCCATCTGAGCGTGCAGAAGAAAAAGGCCGAAACCGGTCCTTCGAGCATGATGAAGGCCGTCGAGCGTGAAGAGGCCCGCAAGCTCCAGCCCGAGCAGCGTGCCGCGGCCTAAACCCGTGCGTGACGTCGCCAGAAACCAATCGGTTTGAGCTTCAGGCCTCGGTGGTGCAGGTACAAAACCTGCGATACACCCCGGCCGGTGTCCCGGTGATCAACCTCGTGCTCGAGCACGAATCCACCCAGACAGAGCTCGACACCCCCCGATGGGTAAAACTGCAGCTGAGGGCCGTTGCCTTCGGTTCACTCGCCGAGACGATCTCCCGACAGGGGCTCGAATCGGTTCTGCGGTTTCAGGGATTTCTGGCGAATGCACGCAACGGCAAAGGCGTTGTGTTCCATATCCAAAGTTTCAGCAAGACATAGGAAAGGCCCATCATGGCTGCACCCAAGCGTTTCAACAAAGACAAGCGCCCCAAGCGCAACACCCAATCGCTGCTGTTCAAGCGCAAGCGTTTCTGCCGCTTCACCGTGGCCGGCGTGGAAGAAGTGGACTACAAGGACGTGGACGTCCTGCGCGACTTCATCTCCGAAAACGGCAAGATCATCCCCGCGCGCCTGACCGGCACCCGTGCCATCTACCAGCGTCAGGTCACCACCGCCATCAAGCGTGCCCGCTTCCTGGCCATGCTGCCTTACAGCGACCAGCACCGCGTCTGATCGGGAGAGACTCACATGCAAATCATTCTGCTCGACAAAGTTGTCAATCTCGGCGCCCTGGGTGATGTGGTCAAGGTCAAGGACGGCTACGCCCGGAACTTCCTGATCCCCTCGGGCCGTGCCCGCCGTGCGACCAAGGTCGCCATTGCTGATTTCGAAGCCCGCCGTGCCGAGCTCGAAAAGGCCGCCGCTGCGAAGCTGGCTGAAGCCCAGGCTGTGGGCGAGAAGGTCGCTGCGGCCACCGTCAAGCTGACCCAGAAGGCTGGGGTCGACGGCCGTCTGTTTGGTTCCGTGACCAACCACGACGTGGCTGAAGAGCTCAACAAGATGGGCTTTGCCGTCACCAAGGCGCAAGTTCGCATGCCCAACGGTCCGCTCAAGCTGGTGGGCGACTACACCGTTCAGGTGCACCTGCACACCGACGTGAACGTGGACGTCAACGTCTCGGTGCTGGGCGAAACGGCCTGATCACCGCCGCTGTCCGGCCTTGTGCCGCGACTGGCCGCCGCCCCCACGGGCTGGCGGCTTTTTTTTGCCTGTGTGTTTCACCATGTCACCATGGACTGTCCCTTGGCACTGATCGTCCACTGTCAGCGCACCGGTTGTCCACAGCCTTGTCCCATGACACGGCAGGCCCTCGGGCGTACCATGCCGTTTTGCTTCAAGACCCCATGAACGATCTGTACTCCACCCCTCCGTCCGCCTTCGATGCCGGCCTGGACCACGCTGACTTCGCCTCCGACCGGCAGATCACCCAGCTGCGCGTTCCGCCCCATTCCATTGAGGCCGAGTCCAGCGTCGTCGGAGGGCTGCTGCTCGACAATGGTGCCTGGGATCGGGTGGCGGACCTGGTCAACGACTCCGACTTTTACCGCTACGAACACCGATTGACCTATTCGGCTATCGCCGCCCTCGTCAATGCGGGCAAACCGGCCGACGTGGTGACGGTGTTCGAGCACCTGCAGAACCTGGGCAAGGCCGAGGAGGCAGGCGGACTGTCCTACCTCAACTCGCTGGCGCAGTACGTGCCCAGTGCGGCCAACATCCGGCGCTACGCGGAAATCGTGCGCGAGCGAGCCATTCTTCGAAAACTGGTTTCGGCCAGCGACGAGATCGCGACCAACGCATTCAATCCGCAGGGCAAGCCGGTGGCCCGGATCCTCGACGAGGCCGAGCAGAAAATCTTCAAAATCGGCGAAGAAGGCTCCCGCATGAAGGAGGGCTTTCAGAGCATGGACACGCTGGTCGTGAGTTTGCTCGACCGGGTGCAGGAGATGGCTGACAACCCGATGGACGTGACCGGCGTACCCACCGGTTTCATCGATCTGGACCGAATGACCTCGGGGTTGCAGGCCGGAGACCTGGTGGTGCTGGCGGCGCGTCCGTCGATGGGCAAGACGGCCTTTGCCATCAACATCGCAGAGCACGTGGCCTTGAACGAGGGGCTGCCCGTGGCGGTGTTCTCCATGGAAATGGGGGCGTCCCAGCTGGCGGTGCGTATTGTCGGCTCCATTGGACGCATCAACCAGGGCCACTTGAGAACCGGCAAGCTCACTGACGACGAGTGGCCGAGACTGACCGAGGCCATTGAGAAGCTGCGCACCGTATCGCTGCACATTGACGAAACACCGGGTCTGACACCGGGTGAATTGCGTGCCAACGCGCGTCGTCTGGCCCGCCAATGCGGCAAGCTCGGCCTGATCGTGGTGGACTATCTGCAGCTCATGAGCGGTTCGAGCAGCGACGGGGGTGACAACCGCGCCACCGAACTGGGCGAGATCTCGCGTGGTCTGAAGATGCTGGCCAAGGAGCTGCAATGCCCCGTGATTGCCCTGTCCCAGCTCAATCGCTCGGTGGAAACGCGCACGGACAAACGCCCGATGATGAGTGATTTGCGTGAATCCGGCGCCATCGAACAGGATGCGGACATCATCATGTTCATCTACCGCGACGAGTACTACACCAAAGACGCCTGTAAAGAGCCGGGTGTTGCCGAAATCATCATCGGCAAGCAGCGAAACGGGCCCACCGGGACCGTCAAGCTCACGTTCCTGAACACGCTCACCCGTTTCGAGAGCCTGGCCGGCGGAGGGGATTTCTGATCGTCAGTGCGCGCGGACGCCGGCGGCGATGATCTGCCTCGTCAGTCCCGGCGTTTACAAGGCTTCGCTGGCGAAATCGGCCAGTCGGGAACGTTCTCCACGGGCCAGCGTGATGTGGCCGCCGTTTGGCCAGCCTTTGAACCGGTCGACGGCATAGGTCAACCCGCTGGACCCTTCGGTGAGGTAGGGTGTATCGATCTGCGCCAGGTTGCCCATGCAGATGATCTTGGTGCCCGGGCCGGCGCGGGTGATCAGTGTCTTCATCTGCTTGGGTGTGAGGTTCTGGGCCTCATCGATGATGACGTATTTGTTCATGAAGGTGCGGCCGCGCATGAAGTTCATGCTCTTGACCTTGATGCGGCTTCTGATCAGCTCGTTGGTCGCGGCGCGGCCCCATTCGCCAGCCCCGCCAGCATCGCCTTTGGCGAGGAATTCCAGGTTGTCATCCAGGGCGCCCATCCATGGCCCCATCTTCTCTTCCTCCGTACCCGGCAGGAAGCCGATGTCTTCACCCACGCTGACCGTTGCGCGGGTCATGATGATTTCCGTGTAGCGGCGGTCGTCGAGCACCTGCGTCAGGCCGCTGGCCAGGGCCATCAGCGTCTTGCCGGTACCAGCCGTGCCGGCCAGCGTCACGAAATCCACTTCCGGGTCCATCAGCAGATTCAGCGCGAAGTTCTGCTCTCGGTTGCGGCTGGTCACGCCCCAGACCGCATTCTTGAGGTGGGTGTAGTCCTTGAGCGTTCTGAGCACGGCGGTTTTGTCGCGAATCTCGGTCACCCGGGCGTACAGCGAAGGCTCACCCGGGGCTTCGAAGTAGACAAACTGATTGATGTGGAACTGGGACACCGCCGGGCCGCTGACGCGGTAGAAGGTGTGGGTGCCACTCTGCCAGCTCTCCACCGTCTTGCTCTGTCGGGTCCAGAAGTCTTGCGGCAGTGCGAGGGCGCCGGAATACAGCAACTCGCCGTCATCGAGTGTCTTGTCGTTCTGGTAATCGTCGGCATTGAGCCCCAGGGCGCGAGCCTTGACGCGCATGTTGATGTCTTTGGACACCAGGATGACTTCGCGCTGCGGGTGCTTTTCCCGCAGGGCTTGCACCACGCCCAGGATCTGGTTGTCTGCCTTGCCCTGGGGAAGGCTGCTGGGCAGCTGGGCATCCAGTGGTTCGGTCTGGAAGAAGAGCAGACCCCGGGCCGAACTGTGACCCGTGGCCGACAGTTTGAGACCCTCTGCCATGTCGCCTCCGGTCTGAGCGGCGAGGGCATCCAGGTTCCGGCTGGTCTGGCGCCCGTTGCGCGCCACCTCGGTCATGCCTTTCTTGTGCCCGTCGAGCTCTTCCAGCACGATCATCGGCAGGTAGATGTCGTGCTCCTCGAAACGGAACAGGCTCATCGGGTCATGCAGCAGCACGTTGGTATCCAGCACGAACAGGCGCCGATGACCGTTGGTTCCTCGTGCAGCTCGCGTGCGCGAGGGCTTCTGTCCCGGGCGCGGCGAAGCGGTCCCGGGACGGCTGGGTACCGCTGCCTCCATCGGCTCTGTGTCCGTGCTGACCGCTGTCTCCGGTGTCGCACTGGGTCCACGGCTGGGCTGGCGTGCCGTGTCGGACGGTGCTGACGGACGTACCCTACTGCGGCTACGCCGCGTGGCGGTTGCCGGTGCGGAGGGCTCGCCGGCCAGCGGGCTGACCGGCGTCTTCGTTGCCATGGCGTCCACCGCTTCGGGAGGGGTCTCCAGGATCTCTTCGTGACCTTTGAGGGTGTAGGCCTCGGGAGCGAGGAGGGCGGCACGTTTGGCGGGGGCGGGTGGCAGAGGCATGGGCGTTAGCGCAGGGCATGAAAACAAAAAGCCGCCAGGACAACCGGGCGGCTTTTCAGGCGGCTCAATGCAGCGGGTTCGGGGATGGCGATGGGTCTTCCCGACGTCATGAACCCATTATGCATGAGCCCGATGTCCGTTTTGAACGAGGAAAATTCAGGCGGCTTTCTTCAGAACCTTGACCGCCTTGAGCACTTCTTCGACATGGCCCGGCACCTTCAGGCCGCGCCATTCCTGCTTGAGCAACCCGTCGGCACCGATCAGGAACGTGCTGCGCTCAATGCCCTTGACCTTCTTGCCATACATGATCTTGTTCTTGACCACGCCGAACATGTGGCACATCTTCTCTTCAGTGTCGGCAATCAGTTCGAACGGCAGTTCCAGCTTGGTCTTGAAGTCATCGTGCGATTTCATGTTGTCGCGCGACACACCGAAAACCTGGGCACCAGCCTTGACGAAGTCCTTGTACTTGTCGCGAAACTGCATGGCCTCGGTGGTGCAACCGGGGGTGTTGTCCTTGGGGTAGAAGTACAGCACCAGTGTCTGGCCAAGGTGGGTCTGGTTGCTCACCTTGATGCCACCGGTGGCCAGGGCTTCAAATTCGGGAATGGGTTTGTTGACAACGACTGCCATGCGCGTGGGCCCCTGACGTGAGTTGGTGGTGATTCGCTGGCTTCCCGCAGACGGTCAGCGGGTTGCTGCCGCCGCCCGGCCGTAAAGGGCGGGCGGTCAGTGAAAGCAAACGCGTATTTTAACCCAAGCCGGTTTTGTCCCTGCGTCCTCTGTCAGTCTCCCAGCAGGAGGGCGGCGAGCACCCGTCGACCCTCGCCGGCCAGGATGTTGTACGTCCTGCAGGCCGCGCCGGTGTCCATGGTTTCCACGCCGATGCGCCGACGGATCAGTCCCGTCAACAGGCTCGGGTGAACGAAGCGCAGCCGCGACCCGCTGCCGAGCAGGACGAGTTCGGGCGGTTCGGCAAACTGTGCGAGGAGCTGATCGAAATGGGAGGCTCGCAATTCGTCAAAGTCGGCACAGTCCCAGGGGCGTGGGCCGTCCGTGGCGCTGAGCAAGAGACTGCGCTGGTGGCGCTCGCCATTGACAGCCACCCAGTCCTGGCCGTAGGCCGTGATCGTGTAACGGTCTGCTTTGTCGGCGTGCAGTTTCATGGCGGTATCGGGGACTTTTCAGGACGACGATGCGGTCCGGGCGAGAGTCTGATCTGTGGTCAAATGGCAGGTTTTCCCTGCCGGACGAGGCGCATCTTGCCACGAGTGCCGTGCAGGTTCCCCGCTTGCGCTGTTCGTCACCCCGGGAGGGAGGGACTTTGAAGACCATCCAGAAATCTGCCAAGCTGGCCAATGTGCTTTATGACGTGCGGGGCCCGATCGTTGATGCGGCCAAGCAGATGGAGGACGAGGGTCAGAAGATCATCAAGCTGAACATTGGCAACCTCGCGCCGTTCGGTTTTGACGCGCCGGAAGAAATCCAGCAGGACATGATCCGCAACCTGCCGAACTCGGCCGGTTATTCGGACAGCAAGGGCATTTTCGCGGCGCGCAAGGCCGTGATGCATTACACGCAGCAGCAGGGCGTGCAGGGCGTGACCCTGGATGACATCTACCTGGGCAATGGCGCGAGCGAACTGATCGTGATGGCGGCCAACGCGCTGCTGGACAACGGCGACGAATTGCTCGTGCCGTCCCCGGATTACCCGCTGTGGACCGCCGCGACCAGCCTGTCGGGCGGCACGCCGGTCCACTATCGCTGCGACGAAGCCAACGGCTGGCAGCCTGACCTGGCCGACATCCGGGCCAAGATCACGCCGCGCACCAAGGGCATCGTGGTCATCAACCCGAACAACCCCACCGGCGTGCTCTACAGCGACGAACTGCTTGAGGGCATCGTGGCGATCGCACGCGAGTTTGGCCTGGTGTTGTTGGCCGATGAGGTGTACGACAAGGTGCTGTACGACGGCGTGAAGCACACCGCCATGGCCAGTCTGTCGACAGATGTGCTGACCCTGACCTTCAACTCACTGTCCAAGGCTTATCGTTCCTGTGGCTACCGCGCCGGCTGGATGGTGCTGTCCGGTCCCAAAGCGATTGCGAAGGACTTCATTGAAGGCCTGAACATGCTCGCCAACCTCAAGCTCGGCTCCAACGTGCCGGGCCAATACGCGGTGCAGACGGCTTTGGGCGGCTACCAGAGCATCAACGATCTGGTCAGGGAAGGCGGTCGCTTGCGCCGCCAGCGCGACCTGGCCTACGAACTGATCACCGCGATTCCGGGGGTCACCTGCGTCAAGCCGCAGGCGGCGCTGTACATGTTTCCGCGGCTCGACCCAAAGATGTATCCCATCGAGGACGACCGCCAGTTCTTCATGGAAGTGCTGCGCGCCACGCGCGTCATGCTGGTGCAGGGCTCGGGCTTCAACTACCCGGACAACCAGCATTTCCGCATTGTGTTTTTGCCGCACGAGGACGACCTGCGCGAAGCGATCAACCGTCTGGCGCGCTTCCTGGAACAGTGGCGCCAGCGTCACGGCACCTGAGCGATACCGACCAACCAATTCTGCCGCCTGAGGCGGCAACAGTGAGTGATAACGAGATGAAACCGATTCAAGTGGGCGTGATGGGGCTGGGCACCGTAGGGAGCGGTGTGTTCGAGGTCTTGCGGCGCAACCAGGAAGAGATTCGCCGTCGCGCCGGACGTGGCATTGAAATCACCATGGTGAGCCGTCGCGATGTGGTCAAGGCCCAGGCACTGGTGGGTACATCGGCCCGGATCGTGGCCGACCCGCGCGCCATCATCGCCAACCCCGACATCGACATCGTGGTCGAGCTGATCGGCGGCTACGGCCTGGCACGCGAGCTCGTGCTCGAAGCCATTGCCGCCGGCAAGCACGTGGTGACCGCCAACAAGGCGCTGCTGGCCGTGCACGGCACCGAGATCTTTGCGGCGGCTTCTGCCAAGGGCGTGATGGTGGCCTTCGAGGCTGCGGTGGCCGGTGGCATCCCCATCATCAAGGCGCTGCGCGAAGGCCTGACCGCCAACCGCATCCAGTGGATCGCCGGCATCATCAACGGCACCACCAACTTCATCCTGTCCGAGATGCGCGACAAGGGGCTGGACTTCGACGTGGTGCTCAAGGAAGCCCAGCGTCTGGGCTACGCCGAGGCCGACCCGACCTTCGACATCGAGGGCGTGGATGCGGCGCACAAGGCGACGCTCATGAGCGCCATCGCCTTCGGCATCCCGGTCCAGTTCGACAAGGCCTATGTGGAGGGCATCACCCAGCTGGGCGCGGCCGACATCAAGTACGCCGAACAGCTGGGCTACCGCATCAAGCTGCTGGGTATCACCAAGCGCACCGACAAGGGTGTTGAGTTGCGCGTGCACCCCAGCCTGGTGCCGGCCAAGCGCCTGATCGCCAATGTGGAAGGCGCGATGAACGCGGTGGTGGTGCACGGCGATGCCGTGGGTACCACGCTGTACTACGGCAAGGGCGCCGGCAGCGAGCCGACCGCCTCGGCCGTGATCGCCGACCTGGTGGACATCACCCGCCTGCACACCGCCGACCCGCACCACCGCGTGCCGCACCTGGCCTTCCAGCCCGATGCGATGAGCGACGTGGCCGTGCTCCCGATGAGCGATGTGGTGACCAGCTACTACCTGCGCCTGCGCGTGGCCGATCAGGCCGGTGTGCTGGCCCAGGTGACCGGCCTGCTGGCCGGCGCTGGCGTGAGCATCGACGCGGTGCTGCAGCGCGAGGCCGACGAAGTGGGTGGCGAGGGCGCCACGTCCACTGACCTGATCATCCTCACGCACGACACGCGCGAAGGCACGATGAACGACGTGATCGCTCAGATGCAGGCCCTGCCTTCCGTGTTGGCGCCGATCACCCGCATCCGCAAAGAAGAACTCAACTGACATGCTGTACCTGTCGACCCGCGGCCACCCGGACCGCAAGCGCTTCTGCGAAATCCTGCTCGAAGGCCTGGCGCCCGATGGCGGCCTGTACCTGCCCGAGACCTACCCGCAGGTCGACGCCGCCACACTGACGCGCTGGCGCACGGTGCTGGCCGAACAGGGCTACGCCGCGCTGGCCTTCGAGGTGTTGTCGCTCTACATCGACGACATTCCGGCGGCCGACCTGAAGGCCCTGTGCGCGAAGACCTACACGGCTGAAGTGTTTGGCACGAAGGAGATCGTGCCGCTGACCTCGCTGGAAGCAGGCCTGCAGCTCCAAGCCCTGTCCAACGGCCCGACCCTGGCCTTCAAGGACATGGCCATGCAGCTGCTGGGCAACCTGTTCGAGTACGAACTGGCACGCCGTGGCGAACAGCTCAACATCCTGGGCGCCACCAGCGGCGACACCGGCAGCGCGGCCGAGTACGCGATGCGGGGCAAGCAGGGCGTGCGCGTGTTCATGCTCAGCCCGCACGGCCGCATGAGCGCCTTTCAGCAGGCCCAGATGTTCAGCCTGATGGATCCGAACATCCACAACATCGCCATCGAAGGCGTCTTCGATGACTGCCAGGACATCGTCAAGGCCGTGTCCAACGACCT
>JBJTNV010000004.1:0-18641 GCA_046074205.1 Hydrogenophaga sp.
TACCGAAGGTGAGCTTCGCCGTGCCGTCGGGCAACTTCGGCAACATCTGCGCCGGTCACGTGGCACGCCAGATGGGCCTGCCGATCGGTCGCCTGATCGCTGCGACCAACGAGAACGACGTGCTCGACGAGTTCTTCCGCACCGGCACCTACCGCGTGCGCGGCAGCGCCGACACCTACGAAACCTCCAGCCCGTCGATGGACATTTCCAAGGCGAGCAACTTCGAGCGTTTCGTGTTCGACCTGCTGGGCCGCGACGCCGCGCGCACCAAGCAGCTGTTCGACGACGAGCTGCGCCTGCACGGCCGCTTCGACCTCGGCGCCGATCCCCTGTTCGCGCAGGCTGCAAGTCGCTACGGTTTTGCCAGCGGCAAGAGCACGCACGCCCACCGCCTGGCGACCATCCAGGCCACCTTCGAGCAGCACGGCGTGATGATCGACACCCACACGGCCGACGGCGTGAAGGTGGCGCGTGAGCTGCGCCAGCCGGGCGAACACGTGGTGGTGCTGGAGACCGCGCTGCCGATCAAGTTCGCCGAGACCATTCGCGAGGCACTGGGCCGCGACCCGGCGCGCCCGGCCAAGTTCGACGGCATCGAAGCCCTGCCCAAGCGGGTGCAGGTGATGCCGGCGGACGTGGTGGCGGTCAAGCGCACCATCACCGACCACTGCCCGGTCTGACGGGTGCTCCCGCGTGCCATGAAAGTCGTCGGCTTCGCAGGGTTCTCGGGCGCGGGCAAGACCACGCTCATCGAGCGTCTGGTACCCGTGTTCAAGGCTCTCGGCCTGCGGGTTTCGGTGATCAAGCACGCCCATCATGGCCTGGAAACCGACCGACCGGGCAAGGACACCTGGCGTCACCGCGAAGCCGGTGCCTATGAGGTGCTCGCCGCGTCACCTGAGCGTCTGGTGCTGCAACGCACCTTTGAGCAGCCCGGTGAGCGCTCCGTGCACGAGCTCATCCCGGCCCTGCACCCGGGCGTGGACTGGGTGCTGGTCGAGGGCTTTCGAGACAGCAACCTGCTCAAAGTCGAGGTCTGGCGCCCCGCCACGGAACGCCCGGCGCGCTACCCGGACGACCCCTTCATCGTGGCCATCGCCACCGATGCGCCCGACCAGCTGCCCGAGGCCACCCTGCGCCCGGTGCTGGATCTGAACGACGCCGATGCGGTGGCCACCTGGCTGCTCGACAATGGCGAACGTTTCGACTACGTCCCTGAAGCCTATCGCTGAGCCGCCCGGTGCGGCCGGCCCCACACCATGAACGCTCCGCAACCCGCTCGCAAACCGCTGATGGCGCTGGACGACGCGCTGGCCGATCTGCTGGCGCGCGTGACCCCGCTGCCCACCACCGAAACCTTGGCCACCGTGGCGGCCGATCGTCGCGTGCTGGCCCAGGACCTGGTCTCGGCCCTGCACGTGCCGCCGCAGGACAACTCGTCCATGGACGGCTACGCGGTGCGCGTGGCCGACGTCACCGAAAAGGGTGTGGTGTTGCCGGTGAGCCAGCGCATCCCGGCCGGCCACGCGGCCCAACCGCTGCAGCCCTGCACCTGCGCGCGCATCTTCACCGGGGCCACCGTGCCGCCGGGGGCCGATGCCATCGTGATGCAGGAGGACACGCGCGAGGTCGGCGGTGACTTCCATGCGGTGCATATCGATGCGGTCCCATCGTTGGGGCAGTGGATCCGTCGCGCTGGCGAGGATGTGGCACGTGGCGCCGTGGTGCTGCCGCGCGGCTCGGTACTCTCGGCCGCCAGCCTGGGCCTGGCGGCGGGCATCGGTGCGGCACAACTGCAGGTGACCGCCCAGCCGCGCGTAGCGCTGTTCTCCACCGGGGACGAACTGGTGATGCCGGGTCAGGTCGCTCCGGAGGACATGAAGCCTGGCGCCATCTACAACAGCAACCGCTTCTTTCTGCGCGTGCTGCTCGAGCGCCTGGGCTGCGAGGTCAGCGACCTGGGCATCGTCCCCGACAAGCGCGACCGGACGCTGGCCGCGCTCAAGACCGCGGCCGATCACCACGACCTGATCCTCACCAGCGGCGGCGTGTCAGTGGGCGAGGAAGACCATATCAAGCCCGCCGTGCAGCAGCTGGGCAGCCTGGACCTGTGGCAGATCGCCATGAAGCCGGGCAAACCCTTCGCCTATGGCACGGTGCGTCGTGACG
Organism: Hydrogenophaga sp.; assembly: GCA_046074205.1. Taxonomy (GTDB): domain Bacteria; phylum Pseudomonadota; class Gammaproteobacteria; order Burkholderiales; family Burkholderiaceae_C; genus Hydrogenophaga. Next base: position 2,170 of record JBJTNV010000004.1, read on the forward strand.
CCGGAGCAGGTGCCGACGCCGGCGGGCACTGCCATTTCATCGGCTTGCCGGGCAACCCGGTGTCGAGCTACGTCACCTTCCTGCTGCTGGTGCGGCCCTTCCTGCTCAAGCTGCAGGGCGCTGCTGAGTCCGAATATCAGCCGCCCTTCAAGGCCATGCAGTTGCGGGCCGACTTCGACCTGCCGCGCGCCGACAAGCGCCGCGAATTCCTGCGCGTGCGCCGCAACGCCGGCGGCGGCCTGGACCTGTTTCCCAACCAGAGTTCGGGCGTGCTGACTTCCACCGTGTGGGGCGACGGCCTGGTGGACAACCCGGCTGGCAGCACGATCACGCGCGGCGACCTCGTCAACTACATTGCCCTTTCGGACCTGCTCGCATGAAGATCCAGCTGCGTTATTTCGCCTCCATCCGAGAAGCCATCGGCTCCGGCAGCGAAACCCTCGACACCGCGGCGGGCACGCTGGCGGCCTTGCGCGACGAACTGATCGCGCGCGGCGGCGCGCACGCCGAGGCGCTGGCGCGCGGCCGTGCCGTGCGCGTGTCGCTCAACCAGACCATGGCCGACGAGTCCGCTGTCTTGACCGACGGCGCTGAAGTGGCCTTTTTCCCCCCGGTGACCGGAGGTTGAACATGAACGGCCGCACTGCTTCCCGGGTCAGCATCCAGACCGAGGATTTCGACCTGTCCACCGAAGTGGCCCGCCTGCGCGCCGATGAAAAAGGCGTGGGGGCGGTCTGTACGTTTGTGGGCACGGTCAGGGATCGCAACGACGGCCAGAGCGTCAGCACCATGGAGCTGGAGCACTACCCGGGCATGACCGAGAAGGCCATCGAAGGGATGATCGACGAGGCGCACCGGCGCTTCGACATCGTCGGCGCGCGGGTCATCCACCGCGTCGGCCTGCTGCAGCCGCTGGACCAGATCGTGCTGGTGGCCGTGACCTCGGCGCACCGCGGCGAGAGCTTTCAGGCCTGCGAATTCCTGATGGACTACCTCAAGACCCAGGCACCGTTCTGGAAGAAAGAACAGACGCCCGAAGGCGCGCGCTGGGTGGACGCACGGGTCAGCGACGACGCCGCGCTGGCCAAGTGGGGCATCGCCTCGAACAATGCCTGAGGGCGACAGTCCCGTGGCAAACCCGCTCGGCGCCGCCGACATCGAGGCCATCGAACGCGCCACGCTCGCAGCGGTGGCGCTGCAGGCGTAGCGCCGCGGGCATTACCCGGGCTTTTCTGCCGGTGGACCGCGGCCATGTGCCCGCGCAGGTCCTGTATCGACGACGCGGGTGACCACCGTCTGGTCCGACGCCTGTTGGCGGGGGGTAAGCCCCCGCGCTCCGCCGCTTCGCGGGTCGCTGCCCCAGGACCGGGAGGGGGCCCGGTCTTCGCCGGGCCCAGGGGCTCACCTGGCTTGGGGTGGCCTAGCGCCGGATCGGGGCTGAGGTTTGACCCGGGTCAAGGCCGCCTGACCCCGACCGGTGCAAGGTCTTGAAATGGGGGCTGTCAGCGCCACATGCCCGTCAGTTCAAGCATTTCGGAGCACCCATCCATGCGTCTCGACAAACTCACCACCAAGTTCCAGGAAGCCCTGGGCGAAGCCCAGAGCCTGGCCCTCGGCAAAGACAATGCCTACATCGAACCGGCCCACCTGCTGCTGGCCATGCTGCGCCAGGCCGACGGGCCCAAGTCGTTGCTGCAGCGCGCGGGCGTCAACGTCCCGGGCCTGACCAAGGCCGCCGAGGAGGCGGTGAACCGCCTGCCCGAAGTGCAGGGCCAGGAGCAGGTGCAGCCCGGCCCGGACCTGATCAAGCTGCTGCAGGCGACCGAAAAGGAAGCCCTCAAGCGCGGCGACGCCTTCATCGCCAGCGAGCTGTTCCTGCTCGCACTGGCGGACCACAAGGGTGACATCGGCCGCACTGCCAACGAAAACGGCCTGTCGCGCAAGAGCCTGGAAGCGGCCATCGAGGCGGTGCGTGGTGGCCAGAAGATGGATTCGCCCGAGGGCGAGAGCCAGCGCGAGGCGCTGAAAAAATACACCCTCGACCTGACCGAGCGCGCCCGTCAGGGCAAGCTGGACCCGGTGATTGGCCGCGACGACGAGATCCGGCGCGCCATCCAGGTGCTGCAGCGCCGCAGCAAGAACAACCCGGTGCTGATCGGTGAGCCCGGCGTGGGCAAGACGGCCATCGTCGAAGGGCTGGCGCAGCGCATCGTCAACGGCGAGGTGCCCGAGACCCTGCGCGACAAGAAGGTGCTGGTGCTGGACATGGCTGGTCTGCTGGCCGGTGCCAAGTACCGAGGCGAGTTCGAGGAGCGACTGAAGTCCGTGCTCAAGGAAGTGGCGCAGGACGAGGGCCGCATCATCCTGTTCATCGACGAAATCCACACCATGGTGGGCGCGGGCAAGGCCGAGGGTGCCATCGACGCGGGCAACATGCTCAAGCCCGCGCTGGCGCGCGGCGAGCTGCACTGCATTGGCGCCACCACGCTGGACGAGTACCGCAAGTACATCGAGAAGGATGCCGCGCTGGAGCGTCGCTTCCAGAAGGTGCTGGTCGACGAGCCGACGGTGGAACAGACCATCGCCATCCTGCGCGGTCTGCAGGAAAAATACTAGGTGCATCACGGCGTCGACATCACCGACCCGGCCATCGTGGCCGCCGCCGAGCTGAGCCACCGCTACATCACCGACCGCTTCCTGCCCGACAAGGCCATCGACCTGATCGACGAGGCCGCGGCCAAGATCAAGATCGAGATCGACTCCAAGCCCGAGGTCATGGACAAGCTGGACCGCCGGCTGATCCAGCTCAAGATCGAGCGCGAGGCGATGAAGAAGGAGACCGACGAGGCCTCGCAGAAGCGCCTGGCACTGATCGAGGACGAAATCGTCGAGCTGCAGAAGGAAGCGGCCGACCTGGAAGAAATCTGGAAGTCCGAGAAAGCCCAGGCCCAGGGCAGCGCGCACGTGCGCGAGGAGATCGAGCGCGTCAAGCTGCAGATCGAAGAACTCAAGCGCAAGGGCGACTTCAACAAGGTGGCCGAGCTGCAGTACGGCCGGCTGCCCGAGCTGGAAAAGCAGCTCAAGGAAGCGCAAGCGCAGGAAGCCGGCAAGGGCGAGGGCGCCGCCCGGCAGTTGCTGCGCACCCAGGTGGGGGCGGAAGAGATCGCCGAGGTGGTCAGCCGTGCCACCGGCATCCCGGTGTCCAAGATGATGCAGGGTGAGCGCGACAAGCTGCTGCAGATGGAGACCAGGCTGCACGAGCGCGTGGTGGGCCAGGACGAAGCCATCAGCGCGGTGGCCAACGCCATCCGCCGCTCGCGCTCGGGCCTGTCCGATCCGAACCGGCCCACGGGCTCGTTCCTGTTCCTCGGTCCCACCGGCGTGGGCAAGACCGAGCTGTGCAAGGCGCTGGCGGGCTTCCTGTTCGACAGCGAGGAGCACCTGGTGCGCATCGACATGAGCGAGTTCATGGAGAAGCACTCGGTGGCCCGCCTGATCGGTGCGCCGCCCGGCTACGTGGGCTATGAGGAGGGCGGCTACCTGACCGAGGCCGTGCGCCGCAAGCCGTATTCGGTGCTGCTGCTCGACGAGGTGGAGAAGGCCCACCCGGACGTGTTCAACGTGCTGTTGCAGGTGCTGGACGACGGCCGCCTGACCGATGGCCAGGGCCGCACCGTGGACTTCAAGAACACGGTCATCGTGATGACCAGCAACATCGGCTCGCACCTGATCCAAGCCATGGTGGGCGACAGCTACGAAGACGTGAAGGACGCGGTCTGGGGCGAGCTCAAGAACCACTTCCGGCCGGAGTTCCTCAACCGCATCGACGAGACGGTGGTGTTCCATGCGCTGGATGCAAAGCACATCGAATCCATCGCTGGCATCCAGCTCAAGGCCTTGCAGGCCCGTTTGCAGAAGATGGACCTGCGCCTGGACGTCTCTGCGGCGGCGGTGGGCGAACTGGCCAAGGTCGGCTTCGACCCGGTGTTCGGCGCCCGGCCGCTCAAGCGCGCCATCCAGCAGCGCATCGAGAACCCGCTCTCGAAGCTGCTGCTGGAAGGCCGCTACCCGCCCAAGTCGGTGATCCCGGTGGGCGTGGATCCGGTGCGCAACCCGGGGGTGTTTGAGTTCGGCGAACCGGTGCCAATGTCCTGACCGTTGTGTCTTCCCGGTCTGGTGCCGCGCTCCAGCCCTTCTTGGGAGCGCGGTCTTACCATTCGCCCATGAACCAGACCCCGCCCGACCTTCCCCTGTCCGCGCTGTTCGAGGCGCAGCTGCGCGCCAGCCGCGCGCAGCCTGATGCGCCGCTCAACCTGCGGCTCGACCGGCTGGCCCGTTTGCAGGCGCTCATCGACGAGCAGGGCGCAGCCCTGGCCAACGCGGTGCAGGCCGACTTCGGTGTGCGCGGTCCGTTGCTGACCGAACTGGCCGACTTCTTCCTGCTGCGCGCCGAGCTGGGGCAGCTGCGCAAGCGGCTGGCCCACTGGATGAAGCCGCAGCGCGTGTCCACCCCGATCTATCTGCAGCCGGCGCGGGCCTACATCCAGCGCCAGCCGCTGGGCGTGGTCGGCATCATCGGCCCCTGGAACTATCCCGTTCAGCTGACACTGGGCCCGGCCGCTGCCGCCCTGGCGGCGGGCAACCGGGTGATGATCAAACCCAGCGAACTCACGCCGCGCACCTCGGCCCTGCTGGCCGAGCTGATCCACGCCCGCTTCAGCGCCGACGAATGCGTGGTGGTGCAGGGCGGGCCGGATGTCGCGCACGCCTTTGCCAGCCTGCCGTTCGACCACCTTTTCTTCACCGGTTCCACCGCCGTGGGGCGCAAGGTGGCTGCGGCGGCGGCACCCAACCTGACGCCGCTCACGCTGGAGCTGGGCGGCAAGTCGCCTTGCATCGTCGACCCGTCGGCCGACATCGACGCCGTGGCGCTGCAGATTGCGCACGGCAAGCTGCTCAACGGTGGCCAGACCTGCATTGCGCCCGACTACGTGTTGCTGCCGCGCGGGCGCGAAGCGGCTTTCGAACAAGCCATGCGCGCGGCCGTGCAGCGCCTCTTCCCTACGCTGGCTGGCAACCCGGACTACGCCGCCATCCTGACCGAACGGCACCTGCAGCGCCTGCACGGCCTGGTGGACGAGGCGCGGGAGCAGGGCGCCCGTGTGGTGACACTGGCCGAAGCGCCCTCCGCGAGCGGTCCGCGCCAGATGGCCCCCACGCTGGTGTTCGACCCGGCGCAGGACATCCGGCTGATGCAGGAAGAAATCTTCGGCCCGGTGCTGCCGGTGCTGCCCTGTGACAGCGCCGGCGAGGCGATCGCCTTCATCAACGCGCGGCCACGCCCACTGGCCCTGTACTGGTTCGGCCGGGACACGGCCGCGCGTGATCGCGTGCTCGCCAACACTGTCAGCGGCGGCGTCACGGTCAACGACACGTTGATGCACATCGCCCATGAGCACCTGCCTTTTGGTGGCGTGGGCGACAGTGGGTTGGGTGCCTACCACGGGGAAACGGGTTTCCGCCGCTTCAGCCACGAGAAGGCGGTGTACGTCCAGTCGCGCTGGGCGCAGGGGCAGCTGTTCTATCCGCCGTACGGCCCGCGGTTGCAACGGATCATGCGCCTGCTGCGAATCGTGTTCTGACAAAAACCGACTCATTCGTCTTCGGCCGGTATCGTGAGGATCAAGGTTTGCAGGTAACCCTGATCGGACAGGCCATCGGCCATGTCGCGGATGTCTTCGCCCAGCAGACCGGCCAGTTCATGCTCGCTGCGTCGGCCATTGGCCATGAGCAGCAGGGTGTGGGCGCGCCGGCCGATCAGGTCTGGTCTCGACAGGACTTCCCAGGCCTTGGGTGTTCGGGTGATGCGTTCTCTGGTTGCCATGGGGTGTGCGCCCTCCACGGTCAGGCATTTCGGATGTGTGGACTGCAGCAAGATACGCGCCGGGCATGACCACACGGTGACAGCGAGGTGCGCAGGTCCTGTGCACGGGGGTTATGCTGCCGGACACGCGCGGCCGCCGTATGGGCAACCGCCGATGTCCGCCACCTTGCCGTTTTCGCCATGAGTACTGTCACCCACCGTCCGTTGCCGCCTGTCCAGCCGCTGCCCCTGCGTCAGGATGCGGCTGTCATTGGCCTGGTCGGGCTGGCACACGGCACATCGCACTTCTCACACCTGCTGCTGGCGCCGCTGTTTCCGCTGTTCATGCGCGACTTCGGTCTGAGTTATTCCGACGTCGGCTTGCTCATGAGCATTTTTTTCATGGTCTCGGGTGCGGGGCAGGCGATGGCCGGGTTTGTGGTGGACCGTGTTGGTGCACGGCCGGTGCTGTTCGCGGCCATCGGCTGTTTCCTGCTCGCGTCTCTGGCCGCATCGGTCGCCAGCGCCTATACCGGTCTGGTGCTGGTGGCTGTGCTGGCGGGACTGGGCAACGCCCCCTTTCACCCGGCAGACTTCACCATTCTCAATCAACGTGTGTCGGCGCAGCGGCTGGGCCACGCCTTCAGTGTCCACGGGCTGACCGGCAACCTGGGCTGGGCATTGGCGCCCGCCTTTCTGGTGGGCATCACCAGCCTGTCGGACTGGCGCACCGCGTACCTGGCCGCTGCGGTGCTGTATGGGGGTGTGCTGCTGTTGCTGTTCTGGCAGCGCGACAAACTGCGAACCGAGGCGGCAGGACGTCATGCCGACGCATCCGGTGGATCAGACCTGGGTTTCTTGAAGCTGCCGGTGGTTTGGTGGTGTTTCAGTTTCTTTCTCCTGTCCACCATGACGCTTGCGGTGGTGCAAAGCTTTGCGCCCTCCATCCTCAAAACAGTGCATGGGGTGAGTGTGGAGGCGGCCACGCTGACCATCAGCGCCTACATGCTCTGTGGTGCTGCGGGCATGTTGGTGGGGGGATTTGTGGCCGTCTACGGTCAGGGGCGCCGCTGGGGCAGCGACCGCATCGTGGCCATCGCCATGACCGGGGGAGCCGTGCTGCTGCTGGTCTGTGCCACCGGTTGGCTGGGTGCCACCGGCACCATGGTGGTGCTGGCCGCCACCGGGTTTGCCGTGGGGGTGGGTGGCCCGAGCCGCGACATGATGATCAAGAAGGCCACGCCCAAGGGAGCCACCGGCCGCGTGTACGGCACGGTTTACTCGGGCCTGGACATTGGCTTCGCCGTGTCACCGCTGCTGTTCGGGGTTCTCATGGACCACAGCTGGTACAACGCCACGCTGGCCGGCGCGGCGCTGGTGCTGCTGCTGTCCGTGTACGCGGCAGTCGGTGTGGGCCGCCGAACCGCTTTGCCCGCGCAGACCCCGTCGCGCCAGACGGTCTGACCGCTGCCCGCCCCTCCGGGTGGCATCGCGCGGCAGTGGGCGATGCTCCTTCGCGTGCGCTGTGAATACTTCACACGGTGGCAGGTACCCGTACGCCGGAAAGCGGTCCACCGGTTTTCTAAAGTGTTCCCATCGTCATCGATGCGGAGAACGCTCATGTGGACCTCGGCCCTCTCTCCCGACGCCAGCCCCGGACGCACCTGTATGGGCTTGCTTCCGCAGGGGGTGGAGCCGGCGTTCCTGCTGCGCGTGATTGACGAGATCGACTACGGTTTGCTGGTGCTGAACGAGCAGGGGCGGCTGCTGCACACCAACCACCTCGCGCGCAGCGAGCTCGCCAGCCGCTGCCTGATCGATGCCCGTGAGGGCACTTTGCTGGGCGCGAACGCCGGGCACAGCGAAAAAATTCAGTTCGCCCTGGAACAGGCCTTGCGTGGCCATCGGCGGTTGCTGTTGCTGCGAGAGCGCGGGCGCGAATTGTCCATGGCCTTTATTCCCTTGACCGCCTCCCGCCAGGACGAAGTGCCCGGTGTTCTGGTTCTGCTGTCGCGCCAAAGCACGAGCGATAGCCTGTCGGTGCGTCTGTACGCGCGTGCGCATGGTCTGAGTTCCACGGAGGAGGCCGTGATGATGTGGTTATGCAGGGGACTGTCGATCCCCGATATTGCTCGCGAACATGGCGTGGCACCTTCCACGGTGCGCAGCCAGATCAAATCCTTGCGTGAAAAGACCGGCAGTTCCAGCATCCGCGCTTTGTTGCAGAAGATCAACAGCCTGCCGCCCATCGTTCCCGCCCTGCGCACCCTGTCGGCTACACCCACAATGCCGTGACCTCGGTTCTGCTCACACCCGTCACCTCTACCGATGACTGATGTTTCTCTCCGTTGGCCCGAAGCGCCCGATACCCGGCTCCTGGAGGCGCTGGCGGACATGGGCACACACCGCCGCTACCGCCGTGGAGCCTTGCTGATTCAGGAAGGGGATACGGGTGATGCGCTGTTTATCGTGCGGCAGGGGCGATTGCGCGTCTATCTGGCAGACGACAGTGCCAAGGAACTCACCCTGCGCACCTGTGGGCCGCTCGACTATGTGGGCGAAATGTCGCTGGATGGTTCGCCCCGTTCGGCCAATGTGGAGGCACTGGAAACCAGCACTTGTTCGGTGGTTTCGCGTGTGACCTTGCTGAGCTACATGGCCCAGCATCCCGGCTTCACCCTGGACATGATCACTCGTCTGATCTCCACGGCCAGGAACGCCACCGAGAGCGCCCGCAGCGTCGCACTGGTTGACGTCTATGGCCGGCTGGTTCGCCTGCTGGACCGGATGGCATCACCGCCGGATGAACTTGGTGAGCGGGTGCTGTATGAGCGGTTGACCCATCAGGCCATCGCCCGGCACCTGGCTTGTTCCCGCGAAATGGTCAGCCGTCTGCTCAAGGATCTGGAGGTTGGCGGGTACGTGGCGGTCCGGCAGCAGCGCTTGCGCCTGCTCAAGCGCCTGCCTGCACGGTGGTGAAGCGGTCGACAGTGCCCGTCCTTCACGGCTTATCGGCCCTCTGCCCCATGTTCCGTGGCGGCCCTGACTCGCCAGGTGCGGACGGGATAAGGCCAGTGCCGGACCATGGTCTCGCCCATGTCGTCGAGGAGCAGGTTGGCTTTTGTGAGCGGCTCTTTCACGGCCGATGTGACCACGATGTCGCCCGCCTGTCCCAGCCCGGCCACCCGTGCCGCCAGGTTGACGCCCTGACCATAGAGGTCCCACCCGTCCGTGTACAGGTCGCTGGTGTGGATACCGATGCGCAACAGCATGTGCTGCTCGGTGGTCAGCGTCATGTTGACGGTACCGAAGTAGCGCTGCAGCATCAGAGCGGCCTGTGTCGCCGCATGGCCGCAGTCGAACACGGCCAACAGGCCATCCCCCAGGCTTTTGACCATCCTGCCTTGATGAAGCGGCAGGATATGCGTCCGCACATGGTTGATAAAGGCCACCCAGCGTCTGACCGCACCCGCTTCGTCCAGGGCCATCAGGCGCACAGACGCCACCAGATCGAGCACCAGTACCGACTGATGTCTCAATAACACCAAAGAGTCTGCAGCGGCTTCCCCAAGGGTCGAGGATGCTGTGTTTGAGTGGTTCTGGACCATGGCCCTCTCCTTTTATTAGTTCTTAAGTATCAATTGCTGACATTGTGCCCCTTGTATGGACCCGTTGGGACCGTTCGACAACAAAAAAGCCGGCGTTGGCCGGCTTTTTTGCTCAGATTGACCCGTCAGCACAGGGCTGAAGGGTCGTACCCCAGGATCACTTGAGGTGGTCGTTGATCATCTTGGTCATTTCGAACATCGATGCCTGTGCTTTCTTGAAAATGTCCTTGAGCTTGGCGTCGGCGTTGATCATGCGCTTGTTGACCGCATCCTGCAGCTTGTTCTTCTTGATGTATTCCCAGACCTTCTTGGTCACTTCAGTGCGGGGCAGCGGGCTGTTGCCCACAATGGCCGCCAGTGCTTCGCTCGGGGTCATGGCTTTCATGAAAGCCGCGTTGGGCGTGCGCTTCTTGGCCGGGGCCTTCTTTGCAGCGACTTTCTTCGCCGGTGCGGCGGCCTTCTTGGCCGGGGCCGCTTTCTTCGCCGGTGCGGCAGCGGCCTTTTTGGCCGGGGCTGCCTGCTTGGCGGGTGCCGCCTTCGTGGCCGGAGCAGCTTTCTTCGCGGGAGCTTTCTTTGCAGTTGCCATGGTTGGTTTTCCTTCTGGAAGTGGATACATCGACCAGCTCAAAACGCGCTTTTTTACTGGCCTCAGGCATGCTAATGGACTTGCCGTTGCATTCCAAGGTGGGCGAGGCGGTTTTTTGCGTCTCGTCATCCACGCTGCGCCGCTTTTTGGCCCGGAAAACAACACTTGCCGGGGCCACGGGTGCAAGCGCGCCGTCAGAGCGTGGGTGCATGCTGTCCAGACCCACCGTCTGGACATGGGCTGACGGGCATATGGTTCGTTTTCAGGAGTCCCGTTTTCATGCCAACACCGCTCAATGCAACCCTGTCCGTGGCGACCTGTGATCTGTGCGACGCGCACAAGGCGGATCAGAGTGGTGATTTCCGCGTGCTGCCCCCGGTATTTCGCGAGTTCGGCGCACGCCATGCCTTCGCTGGCCCAGTGGTTACCGTCAAGTGCTTTGAGGACAACACGCCTGTCAAGCAGGCTGTGGAGAGTCCTGGCCATGGGCAGGTCCTCGTGGTGGATGGCGGCGGCTCACTGCGCCGTGCCTTGCTGGGAGGAAACCTGGCGGCTGCAGCGGCGCGCCATGGTTGGGCCGGTGTGCTGATCGACGGCTGCGTTCGTGACGTGGGCGAGCTGCGCGTGTGCGATGTCGGCATTCGTGCGCTGGCGGCCATGCCCTTGCCTACGGAGCGCAGGGCCGACGGCCAGCGCAACCTGGCCGTGCAGATCCAGGGCGTATGGGTGCACCCGGGGGATTGGCTGTATGCCGATGAAGACGGCATCGTCGTTTCTACCTTGCCGCTGCATGGCTGAACGCCATTCCAGCCCGTACCCTCAGACGCTCAGGCCCTTGTAGAGCATGTAGGCGGCCAGCACATAGAGGATGCTGGCAAAAACCTTCTTGAGCGAGGCCACCGGCAGGGCATGGGCGGCTTTCACACCCAGTGGTGCCATCAGCACGCTGGCAGTGGCGATCACAGCCAGTGCCGGTGCGAACACATAGCCCACGCTGCCGACCGGGCGTCCTTCGACGCCGGCACCCGAGACGAGGTAGCCGAGCACATTGGCCAGCGCGATCGGGAACCCCAACGCGGCGCTCGTGGCGACAGCGTGATGCATGGCCACGTTGCACCAGGTCATGAAGGGAACGCTGACGAAGCCGCCACCGGCACCCACCAAGCCCGACAGAAAACCGATCACCGATCCGGCGCCCATCTGGCCAGCGGTGCCAGGCAGCGTGCGACTGGCCTTGGGTTTGCTGCCGCGCAACATTTGCGTGGCCGAGAAGCTGATGAAAGCGGCGAACAGCAGCGCCAGCGCGGAGCCTTTGAGCACCGCGAACACGCCCAGGCTGGCGATCGCGGCGCCCAGCACGATGCCCGGTGACAGTCGCACCACGATGTCCCAGCGCACAGCGCCTCGCCGGTGGTGTGCTCGCACGCTGGAGATGGAGGTGAAGATGATCGTGGCCATCGACGTGGCAATGGCCATCTTCACCGCCAGGTCTGCGCCGACGCCGCGTGCCGTCAGGATGGCCGTGATGAACGGCACCATGATCATCCCGCCCCCGATGCCCAGCAGCCCGGCCAGAAAACCGGTGCACAGGCCCAGCACCACCAACTCGACGATCAACAGAGGCTCAAGCATCATGGAGAAAACGGAAGGGGACGCGCTTGCGGAGAAAGTGCCCCCAGTCAAGAACGGCCGTGGAACCGGCTCTGCCGGGCCACAGGCTGTATCTTCCCTCCCGCAGGAGAGGGGGGAAGCCGCGGAGCGGCGCAGGGGGAGAGCGGAATAAGGTGTCTGCGAATGCCGCCGGACCGTCATCCTGAACCGGGGGTTCAGGTGGGCGAGGGCAACGTGGCTTCGGGTTCATCTGACGCGAGATGCTCACACCTGCCGCGCGATGTACCAAGCCCGGGCTCAAAGAGCATTGGTTCAAGGAAATATAAAGCCCGGCGCGCACCGCAGACAGCTGGCATTGTAGGACGACACCTGTGGCCTGCGCGGATCGCGGGCGAAGGGATCGAGGCGTGACCGGTTACAGCAGTTGCCCGTCCTGACCGAGCGCGTTGTCCAGCCGGCGCAGCAGATCGGTCGCCCGGTTCTGTGCGCCGGCGTCGACGCCGGGCGCTGTTTCCGAAGGCTTGGAGGCGGTGGTAGCGACCTCTGATGGGGTGTCGCCCGGCATGCTCGGCGCCAGACGTTCTTTCTGGCACAACTCGAACGCCAGGTTCAGCGAAGCCAGTACCGCGATACGGTCGCGGGCTTTGACCTTGCCCGCATCGCGGATGCGGCACATCGCGGTGTCGACACGCTCGACTGCGTCCAGCAGCGACGCTTCGCCACCCTCCGGGCAGGCCAGCAAGTAGCTCTGGCCCATGATTTGTACTTCGATCTGCTGGTTGGCCGGCTTGTTCATGCGCTGCTGTCCTTGTCGGTGGAGGCATCCGCGGCAGCGACAGGCAGGCGATCAAGGAGCGCGTCAATGCGGGCCCGTGCAGCGTTCAGACGCGATTTGAGCGAATCGCGCTCGGCCACCAAGGACTGCACCTGATCCAGCAGAAGGGTGTTGGTGCGCTGCAATTCTTCGTGTCGCAGCAGCAGCCGCTCTACGCGCTCGGCGATCTGGTCAAGTGTGGGAGAGTCGGCCATGGTGATGACGGATTGGATTTCGCATTGTAGGGATGACGCAAGGCCACCGTTCTAGAATGCGCGGCGTTGGTGCTCGCGGTGTGGTTCACATGCTGCAGTTCAACGGGAAGCAGGAGGGAAGGCCCACACGGGTTGACCTAACCTGCGCTGCCCCCGCAACGGTAAGCAGACGAGATGCCCGCGTCATCGGGCCACTCCGCTTTCATCTCACAACCACTGGAAGGTTTCGGCCGACTGGGAAGGTGATGAAGGTCGCTCTGCCAGCCCGGATACCGGCCAACACGGAGGTGGTGCGTCCCGCAGGGACGTGCCGCCATGCCGCCCATGCGCTGTCGGGGAAGACAGCGAGGGCATCTGTCCGTCTTTCTTATCATGATCTCCCGCGTTTTCCGAGCACGCCTGGCCGTGCTGCCCCTGGCCTGCGTCGCTGCATTTCCCTGTCTTGCCCAGTCCGACAACACCCTCCCCGAAACCGTGGTCACGGCCACACGGATTCCAGAAGACCCCCGCTCGCTGGCGGCCGGCGTGACGGTGATTGACGCTCGTGCGATCCGTGCCCTTGGAGCGACCAGCGTCAATGAAGCCATCCGCTGGCTGGCCGGCGTGCCAGGGCGCACAAACACCGCTGTGGGCTCGGAGCAGACCCTGGATCTCAGGGGATTTGGTGCGACTGCAGGCAGTAACGTCGTGGTACTGGTGGACGGCGTTCGCCAGAATGAAGGCGATTTCAGCGGTGCCAATCTGTCCTGGCTGTCCATCGACAGTGTCGAGCGCATCGAGGTCCTGCGCGGGAGTGCAGCCGTCCTGTATGGCGAAGGCGCGACGGGTGGAGTGATCCATGTGATCACGAGCAAGGGGCTGGCATCCCCGGGTGGATGGGTCCACGTGGCGGTGGGCGCGAACGGCGAGCGGCAGGCCCGTGCGTCGGTGGCAGGCGCGGCACAGGCCCTGCATTGGCAGGTCAGCGCAGCGGCCGTGAATGGCGATCAGCATCGCGATAACTTTGACCGCCAGGAACGCAACGGTGTGGCGCGGGTGACCTGGGAAGAGGGCAGTACCCTGCTGACCGCCCGGGTGGGGGTCCTGCGCTCTGCGGGTGGCCTGCCCGGCGGATTGACACCCGAGGAAGCCAGTGTCATGCCGTGGCAAACGTTCAAACCGCTGGATCGGGGTTCCGAGGACACGTCCAATCTGCTGCTGGGCGCGGAGTTCAATGTGGCTCAGTGGCGTGTGGCGCTGGATTTGACGCGCCGTGCGACGGATATCGGGTCCGATTTTGTTGCAGACGGTTTCGCGTCTCAGGTGGGCGTCGTTTCGGGCCGTCAAGGCGCGCGCGCATGGCGTTTTTATGGCGTGGGTCCGCTGTCGGCCCGCACGCTGGTGGGCGCTGACATCGAGCGTTGGGACTCCAGCCGTGACAACCAGTCCAGCTGGGGTGACAGTTCGACCGAGGTGGACCAACGCTCCGAGGCGGTGTACGTGCGTCAGGAGCTGGCAGCGCCGGACGCTGCGTGGCGTGCCTTCGTTGGTGTGCGCAGAACCCTGGCCGAACGCTCGGCTACGGGTTCACAGGGCGGGCGTATCGATCCCCGCAACACCAGTTGGGAGATGGGCACCACCCATGCATGGCCCGATTCCGGGCAGGTGTTCTGGCGCTGGGGGACCAGCTTCCGTCTGCCCAACGTTGACGAGTTCAGCTGCTATGTTGGATTTGAAAACTGTACGCCCGGGACTGTCAGCCTGCTCAAACCCCAGACCTCGCGAGACCTGGAGCTGGGTTGGCGTGATCTGGATGCCGCCGGCTCCCGTTCCGTGCGTGTGTACCGGTCGGCATTGCGCAACGAAGTGGGGCTGGATGCCACGAACTACAACAACGTCAACTACGATCCGACCCGTCGCCAGGGAGTGGAAATTGAATCCTTGTGGCATCTGGGACGGTCCACCGACCTGAGTCTGGCGCTGAACCTGCGCAGTTCCAGGTTCAGCGAGGGCGCATACCAGGGCAAGACCGTCCCGCTGGTCTCGGCCCGAACGCTTACCGTTCTGTGGTCGCATCGGCTCAGCGGGCAGCAAACACTGTCGTTGGGTGCGCAGGCGCAGTCCTCGCAGCGTATCGGGGGTGATCTGGACAACACCTGCGCGGATGACATCGCCGGATTCGCCGTAGGCCGGATTCGCTATGCACACTCGGTCGGTCCGTGGGATTGGGCCTTCGCGGTCAACAACGCGTTTGATCGCCAGTACTACAACTATCGCACCCGTTGCGACGCCAGCTTGCGGTCGGTGTATCCGGAAGCGGGCCGCACCTGGATGCTCAGCGTTGAGCGCCGCTTCTGAGTTCCTCTCCATGGGGCCGCAACGCATCGTCTGCCTGACCGAAGAGACCACCGAGTGGTTGTACCTGCTCGGACAGGAGTCACGCATCGTAGGCATCAGCGGGTACACCGTGCGGCCGCGCCGGGCGCGCGAGGAAAAGCCCAGGGTCAGCGCCTTCCTCAGCGCCAAGATCGACAAGATCCTGGAACTGCAGCCCGACTGCGTGTTCGGCTTTTCCGACCTGCAGGCGGACATCGCGGCAGCGCTGATCCGCGCCGGCGTGCAGGTGACGGTGTTCAACCAGCGCAGCGTGGAGGAGATCTTCTCCATGCTGTTCCAGGTCGCGGCCATGGTGGGCTGCGCGGACGATGGGCTGGCGCGCATCGCGGCCATGCGCCAGCGGCTGGAGGCGATCCGTGGCGAGGTGGCCACGCTGGTCGCGTCGGGCAAGCGCCGGCCCAGGGTGTTTTTTGAAGAGTGGGACGAGCCGCACATCAGCGGTATCCGCTGGGTGTCGGAGCTGCTGGGCATCGCCGGAGGTGACGACATCTTTCCCGAGCTGGCGCAGCAACCCCTGGGCAAGGACCGGATCATTGCGCATGGTTCCGAGATCGTGTGCCGCGCGCCGGACATGGTGATCGGCTCCTGGTGCGGCAAGAAGTTCCGCGCCGAGAAGGTGGCCTCACGGCCGGGCTGGCATGACGTGCCCGCGGTGCGTGACGGCCAGCTGTTCGAGATCAAGTCGGCCGATATCCTGCAGCCCGGGCCGGCCGCGCTCACCGATGGCGTGGAGCAGATGCACCGCCTTATCACCCGCTGGATGGACCGCCATGGCTGAACCGTTGCGCACCGGACGCTACCCGTGGTACCGGGTCGAAAACGCCCCGGTCATGACCGTTTGGCACCGACTGCTGTTTGTCCTGCTGTGCCTGGCCTTGGGAGGTGCACAGGCCAGTGGCGTCGAAGTCACCGACGAGCGCGGCGTCACCACGCGCTGGCCGGCGCCGCCACAGCGCATCGTGTCTCTGCTGCCTTCGTTGACCGAGACGGTGTGCGAGCTGGGGGCCTGCGATCGCCTGGTGGGGGTGGACCGCTTTTCCAACTGGCCGGTGTCGGTGACGCGGCTGCCGCAGCTCGGTGGTGGCATCGACCCGCAGGTGGAGGCTGTGCTGGCCTTGCGGCCGGATGCGGTGCTGGTGGCCGACTCGTCGCGTGCGGTTGATCAGTTGCGTGCCTTGGGCCTGAAGGTGGTGGTGCTGGAGCCCAAGAGCATGGCCGACGTGCAGCGTGTGCTGGGTCAGGTGGCCGTGCTGCTGGGGCTGCCGGCCCACGAGGCGCAGCGGGTCATGCGGCGCATCGACGCCGCGGTCTCGGCCGCTGCGCAATCGCTGCCGCAGCGGGTGCGACAGACCCGCGTGTATTTCGAGGTCAACAGCGCACCCTATGGCGCCAGCGAAGC
>JBJTNV010000005.1:0-5808 GCA_046074205.1 Hydrogenophaga sp.
ATCATCCAGACCGCCAGCGAGTCGATCAAGGGCTACCGGGAAATCCGCATTTTTGGCACGCAGCCGCTGATGCGGGAGAAATTCCGCGCCGCCAGTGACCTCTACCGCCGTCAGTCTCGCAAGATGGACCTGACGCGCACCATCAGTTCACCACTGGTGCAGATGATGGTGTCGCTGGCGCTGGCGCTGCTGGTGTGGCTGGCGCTGAATCCGGTCACCGGTGGTGGCATGTCTTCCGGCGACTTCATCGCTTTTTTGCTGGCGGTGTCCATGCTGGTCAAGCCGATCAAGGACCTGACCGAGGTCAACGCTGCCCTGCAAAAGGGCATTGGTTCGGCGGAGGTGCTGTTCCAGTACCTCGACATCGAGGCGGAGCAGGACACCGGCACCGACAACGCGGAGCTGCGCACCGCCGACATCCGTTTTGACCAGGTGAGCTTCCGCTATGGCGAACACACCGCACCGGTGCTGCAGGACGTGAGTTTTGACGTGAAACAGGGGCAGATGGTCGCCCTGGTGGGGCGGTCGGGCGAGGGCAAGTCCACCATCGCCAAGCTGCTGCCGCGCTTCTATGACGTGTCGGCCGGCACCATCTTCATCGACGGACGTGACATCCGTTCACTGCCGCTGCGCGTGCTGCGCTCGAAGATTGCGTTTGTCTCGCAGGACAATTTCCTGATGTCCGGCAGCATTCGCGACAACATCTGTTTCGGCCAGACCGGCGTGTCGGAGGAGGCGCTGCAGAGGGCGGTGCAACTCGCGCATGTGGCGGAATTTGCCAACCAGCTGCCGCTGGGCCTGGAGGCACCGGTGGGCGACAACGGCGCGCTGCTCTCGGGCGGACAGCGCCAGCGCATCGCCATTGCGAGGGCTTTCCTGAAAGATGCGCCCATCATCGTGCTGGACGAGGCCACTTCTGCGCTGGACCCGGATTCCGAGGTCTACATCAAGCAGGCGCTGGAGCGCCTGTCGCAGAACCGCACGACGCTGATCATCACCCACCGGCTGGGCGCCATCCGCACGGTGGACAAGATCATTGTGCTCAGCCGCGGCCGCCTGGCAGAGCAGGGCACGCACGAGGAGCTGATGGCCCTTCAGGGCATTTACGCCGGGCTGGCCGCCGAGGACCGCAGCAGCGCGCCGCGCGAGGGGCTTACTTCTTGAGCAAGGTGTTGACCGCTCGCAGGTCGTCGGCCTGAAGCTGGCCGCTGGCCTGCTTCAGTCGCAGGCCGCCGATCAGCACGTTGTAGCGGGCCACGGCCAGGTCGCGCTTGGTCTGGAACAGCTGGCTCTGGGCGTTGAGCACATCGATGTTGATGCGCACGCCCACCTGGTAGCCGAGCTGGTTGGCGTCCAGCGCGCTCTGGCTGGACGCCTCGGCCGCTTCCAGCGCTTTGACCTGGCTCAGGCCCGAGAGCACACCAAAGTAGGCGCTGCGCGTGGCCTGGCTCACACCGCGGCGGGCGGCGTCCAGGTCGGCACGGGCTTTTTCTTCCAGTGCCACGGTTTCGCGCACCCGGTTCTGCACGGCACCACCGGCGTACAGCGGCAGGTTGAACTGCAGGCCCACGGTGGCGGTGTTGTTGCGCACGTAGGGTGGAGGCGTGGGGGATGAGGAAGGGGCGCGCGCCACCTGGTACTGCCCCACCAGATCCAGCGTTGGCTTGTGACCGGCTTCGGCCTTCTTTGTTTCCAGCTGGGCGATCTCCAGCGCCTTGCCGGCTTGGAGCACCAGCGGGTGTGCGGCTTCGGCCTGAGCGACCCAGACCTGCGGATCGGTGGGTGCCAAGGCCGGCAGCTGCACCGGCGCGGCCAGTGGCCAGGGGCGGGTGTCGGTGCGGCCCACGAGCTGGTCCAGGGCGAGGCGCTTGACGCGCAGGTCGTTGTCGGCGGCGATTTCCTGTGCCAGCACCAGATCGAAACGGGCCTGTGCCTCGCGCGAGTCGGTCACCGTGGCGGTGCCCACCTCGAAATTGCGTTTGGCGGCGGCCAGCTGCTCGGCCACCGCTTTCTTTTGGGCCTGGACGAAGGTCAGCGTGTCTTGTGCGGCGAGCACGTCGAAATAGGCCTGTGTGGTGCGCACGATCAGGTCCTGCTCGGCACTGTGCAGCTGTGCCCGGGCGATGTCGATGGACAGCTGGCCCTGCTGGTCGGCTGCCACGTTGGCCGGGCGGTACAGCGGCTGGCTGGCCGAGAGTGTGACGCTCTGGCTGTTGAAGCGCGCACCGTCCAGTGCGGTGGCGGTGCTGTCGCGTTGGTTCCAGTTGGCGCCGGCGGCCAGTCCGGCCTGCGGGCGCAGCCCGGCACGGGCCTGTTCGGCACGGGCCAGGCTGGCGTCGTGGGCGGCGCGGGCCGAGAGGAAGGCCGCATCGTAGCCCCGCGCCGCTTCATACAGGTCGGCCAGGCTCTGGGCCTGGGCACCGACGCTGGCGCCCAGGGCCAGCAGCACACCCAGGGCAACCCGGGACGGGCGCAAGCCGGCGTTGGCGGGGCGGGAGCAGTGGGGGGCTTTCATGGCGGTTCCTTGTGACGGCGGCTCGGATGCGGGGAGGGGGTGGTGATCAGCGGCTCAGTACAGGGGGACGCCAGGGTCGCGTTCGCTAGACCAGGCGTTGATGCCGCCGTAGACGTTGACCACGTTGGAGAAGCCCTGCTGCATCAGGAAGTGCACCACCTGCGCGCTGCGGGCGCCGTGGTGACACAGGCAGGCAATGGGGCGGTCGCGATCGAGTTCCGGATAGCGGGCGGGCACGGTGCGCATGGGCATGTGCAACACGTCGAATCCGTCGTCTGGCCGGACCGCTGCGGTCTGACATTCCCAGGGTTCGCGCACGTCCAGCAGCAGGGGCTTGACGCCCGGTTGTCCGTCGGTGACCTGTTGCAACCAGTCGCTGAACTGGGCGGGGCGAATCGAGAGCATGTGGGTCAGAAGCGGAAGAGGGAAGGTTCGGGGAAGTGCTGCAGGCGCGGGGCGCAGGTGTCCCAGGGCTGGGTGCTGCTGAACCGGGCGTCGTCCACGCGCGTGACGAGGGTGGCGCGCATCACGGGCTCGTGGCCGGTGATGGTGATCAGGCGACCGCCGGGGGCCAGCAGGTTCAGCAGCGCCTGCGGCACTTCGGCCACGGAACCGCTGATCAGGATGGCGTTCCACGGCGCTTCGGCAGCGCAGGCGGCAAAACCGCTGGCGGTGGCGTCGGCCACACGCACATCGGCATTGCCGATGCCGGCGCGCTGAAGGCTGTCACGCGCGCGGCTGGCGGTGTCCGGGTCGATCTCCAGCGAGACAACCCGCTGGGCGAGCCGGGCCAGCAGGGCGGTGGTGTAGCCGCTGCCGGTGCCGATCTCCAGCACCTTGTCGGTGGGTTGAACAGCCAGGTCCTGCACCAGGCGGGCCTGCACGCGTGGGGCCAGCATCACCTGGTCGGGGCGCTGGCCCAGGGGCAGTTCCATGTCGGCGTAGGCCAGCGCCTTGTGCGCGTCGGACACAAAAGCGTCGCGCGGCACGCTGTCCATCAGCCCGAGCACGGCAGCGTCCAGCACATCCCAGGGGCGGACTTGCTGCTCGATCATGTTGAAGCGGGCCTGGGCCAGGTCGATGGCGTTCGGGGAAGTCATTTCAGATACTCCGGTGGGTATGTTAGCCGATCCATGTGCATTTTACCGAGCAGGGGTTTGTGTCCCGGCCGTGGGGCGGCCCATCCGTCGCCGGAACCAGCTGGCCAGATCGTCCATGTAGCCATACACCACGGGCACGACCACCAGGGTCAGGATGGATGACGTGATGACGCCGCCGATGACCGCCTGGCCCATGGGGGCGCGCTGTTCGGAGCCCTCCGTGAGGGCGAAAGCCAGTGGCACCATGCCGAAGACCATGGCCAGCGTGGTCATGAGGATGGGGCGCAGCCGCACCCTGGCGGCCAGCAGCAGGGCTTCGTCCCGGCCCAACGGCGCGGCGCCGTCAATGCCTGCCCGGGCGCGGATCGCAAAGTCCACCAGCAGGATGGCGTTTTTGGTGACCAGGCCCATGAGCAGCACGATGCCGATGACCGAGAACATGCTCATGGTGGAGCCGAACATGAGCAGGGCCAGCGCCACACCGATCAGCGTCATGGGCAGCGATGTCATCAGCGCCAGGGGCTGCAGGAAGCTCCTGAACTGGCTGGCCAGGATCATGTAGATGAAGATGATGGCCATGGCCAGCGCCGAGATGGCGTAGCCAAAGCTTTCCTGCATGTTCTTGGTCGAGCCGCCAAATTCGTAGCGGTAGCCCGGTGGCATGGTCACGCTGTCGAGCACCTGCCGGATGTCGGCCGAAACCTCGCCGGCGGAGCGGCCGTACACGTTGGCGTTGATGGCTACCTCCCGGTTGAGGTTGCGGCGGTTGATCTGGTTGGGGCCGGTGCCTTCGACCACCTGGGCCACCTGGCCCAGGCGAACCACACGGGCGTTGCCGTCGCTGCCGGTGCCCACCACAAAGGGCAGGGCGGCCAGGTCGCTGGCGCGTTCGCGTTGCCCGGGGCCCAGGCGCACGTTCACGTCGTAGCTTTCGCCGTCGGCGGCGCGCCAGTTGCCCACTGTCTGTCCGGCCACGAGGGTGCGCAGGCTGCCGGCCACGGCACCGGCGTTCAGCCCGGCGTCAGAGGCCAGGTCGCGACGCAGCGCGACGTTGACCGTGGGCTTGTCGGGTTTGAGCGAGGAATCGAGGTCCACCAGGCCAGGGATGCCGCGCAGCCGGTCCAGCACGGTGGCGTTCAGGCGGCCCAGCTCGGCCAGGTCGTCGCCTTGCAGCGAGAACTCGATCTGCTTGTTGCCGCCCACCGGGTCGAGCAGACCGGCGTGCGTGACGGTGACGCCCGGCACGCTGCGCAGGCGTTCGCGCAGCCGTGCGGCCATGGCGTCAGCGTTGATGCTGCGCGCCTTGCGGTCCACCAGCCGCACGTAGATGCTGGCGTTGTTCTTGCCCTGGGCGTTGCCGGTATTGAGTGTCGCCAGGGTGTATTGCACTTCGGGGAACGTGCGGATGAGGGCTTCGACCTGGCGGGTCTTGGCCTCGGTCGCTTCCAGCGAGGAGCCCACGGGCGCCTGGATGCTCACCTGCGTTTCCGAGAAATCAGCCTTGGGCACGAATTCGGTACCCAGCAGCGGCAGCAGCGCCAGGCTGCCGGCAAACACGCCTGCGGCCAGGCCCAGGGTGGCCAGCTTGTGCGCCAGCGACCAGCGCAGCGCGCCCTGGTAGGCCTCGGCCAGGTCGTCCTGCACACGGTCGAACCAGGCGGTGACGCGGCCGATGGTCTTGTCGTACAGGTTCACCGGCGCCCGTGGGCGTCCGTGGTGCTCGATCTCCGGGTCGTGCCAGACCGAGGAGAGCATGGGGTCGAGCGTGAAGCTCACGAACATCGAGATCAGCACCGCGGCCACCATGGTGATGCCGAACTCGTGGAAGAACTTGCCGATGATGCCGCCCATGAAGCCGATGGGCAGGAACACCGCCACGATGGACAGCGTGGTGGCCAGCACCGCCAGGCCGATTTCCTGCGTGCCGTCCATGGCTGCGGTGAAGGGCGTCTTGCCCATCTGCACATGGCGCACGATGTTCTCGCGCACCACGATGGCGTCGTCGATCAGCAGGCCCACACACAGGCTGAGCGCCATGAGTGTGACCATGTTGATGGTGAAGCCGAACATTTGCATGAACATGAAGGTGCCAATCAGCGAGATCGGCAAGGTCAGGCCGGTGATGATGGTCGAGCGCCAGGAGTTGAGGAAGAGGAAGACGATCAGCACCGTCAGGATGGCGCCTTCAATCAG
>JBJTNV010000006.1:0-19361 GCA_046074205.1 Hydrogenophaga sp.
TGGAAGCCGAACGCACCAACGCCATCCGCAATCAACTGGCCGACCTCAGCGCACGCGTGGTCGAGCTCCGGAGGTATCTTTGACTACGATGCCAAGGCATTGAAGCTGTCGGAGGTCACCAGCGCGCTGGAAGACCCCACCGTCTGGGACAACCCCAAACGCGCCCAGGAGCTGGGCAAGGAAAAGAAATCGCTGGAAGACGTGGTGGTCGTGCTCGACCGCCTGACCAGCGAACTGGCCGACAACACCGAGCTGTTCGAGATGTCCGAGGCCGAGGGCGATGACGCCGGGCTGGAGACCATCGAAGGCGAAGCGCAGAACGTGCAGGCCGAAGTCGAGAAGCTCGAATTCCGCCGCATGTTCAACAACCCGGCCGATCCGCTGAACTGCTTTGTCGACATCCAGGCCGGCGCGGGTGGCACCGAAGCCTGCGACTGGGCCAGCATGCTGCTGCGCCAGTACCTGCGCTACGCCGAACGCAAGGGCTTCAAGGCCACGGTGGAAGAGGAAACCCCGGGCGATACCGCCGGCATCAAAAGCGCGACCATCAAGGTGGAAGGCGAATACGCCTTCGGCCTGCTGCGCACCGAAACCGGCGTGCACCGCCTGGTGCGCAAGAGCCCGTTCGACAGCTCGGGCGGCCGCCACACCTCGTTCGCCTCGCTGTTCGTCTACCCGGAAATCGACGACTCGATCCAGATCGACATCAACCCGGCCGACGTGCGCACCGACACCTTCCGTGCCTCGGGCGCGGGCGGCCAGCACATCAACAAGACCGACTCGGCGGTGCGCCTGACGCACATCCCGACCGGCATCGTCGTGCAGTGCCAGGACGGCCGCAGCCAGCACAGCAACCGCGACGTCGCCTGGCAGCGTCTGCGCTCGCGCCTGTACGACCATGAAATGCGCAAGCGCATGGAAGAGCAGCAGAAGCTGGAAGACACCAAGACCGACGTGGGCTGGGGCCACCAGATCCGCAGCTACGTGCTGGACAACAGCCGCATCAAGGACCTGCGCACCAACGTCGAAATCTCGGCCACCCAGAAGGTGCTCGACGGCGATCTCGACCCGTTCATCGAAGCCTCGCTCAAGCAAGGCGTCTGACCCCGTTCCCAAGGAATC
The DNA here is from genome assembly GCA_046074205.1 of Hydrogenophaga sp. Lineage (GTDB taxonomy): Bacteria > Pseudomonadota > Gammaproteobacteria > Burkholderiales > Burkholderiaceae_C > Hydrogenophaga. The sequence continues at coordinate 1,123 of JBJTNV010000006.1, forward strand.
CCCAGATGAGCTCATTGCGTGAAGGCCCCACCACCGTGGTGCGCCGCGAGGACTACACCGCACCCGCCTACTGGATCGACAGCGTCGATCTGAGCTTCGACCTCGACCCGGCCAAAACCCGCGTGCTCAACCGCATGCGCCTGCGCCGCAACCCGGACGTGGCACCGCAGGCGCTGCGCCTGGACGGCGAAGACCTGAACCTGGCCCGCGTGCTGGTCAACGGCGGTGGCTGCTCTTTCAGGATGGACGGCCAGACCCTGGTGCTGGAGAACCTGCCGGACGGCACCGATCCGTTCGACCTGGAAATCTTCACCACCTGCGCGCCCGAGAAAAACACCCAGCTCATGGGCCTGTACGTGAGCCAGGGCACCTTCTTCACGCAATGCGAGGCCGAGGGCTTCCGCCGCATCACCTACTTCCTGGACCGCCCGGACGTGATGGCCAGCTACACCGTCACGCTGCGCGCCGACAAGGCGAAGTACCCGGTGCTGCTGTCCAACGGCAACCTGGTCGATCAGGGTGAACTAGAAGGCGGCCGCCATTTCGCCAAGTGGGTCGATCCGCACAAGAAGCCCTGCTACCTGTTCGCCCTGGTGGCCGGCCAGCTGGTGGCGCGCGAGCAGCGCATCGTCGCCCGCAACGGCAAGGAACACCTGCTGCAGGTCTATGTGCGCCCGGGCGACATGGACAAGACCGAACACGCCATGAACGCGCTGATCCACAGCGTGATCTGGGACGAGGCCCGCTTCGGCCTGCCGCTCGATCTGGAGCGCTTCATGATCGTCGCCACCAGCGACTTCAACATGGGCGCGATGGAAAACAAGGGCCTGAACATATTCAACACCAAGTACGTGCTGGCCAGCCCCGCCACCGCGACCGATACCGATTTCGCCAACATCGAATCGGTCGTCGGCCACGAGTACTTCCACAACTGGACCGGCAACCGCATCACCTGCCGCGACTGGTTCCAGCTCTCGCTCAAGGAAGGCCTCACGGTCTTCCGCGACCAGGAATTCAGCATGGACCTGTGCGCCGAACCCTCGGCGCGCGCGGTCAAGCGCATCGAAGACGTGCGCGTGCTGCGCACCGCCCAGTTCCCCGAAGACGCCGGCCCCATGGCCCACCCGGTGCGGCCCGACAGCTACGTCGAGATCAACAACTTCTACACCGTCACCATCTACGAAAAGGGTGCCGAGGTCGTGCGCATGATGCAGACCCTGGTGGGTCGCGCAGGCTTTGCCGCCGGCATGAAGCTGTACTTCGAACGCCATGACGGACAGGCCGTGACCTGTGACGACTTCGCCCAGGCCATGGCCGATGCCAACCCGGACAGCGAGCTCACGCGCCGCCTGCCGGCGTTCAAGCGTTGGTACAGCCAGGCCGGCACGCCGCGCGTGCGCGCCAGCGGCACATTCGACGCTGCCAACCGCCGCTACACCCTGACGCTGTCGCAAAGCTGCCCGCCCTCCCCAGGCCAGGCCGAGAAGCAAGCCTTCGTCATCCCGGTGACGCTGGGCCTGCTGGACGCGCAAGGCCGCGACCTTCCGCTGCAGCTGGCAGGCGAGGCTTCCCCCCAGGAGGGCACCCGGCTGCTGGTGCTGGACGCCAGTCAACAGCATTTTGTGTTTGAGAACGTCGACGTCGAGCCGGTGCCGTCGCTGCTGCGCGGTTTCTCGGCACCGGTGATGCTGGAGACCGACTTCAGCGATGCACAGCTGCTGCACTTGCTGGCCCATGACAATGATCCGTTCAACCGCTGGGAGGCGGGCCAACGCCTGGTGCTGCGACGGGCACTGCAAGCGGTGCAGACCGATGCCCCGGTGCACGCGCCGCTGGACACACCGGTGATCCAGGCCCTGCGCGAGGTGCTGCACCACCCGGCACTGGACGCTGCCTTCAAGGAACTGGTCCTCACGCTGCCCAGCGAGACCTACATGGCCGAACAGCTGGCCGAAGTGGACCCGCAGCGCATCCATGCGGTGCGCGAGGCCATGCGTGAACAGCTGGCCCATGCGCTGCACGACGACTGGGTGTGGGCCTGGGAGCAGCACCGTGAAAACGGAGCCTACCGCCCCGACCCGCTCAGCACCGGGCGTCGTGCGCTGGCCAGCATGGCGCTGCACATGCTGTGTCTGGCTGCCCGGGAGAACGGCCACCCGGTCTGGCCGGGAAAGGCTTACCAGCGCGTCAAGGAAGCCGGCAACATGACCGATCGCTTCAACGCGCTGTCGGCACTCGTCGCCAGCGGCCATCCGCTGGCGCACGATGCGCTGCAACGGTTCCACCGTCTGTTCCAGACGGAAGCCCTGGTGCTGGACAAGTGGTTCGCACTCCAGGCCGGTGCACCCGACCGGGGCGGCCACGTCCTCCCGCAGGTGCGTCAGCTGCTGCTGCATCCCGACTTCCATCTCAAGAACCCCAACCGCGCCCGCAGCGTCATCTTCAGCTACTGCAACGCCAACCCGGGGGCTTTTCACCGCCCGGATGCCGCCGGCTACGTGTTCTGGAGCGAGCGCGTGATCGAGATCGATGCCTTCAACCCGCAAGTAGCGGCACGTCTGGCACGCGCACTGGACCGATGGAAAAAGCTGGCCGAGCCCTACCGCAGCGCCGCACGTGAAGCCATCGCGCGCGTTGCCGCCAAGACCGACCTGAGCAACGACGTGCGCGAGGTGGTCACCCGCGCCCTCGCCGACGCCTGAACCCGCCCCTCACCGGAAGCACCCCATGAGCAAACGCATCTCGCTGACCCGCTACCTCGTCGAACAGCAACGCGTCGACGGCCACATCCCTGGCGACCTGCGCCTGCTGCTGGAGGTGGTGGCACGCGCCTGCAAGCACATCAGCCAGGCCGTCAACAAGGGTGACCTGGGCGACGTGATGGGCGCAGCCGACACCGAGAACGTGCAAGGTGAAATGCAGAAGAAGCTGGACATCATCGCCAACGAAGTGTTGATCGAGGCCAATGAATGGGGCGGTCACCTGGCGGCCATGGCCAGCGAGGAGATGGACAGCATCTACGTGGTGCCCAACCGCTACCCGCAGGGCGAATACCTGCTGATGTTCGATCCGCTCGACGGTTCGTCCAACATCGACGTCAATGTCAGCATCGGCACCATCTTCAGCGTGCTCCGAAAGCCCGAGGGCAGTCCCGGCGTGTGCGAACAGGATTTCCTGCAGCCCGGCGCCCGGCAGGTGGCCGCCGGCTACTGTGTGTATGGTCCGCAGACCACCCTGGTGCTGACCGTGGGCGACGGCGTGGCCATGTTCACGCTGGACCGCGAGCAAGGCTCCTTCGTGCTGACCCGGGAACACGTGCAGATTCCTCCCGACACCAAGGAATTTGCGATCAACATGAGCAACATGCGCCATTGGGACGCGCCGGTACGGCGCTACGTGGACGAATGCCTGGCCGGCAAGGAAGGCCCTCGCGGCAAGGACTTCAACATGCGCTGGATCGCCTCGATGGTGGCCGATGTGCACCGCATCCTCACGCGCGGCGGCATCTTCATGTACCCCTGGGACAAACGTGAACCCGAAAAAGCGGGCAAGCTGCGCCTGATGTACGAAGCCAATCCGATGGGCTGGCTGGTCGAACAGGCCGGTGGAGCAGCCTCCAACGGACGCCAGCGCATCCTGGACGTGCAGCCCGAAAAGCTGCACCAGCGCGTGGCGGTCATTCTGGGATCGAGGAACGAAGTGGAGCGCGTCACCCAATACCACCTCGAGGCCGATGCGGTCAAAAGCTGAGGTGGATTTGCTAGAATCCACGGCTTCGCCGGTGTAGCTCAGTTGGTAGAGCAGCTCATTCGTAATGAGAAGGTCGGGGGTTCGACTCCTCTCTCCGGCACCAGTCCCAAAACCCCGCAGCGCGCAAGCCCTGCGGGGTTTTTTCTGGCGCTGTCAGCGGCTGGAACAGGTGCTGACCTGCAGGGCACCGCGGCGCCAGCACGGTGAAGGCAGGTCGGGCGCCGGAGCCGGTATGCCGTCCATGTCCAGCCGCACCGGGTGGGCTTGCAGGCTGCTCACACCCTGGCGGTCCAGGCCCAGTTGCAGCACCCAGGCCTGACGCTGCGCCGCATTGTCGGTCTCCTTCATGACCAAATTGCCCACGCTGTAAATCACCGGTTTGCCCTGCAGGATCTCGATGTCCTGCGTGACGTGCGGGTGACCGCCGATCACCGCATCGGCGCCCGCGTTCAGGATCAGGCGCGCCAGCTGGCGCTGGCGGGCGTTGGCCTTCGGCTCGTTTTCCCAGCCCCAGTGCATGAACGCCAGCACCAGATCCGCCCGGTGCAGGGAGCGGGCCTTCGCCACGTCCTCGGCCACCTGTTCGTCCTCGCTCCAGGCGATGCCTGGCGCGTTGTGGTCGGCCTCGAAACTGCGCGGCATGAATTCGTTGTAGCTCAGCAGCGCCACACGCAAGCCCTGCCGTTCCAGCAGCAGCGGGTGGTGGGCCTCGGCCAGATGGCGGCCACCACCGACCTGACGGATGCCGTGACGGTCCAGCAGCCCCAGCATGTCGGCAAATGCCTCTCGCCCGTAGTCACCGGAATGGTTATTGGCCAGGGTCACCGCATCCACATGCCGGCGCAGCACCGGCAACACCCGCGGATGGGCGCGGAAAGTGAACACCTTGTCGCCTGGCGAACCGGTGGTTGAGACCACGCATTCCAGGTTGACCAGGCGGATGTCCGCTCCCTGAAACAGGTGCGCCACCTTCGCCAGCGGATCACCGCCACGCTCGATCAGCTCGCCAGGGGCGTCGTCCAGCGTGGTGTCACCGGCGAACACCAGGGACAGGCCCGCCGCGCGCGCGTGGGAGAACGCTCCGCACAGCAACAGGATCAGGATGGCGCGGATCATGGGCGCAGGCCTTCCAGCACACACTGGTACATCAGCTCCCGCTCCAGCTCGCCGGCGTAGAGGTACTGCCGTCCGGTCAGCGGCCACTGGCCGTTCGCGTCAGCACGTGGAAACGGCGGCAGGAACTTGGCCTGCTGGATGAGTACCGCACGCTCTGGCGCCTGCCGGTATACGTAAACGAGGACACGCCGAAGCCGCTCCCCCTCACCGACGAGGACCGGCTTGAACAGAAATCGGCCGGCGATATCGACCGAGGGCACGGCGTAGGGGTCGGACACGGGACGGGCGGTGACGGTCTGCGCATGACCGCCGTAGCTCAGCTCGCACCGCAGGGACGGCTCTGCACGACCCTGCACACCGAAGGTCAGACCCAGCAGGAGGAGGTATGGGAGCCGGTGACGCATCGCCGCATTGTGCACGGACGGCGGATGCCGCCAGCGTCACCGCAAGGGCTGTGCGGTGACGCGCCATCACCGCACCAGCGGCTCGCCGGCCTCAGACGACCATGCCCGGGTTACCCTGCATGCCCACCAGCTTGGGCGTGTTGATCTTGCGGGGTGTGATGGTCTTGTGGTTCTTGAAATAGGCTTCCATGACGTCCCAGATCGGCTCGCCCTGGGCACCCTCGGCGACCGGCGCCCAGCCAGCGACCTTGTAAGTCTTGCCAGCCTCGACAGGCTTGCCATGGAGCATCATGTTGTTGATGCGCTTGCCAGCCGCTGCCATGGGATCGCAGGTGTAGGTCATGCCGCCCACGCGCACCATGTCGCCGCCCTGCTGGTAATACGGGTCAGGGTTGAAAAGGTTGTCGCAAACATCCTCCATCACGGTCTTGATGGTCTCGCCGGTCATCTCGGTCAGCGTGCTGGCCGGGTAGGTGATGGCCACCTGGTCCATCATCAGTTCACGCGTGATGGCCTGGCCCGGCAGGATGGTGGTGCCCCAGCGGAAGCCCGGCGAGAAGGCCATGTCGGCGCCCTTGACCTCCATCAGCGCGTCCACGATGAGCTGGTCCCACGAGCCATTGAAGTTGCCACGGCGGTAGAGCAGACCTTCGGACACGGCCAGTGTCTCGTCCAGTTTGGCCTTGTAGGGTGCGCGTACCTTGTCGATGTACGCCTGCATGCCGGCATCGGCCGGCAGCAGGTTGGCGAACACGGGCAGCAGCTTGTAGCGGAAGTCCTGCACCTTGCCGCCACGCACGTCGAAGTCGAGCACGCCAAGGAACTTGCTGTTGGAACCGGCGTTGGTCACCAGGGTCTGTCCCCTGGCGTTCTTGACCACGATGGGAGCGGGCATGCCGTCGTGCGTGTGGCCACCGAGAATCGCGTCGATGCCGGTCACGCGCGAGGCCATCTTGATGTCCACGTCCATGCCGTTGTGCGAGATGACGACCACGGCCTGCGCACCTTTGGCGCGCACCTCGTCGACCATCTTCTGCATGTTGTCGTCCTGGATGCCGAACGCCCAGTTGGGCACCATGTAACGCGGGTTGGCAATGGGCGTGTACGGGAAGGCCTGGCCAATCACGGCCACCGGCACGCCATTCATTTCCTTGATGACGTAGGGCTTGAACACCGGGTCACCGAAATCGTTGGTCTTGACGTTCTGCGCCAGGAAATCGAGCTGGCCGGCGAAATCCTTCTCGACGATTTCCTTGACGCGCTCTTCACCCAGCGTGAATTCCCAGTGCGGGCACATGGCGTTGACGCCCAGCAGCTTGCAGGCATCCACCATGTCCTGGCCGTTGGTCCACAGCGCGGTGGCGCTGCCCTGCCAGGTGTCGCCGCCATCGAGCAGCATGGCATGCGGTCGGCTGGCGCGCAGCATCTTCACCAGCGTGGCCAGGTGTGCAAAGCCGCCGACCTTGCCGTAAGTGCGAGCGGCTTTCTCGAAGTTCAGGTAGGTAAAGGCATGGGCCTCGGCCGTGTTGGGGCGGATCTTGAAGTGCTTGAGCAGCTGTTCGCCCACGATGTGCGGCGGACGCCCCAGCGCCTCGGACACACCCAGGTTCACATTCGGTTCGCGGAAGTAAATGGGCAACAGCTGCGCGTGGCAGTCGGTGAAGTGCAGGAAGCTGACGTTGCCGAACTTCGGCAGGTCGTACATCTTCATGGCGGCACCGGGTTTGCCGGCCAGCACATCCTTGTGGTCCAGGGCCATGCCACCCGCGCTCGCCACGGCCAGCACCTGCATGAATTCACGACGACTGAAGCTCATAAACATTCCTTTTCAATTGATCGCTGATATTTGCGCCAAATTTTTTTTGGTGACTTGCGGGCCCCGGCATCCCGGAACCCGCAAGGGGCACACAGGCTTGGCCACCTGTGCGCCCGGAGGGCCTTATTTGTTGACGGGCGAGTTCGGGTCCAGCAACAGGGCCATCACGTCCTTGAGGTTCTGTTCGCTCAGGATCCCCTTGTGTCCTGCGCGCGGCATCTGCGAGCAGGCGTTGTAGGCGCGGGAGTTCCAGAGCTTGCCCCAGGTGTACTCGACGATGGCCTTGGCCTGCGGGCTGTCGGGGTCGGTCACGCCGCGCAGCTTGCCGTAGTGGTAGAGGCTGGGGCCCAGATTGCCAAAGGAGATTTCTTCCTTGGTGATCTGGTGGCAGTTGTAGCAATTGCCACCATTGACCGTCTTGGCATCGTCGGTCCAGGTCAGGCCACGCCCGCTCTGGGCAATGGCTTCACCCTTTTTCCAGTCACCGAGGAACTTGCCGTCGCTGGGCATCCTGATGGTTTTGAGCGCCGCTGCTTCGATGGCTTTGGCGGTTTTCTCGTCCAGCGGCTTGCCCGCCACGTCGGCCGCGCTGCACAGGCGGTTCGACTCGTCCTGCACCAGATAGTCCAGCGTGGCAATCCCGTTGGGCTGGAACGAGGCCTTGACGACATCGGCATGGACCTTGTCGTAGTCGGCGCCACCGATGCCGGAGCAGGCACTCAATGCGATGGCAGCCAGGGGCAGCAGTGCGTATGCAAAGGTCTTTTTCATGTTGTGGTCTCCTGCTGATCAGCGCTTGATGGCCGGCACGATGGACTCGGCGCCCTTGGCGTTCACGCCCATGTACACCCCCAGTGCAATGGTCGCGTCGCTGCCGAATTTCGGCTCGGGAAAGCGCTGCTGGCGATAGCAGTCGTTCAGGCGCTTCTGCATGGTCCACATCTGCGAGTTCGACACTCGGTAGGCCGGCCAGGCGGCCACGCCCACGCCGTCGCCCGGGTTCTTGGTCAGATTGGGCAGGTCTTGCAGGCGGATGCGTCCGCCATCCACGCCGTGACAGGACGAACAGGCGAAGTCGTGCGGGCCACCGCGCTGAAAGAACAGGCGCTTGCCCACTTCGTACATGGTCTGTTCCTGCGCGGTGTTGTTGGGCAGGTTGAAGCGCAGGCCTTTGGATGCAGCACTGACATACGTGGTCATCGCCACCAGGTTGGCACCTTCGCCCCGGCCGATGGCAGGAGCGGCCTTGTACAGCGCGGCCTCATCGAAGCCCTGCAGGGTCACCATGCAATGGATCAGACGCGTCTCCAGGTCCATCACCTTGCCGGTGTCCTTGAACAAACGCGGCAGTTCGACAAACGCACCCGTGACCACACCAGGCCCTTTGCCCAGATCGCATTGCTCCATCGACACGTTCTTGGGGCCGCGCTTTTGCTTCCACAGTTCCTCGCCCTTCATTTCGAAGAGGTCGGCCGGGTTGCCGTCCTGCAGCATTTCACGGTATTTGGCGATGCCGTCCAGCGCTGCGTTGCCTTGTGCGCTGGCGACACCCGCGCCCGCGATCAGCGCGGCTGCCACGAACGCATGGCGAATGGCCACGGAATGTTTCATCTGGGGGTCTCCTTCTTCTGGTGGTTGAAAATCAAAAACGGCCAGCGACTTGCGTGGCTGGCCGTGCACGATCGGACCGGGATCAGGCGATCACGGCTTCGTCGGTGCGGGCGTCACCCTTGTTGTCGGTCCACTTGACGATGACCTTGTCACCCTTGGCGCCGCCCTTGAACTTGAAGGACAGGAACGGGTTCTGCGACACGGAGCCGCTGAACATGGCCTTGAGCACGGACTTGCCGTTGTGGGTGGCTTCCACGTCTTTGATGAAGTGGGCTGGCACCAGGGCGCCGGAAGCGTCCTTGCGGGTACCGGGTTCCATGGGGTGGGACATCAGCACGCGGACGGTGGTGGTATCGCCGGACAGGCCGGCACGGATGCGCATCGGATCAGCCATGATGGACTCCTAACTGTTCAAAAAATGGGGGTATGGGAAACGTCGGGAAACGGCGCGGGCATCAGCCGCCGCAACCGCCCAGCGTCACTTTGGTTTCCTTGGTGGCCGAGTACAGCTTGCCGTCGGCCTTGACCACGGCGATCACGTTGGTGCTCTGGCCCATCTTCAGACGGGTCTGCACGTCAGCTTCGGTACCGGCGGGGATCATGAAAGCGGCCGACAGGGGGGTCGGGTTCTTCTCGACGATCAGGTACATCTCGGTGGTGTTGGGCAGCTTGCTGGTGGCACCGACAGGCACCACAGCCCCGTTTTCGGCAATGTCGGGGGACACGACACTGACCTGGTCATTCGAGGCGGCCTGGCCGCCGATGGCCTTGAGGGCGTCTTCGAGGGTTTTGACAGCGAAGCTGTCGTGCGTGACGGCAGCGTTGGCCTGGGCCTGGGTGATGATGCCCAGTGAGACCAGGGTGGCGAAGGCGCCGGTGGTCTTGATGGCGTCGCGACGGGTGGATTGCATGAGAATCTCCTGTTGAAAAAGATACGGTGGGGAGTTTACTTGTCGGGAGCGCCTGCCAGCACCCACTCGGCGAGCAGCTTGAGCTCGTCGTCCTTGAGATTGGGTTGCGGCGGCATTGGAACCGCTCCGTACAGGCCGGAACCACCCGACTTGATGCGGGCGGCCACCTTGGCCACGGCGTCGGCCTGGCCCTGGTGCTTGGCCGCCACGTCCTTGTAGGACGGCCCCACCAGCTTCCTGTCGGCCGCGTGGCAAGCCAGGCAGGCGCTCTTGGAGGCCAGAGCCTTGGCGGCGGCAGCGTCCACTGCGTATGCGCCCAGGCTGGCAGTGGCGGCGGCAGCGGCCAGAACAATCCGTTTGACAATCATGCTCATAGCTTAAGTTCTCCTCGGTTCTTGAGCGGCTGGGGATTACGAGTACTTGCCTATATTCAGAATGGATTCATGCCGGAATGAGCCGGGGCAAGCCCCGCTCACTTGGGACCGGCAATGATCCAGGCGGCGATGCGCCGGGCGTCTGCATCGCTGACCTGCGGTTGCGGCGGCATGGGCACCGCACCGTACACGCCCGATCCACCGGAGCGGATCTTGCCGGCAAGGTACCCTTCCAGATCGGCCTTGCCCTTGTGTTTGGCGGCGATTTCCGTGAAGGCCGGGCCGACGATCTTGTTCTTCACGCCATGGCAAGCCGTGCAGGCGTTGGCCGCCAGCAGGTTGTTGACGTTCGCACCGGCCGAGGCTGCGGGAGCAGCGGGCGCCACGGTGGCAGCTGGCGCAGAGCTGATCAGCGCCTTGGGCGGCGGCTGGGTGGTGTCGGCCCCCCGCACCGGACCGATCACACGGTTTTGCTGCTGGATGTTGCCGTGGGCGTCACGGGCAAAAGCGGGCAGGAAGGAATGCACCTTCGGATCGACCGCACAGTCCTTCATGCAGGCGACGTTCTTCACATCACCCTTGCCGTTGACTTTCCACAGCGGCTCATGGAAGACCATGCCGTTGCGGTTGGGCATGCGCTTTTGTACGTCGGCGATGTTCTGGTCGCTCAGCACATAGTCGCCCGGCACCACCTCCGCCAGGCTCAGCAGGTAGGCGACCACACCGAAGACCTCATCTGCCGACAGGGTCTTGGGGTTGTTCCAGGGCATCGCACGGTTGATGTAATCCCACAGCGTCGAGACCGTGGCCACTTTCATGATGGTCGTCTTCTGCGGTGCCGTGCTCCTGGCACCCTCGACCAAACCGGCCACACGACCGGTTTCGATGTCCTTCTGGGTGGTACCACCGATGATCGGCGTGAACACCTCGTTGGACTCACCGAAGTCGCCATGGCAGGACGCGCAGCGCGCCAGCCAGACGGTTTCACCCAGCTGCACCGAACCGGCGCCCTTGGGCAGGCCTTTGAAGTCGGGGCGGACATCAATGTCCCAGGCCTTGACTTCGGCAGCGGTGGCGTTGCGACCAATGTCGGCCCACGGCTGGCCCTGTGCGAACGCGGAACCGGCGCTCAACGCGCAGACGGTGGCGGCCACAAGCGCCGCCTGACGGGAAAGCTTGAAGAGGAATTTCATCAGTACACCTGCACGTTGGAGACTTCACCGTTTTCGGACACCAGCCAGCTCTGGATGGCGTTCTGGTGATAGACGGAGCGGGTGCCGCGCACGGCACGCAGCTGGTTGATCTTGGGCTGCACGTAGCCGGTGCTGTCGACCGCGCGGGCCTGCAGGATGGCAGGCTTGCCATCCCACACCCAGTCGATGTTGAAACGCGTCATGGCTTTGGGCAGCACCGGGCCTTCCAGTCGTGCGCTGCGCCAGTTGCGGCCACCATCCACGCTCACATCGACGCGCTTGATCGTGCCGCGGCCCGACCAGGCCAGACCGGTCACGTTGTAGTAGCCCTTGTCCAGCAGCGTCTGGCCGGCCGACGGTGTGGTGATCACCGACTTGCACTCCTGGATCCCGGTGTACTGGCGGTGCGTGCCATCGGGCATGTGGTCGATGTAGTGCACGGCCTCGTCCTTGGCGGCGTACTTCTGGTCACCCACCTCGATGCGGCGCAGGTACTTGACCCAGCTCACGCCCTGAATGCCCGGCACCACCAGGCGCAGCGGGTAGCCGTTTTCGGGGCGCAGCATCTCGCCGTTCATGGCCCAGGCCACGATCACGTCATCCATTGCCCGTTCGATGTCGATGGTGCGGGTCATCGAAGAGCCGTCGGCACCTTCGGCCAGCACATACTTCGCCGCCTTCTTGTCGATGCCACACATCTCCAGCAGCGTGGACAGCAGCACACCGGTGAACTCCGAGCAGCTGACCATGCCATGCGTGTACTGCACCGTCGGCACAGCCACGTTGCCCCATTCGGTGGCCGTGTTGGCGCCGCATTCGATGAAGTGGATGCGCGAGACGCTGGGCAAACGCATCAGGTCATCCATGGTGAAGACGCGCTGGCGCTTGACCAGACCGTTGATCATCAGGCGATGTTTGGACGGATCGATGTCCCACCAGCCCTGGTGGTGACGCTCGAAGTGCAGGCCGCTGGGCGTGATGATGCCGAACAGGCCCTGCAAGGGCGTGAAGCTCACCGAGGCCTGGTCCACCCGGGTCAGGCCCGGGCTCTGGCGACGGCGAAGGTTGGTTTCCCATTTGCTGGGCTGACCGTAGCCGGGGTCCATGGCGACAGGCATGCCCAGGCCCGTGCTGTGCTCGGGCAGTTTGAGGATGGCATCCTCACCGTCTGCGCCGGCGGCCATGGCACGGGTGCTGGCACCCGCAGCCGCGACCGCACCAGCGCCCATGGCCAGGGCTTTGCCCATGAAACTGCGACGGGCCTTGCGGGCCTGTTCCAGCTGTTCGGCGCTCAGAAAATTTTCGGGCGCGGGGAGAACGCGTCCGATCACGTCGCTCAGGTCTTTAGACACTTGCTTCTTCCTTCTGGTTGGCAGGGGGATTTCGTTTGACCTGCAGCCCTTCGGCCACAGCATGGGACAAAGCCATGCCCGCAAAGCCGTCACCGCCCGGAGCAAACCGGCCGGCTTCGGCCCGCCCGAGGACCTGGGCGGTCACGGTGCGGCACAACTCGACATACAGGGGATCGGCCACGCGGTAGAAGATCTGGGTGCCTTCGCGGCGGCGCACCAACAGACCCGCCTGGTACATCAGGCCGAGGTGGCGGGACACATTCGCCTGCGCCATCCCGGTCACCTTGATGATGTCGTTGACACAGCGTTCTTCGCGGCACAACGCGTGCAGGATGCGCAAGCGCGTGGGTTCGCCGAGCACGCTGAAATAGCGCGCCACCGACTCGAACACCTCGTGCATGTCATCCACTGCGTTGTCTCCTGAAGGGCCTGACCAACATCAATCAACTATATGATTGATTGCCTATATACAGATTAGTGTAAACCCGCATCACCCACACCAGGCTGACAGCAGACAACGCCAACGCGGGGAAAACCAAACCTTGCACGCCTTGCGCCGGCCTGACACGGACCGTCGGGGTTTTCACGCGCCCGGTGCAGTCACTGCTGCGGCTAACATCGGTTGACATCCAAATATGCGTAAGTATTGATGTTTACCAGGCGCGGTCTTATCCACTATCGTTAAGGCTGTCGCATCACCACCGGAAGGAGCAACGATGATCCCGATGAAACACACACTGGTCGCCAGCGCCCTGCTCGCAGCCGCCATCGGCGCGCAGGCCGAGGTCAGCCAGATCCGCGTCTGGGCAGCTGCCTGTGCCAATTGCCACGGCACCATGGGCAAGGCCGAGCCCGGCATGGAGTCCCTGGCCGGCAAGGACAAGGACGAACTGCTGCAGAAAATGCTGGACTTCAAGAGTGGCAAGAAGCCCGCAACCATCATGCATCAGCTCAGCAAGGGCTACACCGACGAACAGCTGCAACAGCTGGCCGCCTACTTCGCCAGCCTCAAGAAATAAGGAGACCGCACCATGATGCAACGTCGTCAATTCGTTCAAACGCTGGGCGCCGGTTCGGCGGTGGCTGGTCTGGGTCTGCTCGGTGGCTGCGCCGCTGGCGGCAGCGGCGCCAAGGTGGTGGTCGTCGGTGGTGGCTACGGTGGCGCCACCGCCGCGAAATATGTGCGCCTGTTCTCCGACCACGGCATTGACGTGACCCTGGTCGAACCGAATGCAGCCTTCGTCTCCTGCCCCATCTCCAACCTGGTCATCCAGGGCAGCAAGACCATCGCCGACGTCACCACGCCCTACGACAACCTGGGCAAGCGCCACGGCGTGAAGGTGGTCAAGGACATGGTCACCAGCATCGATGCAGAAAAGCGCATGGTCAAACTGGCCAGCGGCGGCGAGCTGCCTTACGACCGCCTGATCCTTTCGCCCGGCGTGGACTTCATGTGGGAGACCCTGCCCGGCATGGCCAAAGACGGCGCCAAGGACAAGGTGCTGCACGCCTGGAAGGCCGGCGCCCAGACCGTGGCGCTGCGCAAGCAGCTGGAAGCCATGCCCGACGGCGGCGTCTACGCGCTGTCCATCCCGCTGGCCCCGTACCGCTGCCCGCCCGGCCCGTACGAGCGCGCCTGCATGGTGGCCAACTACTTCAAGAAGGCCAAGCCCAAGAGCAAGGTCGTGATCTTCGACGCCAACGACGACATCCAGTCGAAGAAGGGCCTGTTCATGAAGGCCTGGAAGGATCACTACGACGGCATGATCGAGTACCGCCCCAAGCACCGCGTGACCGATGTGGACGCCGCCACCAACACCCTCAAGTTCGAATTCAACGACGACTTCAAGGCTGCCGTGGCGAACGTGGTGCCCGCCATGCGTGCCGGTGACCTGGCTGTCAAGGCCGGCCTGGCCACCGCCAACGCGCGCTGGTGCGAGGTGGACTTCCTGACCTTCGAATCCAAGGCCGCGAAGAACATCCACGTGCTCGGCGATTCGATCCAGATCGCCCCAGGCATGCCCAAGTCCGGCCACATGGCCAACCAGCACGGCAAGACCTGTGCCGCCGCCGTGGTCGCCCTGCTGCAGGGCAAGGAGCCGCCGCAGCTGCCGATCTACGCCAACACCTGCTACAGCTTCGTGACCGACGAAGACGTGGTACACGTGGCCAGCGTGCACCGCTACGACGCCGAGAAGAAGACCATGCTGACCGTGCCGGGCTCGGGTGGTGTCTCCGTGGCCGCCAGCGAGCTGGAAGGTCGCTACGCCCATGCCTGGGCACGCAACATCTGGGCCGATACGCTGGCCTGATGCTCTACCGCAGCGCCCCGGTGTCTCATCGGGGCGTTTTTTTTCGCAAAAAAACCAGTCAGAGGTTATGCAATGAAGGCCACCCGACTCACCCTCCTCGCGCTCATGACGCTGGCCAGCGCCTCGGCATGGGCCCCAGCCGACGACGCCCGGGCCAAAAAAATCGCCGGGGGCTCCTGCTTCCTGTGCCATGGCATGAACGGCGAATCCACCAGTGAAGTCTTTCCACGGCTGGCTGGCCAGCACGCCGAATACATCGCCAAACAGCTCACGGCATTCAAGAGCGGGCAGCGCAAGAGCACGGCCATGGCCGAGATGGTGAGCAAACTCACGCCCGACGAAATGGTCGCGCTGGGGCGCCATTACGAAAAAATGAGCCACCCGCGGGAAGAGCCCAAGGAACCTCTGCTGGCCACCATGGGCCAGTACCTCTACCACAACGGGAACAAATTCAGCGGGGTCCCTGCCTGCGTGAGTTGCCACGGCATCAACGCGGAAGGCGCAGCCAACCTGCCGCGTCTGGCCGGACAGTTCTCCGGTTACATCCACACCCAGCTCAAGTCGTTCAACAAACGGGATCGGACGAACGACAACGCGGTGATGCACGTCGTGGCGGAGAAGATGACCGAACTGGAAATGGCGGCGGTGGCCGAATACGTGAGCGGCAAATAAGGCACCCCCCGCGCCGCGCTTGCAGCGCGTCACCCCCCAGGGGGCGATGCGTGCGGCCCGGCAAAGCCGGTTCCACCGCATCCTCGACAGAGACACTTCACGCCGGGACGGCCCGCAGCCTCAGGTACAGCCAGCCGGCGATCGCAAGGTTCAGCAGGTTCCAGGCGATGCCATTGATGAAGGCGGCGTCGTAACTGCCCGTCATGTCGAAGATCCAGCCCGAGAGCCAGCCCCCCAGCGCCATGCCGACCAGCGTGGCCATGATCACCGCGCCGACCCGCGCGCCCACCTCGTGCAGCGCGAAATGCTCGCGCACGATGATGGCGTAGGACGGCACGATGCCGCCCTGGAACAGGCCAAACAGCGCCGAGATCACGTACAGCGGCACCATGCCGTCAAACGGCAGGAACAGCAGCAGGGCCACGCCCTGCAGCGCCGAGCCGAGCAGCAGCGTGCGGATGCCGCCGATGCGGTCGCAGATGAAGCCCGAGACGAGCCGGCTGACGATGCCGCTGGCCAGCATCAGCGAGAGCATCTCGGCACCGCGCGCCGCGCCAAAACCCAGGTCGGTGCAGTAGGCCACGATGTGCACCTGCGGCATCGACATCGCCACGCAGCAGCCCACCCCGGCCACACACAGCAGCCACTGTGCACTCGACGGGCTCAGACCGAAAGGCCGGCTGCGGTCGGTGGCCGGCGCAGTGCCTGCCACGTTCACCTCCACCGGTAGCGCCAGCGGTGGCCGCTGACGCATCAGGCCCGACAGCGCCAGCATGCCCAGGCCGCAGACCAGGCCCATGATCGTGTAAGTAGGGCGCCAGCCGATGGTCTCGATGCCGTGCTGCACCAGCGGCGGCCAGAGCGCACCGGCGATGTAGTTGCCACTGGCGCAGATCGCCACCGCGATGCCGCGCCGCCGGTTCCACCATTGCGAGGTGTCGGCCAGCAGCGGTGCGAAAGTGGAGGCGCCACCGAGCAGGCCGAGCAGGCCATGCGCGAGGCCGAAGATCCAGATGCTGCCTGACTGCGCGGCCCACAGGAAACCGCCCGCCACCGCCAGCGCGCCCACCCAGAGCACCTTCATCAGGCCGTGGCGGTCGGCCATGCGGCCGGTCCAGATGCCGCCGATGCCGAGGCACACCATCATGAAGGTGTAGGGCAGCGAGGCGCTGGCGCGGTCGATGCCGAACTCGGTCTGCACCGTCGGCAGCACCACCGACACCACGTACATGCTGCTGTTGCCCAGCACCACCAGACCCAGCGCCACGAGCAGCCGCCAGGCGGCCTGGCGCGAATCGATGACGGCGGGGTCGGCGTGCAGGGAGCGGGTCATGCCCGCAATCTACCGCAGCGGCCGCTTTGCCCCGTGTCCCGCGGGCAGCTCCGCACGCGCGGAGGCATCAGGCCACTTTGGCGGCCAGTTCGCCTTTGTCATAGCGCTTCTGCATGGCTTCAAGGCTGTGCACCGTAGTGATCCTGCTGGCCATGCCGGCCGAGCCGAAGGCTTCGTAGCGCGCCGCGCAGATCGCCTGCATGGCCTTGGTCGCTTCCTTGTAGAACTTGCGCGGGTCGAAATTCTGGCGGTCTTCGGCCAGGTGCTTGCGAATGGCGCCGGTGCTGGCCATGCGCAGGTCGGTGTCGATGTTGACCTTGCGCACGCCGTTCCGGATGCCTTCCACGATCTCTTCGACCGGCACGCCGTAGGTCTGGCCCATGTCGCCACCGTACTGGTTGATGATGGCCAGCCAGTCTTCCGGCACGCTGGAGCTGCCGTGCATCACCAGGTGCACGTTGGGAATGCGCTGGTGGATCTCGCGCACACGGTCGATGCGCAGCACCTTGCCGCTGGGTTTGCTGCTGAACTTGTAGGCGCCGTGGCTGGTGCCGATCGCAATCGCCAGCGCGTCCACCTGGGTCTTCTGCACAAAGTCGGCTGCCTCGTCCGGATCGGTCAGCAAGGACGAGTGGTCCAGCACACCTTCGGCGCCGTGGCCGTCTTCCTCGCCGGCCTTGCCGGTTTCCAGCGAGCCCAGGCAACCCAGTTCACCTTCGACCGACACACCACAGGCATGGGCCAGGTCCACCACCTGCCGGGTGGTCTGGACGTTGTATGCGTAGCTTGAAGGTGTCTTGCCATCGGCCAGCAGGCTACCGTCCATCATCACCGAGCTGAAGCCCGACTGGATGGCGCGAAAGCACACGCCGGGCGTGGCACCGTGGTCCTGGTGCATGCAGACGGGAATGTGCGGATACATCTCGATCGCGGCGGCGATCAGGTGCCGCAGGAAGGGCTCGCCCGCATAGGAGCGTGCACCCGCCGAGCCCTGCAGGATGACCGGGCTGTCCACAGCGGCCGCAGCCTGCATGATGGCCTGCACCTGTTCCATGTTGTTGACGTTGAAGGCCGGCAGGCCATAGCTGTGTTCTGCCGCGTGGTCGAGCAGTTGGCGAAGGGAAATCAGGGCCATGGGAATGTCTCCGTGGGATTGAAAAATCAGGGGATTTGCCGCCGGGCCGCCCCAAGGCAAATCGCGCCCCCGCGGGGGGCAGCGACCCGTGCAACGGCGGAGCGTGGGGGCATCATTCAGCCCTGCGCGCCAGCACCTCAAACGCCGGCAGCGTCTTGCCTTCCAGCACTTCCAGGAAGGCGCCGCCGCCAGTGGAGATGTAGCCCACGTCCTGCTCGATGCCGTACTTGGCAATCGCGGCCAGCGTGTCGCCACCGCCG
>JBJTNV010000007.1:0-23799 GCA_046074205.1 Hydrogenophaga sp.
CCGGCTTCTCGGCCCGCGCCCGCAGCTGGCCGCAGCCGCCGTCCACGTCCTGCCCGGCGGACATGCGCAGCTTGGTCAGGATGTGGCGGCGGTGCAGGCGGCGCGCCATGTCGGCCGCCTTCTCCCAGCTCGGCCGCGTGAAGGGCATGCCTTCGGTGGTGTTGTACGGAATCAGGTTGAGGATGGCGTACTTGCCGCTGAGCAGGCGCACGAGGCCCTCGATTTCCTCGTCGCTGTCGTTGATGCCGTCCAGCAGCGTCCACTGGTACTGGATCGGGTAACCGGTGGCGCGGGCGTAGGCCTCGCCGGCCTCAACCAGTTCTTCGGGCGTGAGCAGCGGCGCGCGTGGCAGCAGGTCGCGCCGCAGGTCGGCGCGGGTGGTGTGCAGCGACAGGGCCAGCGCCGGCTTGACCGCACCGCGCGGCAGTTCGTCGAACACACGCGGGTCGCCCACGGTGGAGAACACCAGGTTCTTGTGGCCGATGTTGCCGGCCGTGCCCAGCAGCTCGATGGCCTCCAGCACGTTGTCCAGGTTGTGGGCCGGTTCGCCCATGCCCATGAACACCACCTTCTTGACCGGCCGGCGCGTGCGCGCCAGCGCCACCTGGGCCACGATTTCGGCGCTGCCGAGCTGGCGGATCAGCCCGGTGGTGCCGGTCATGCAGAAGCGGCAGCCCACCGCGCAGCCGACCTGCGTGGACACGCACAGGCCGGGCGTGCGGTCCGGCAGCAGCAGCACGCTTTCCACCAGCTGCCCGTCGCCCAGCCTCACCAGCAAACGTTCGGACCCATCGTCGCCGGGGTGGGCCGAAGCCAGCTGCGCCAGGCCGGCCAGCTCGGCTTCGAGCGCCGGCAGCGCGGCGCGCAGCGTGGCGGGCAGGAAGTGCTCGATCTGCCGCTTGCCCGCCGTCTGCGGCAGGGCGTTGCTCCACAGGCGGAGCACGCGGTGCTGGTGTTTGGGCAGGGCGCCGAGCGATTGCAGCCGCTCGCGCAGGTCGGAAATGCGCATGGCCGGTATTGTCCCCCCCCTGCGCCGCTGCGCGGCTTCCCCCCGGGGGGACCACGCCAGTGGCCCGGCAAAGCCGGTTCCACGGCGTGTGCTGGCGAGCTTCCCTTCACGCCTCATGGTGTCGCTGATCGACCGACAATCGGCGCTCAAAAGGAGACTCCTTGATGAAGTCCGTGCAATTCATCCAGCGCAACACGCAGGGCCACTGGGTTGGCGACGGTTTTCCGGTGCGCACCCTCTTCTCGTACCACGACGACCCCGCGGCGTTCTCGCCCTTCCTCATGCTCGACTACGGCGGCCCGGTGGTGTTCGAGCCGACCACGCAGCGGCGCGGCGTCGGCGCGCACCCGCACCGCGGGTTCGAGACCGTGACCATCGTCTACGACGGCGAGGTCACGCACCGCGACTCGTCCGGCGGCGGCGGCACCATCGGCCCCGGCGAGGTGCAGTGGATGACGGCCGCCGCCGGCATCGTGCATGAGGAGTTCCACAGCGAGGCCTACGCCCGCCGCGGCGGCCCCTTCCGCATGGTGCAGCTGTGGGTGAACCTGCCGGCGCGCGACAAGATGGCGCCGCCCGGTTACCAGGGCATCAGCGCGGCGCAGATCCCGACGCTGCCGCTGACCGATGTGAACGGCGCCGCCGCCGGCACGGTGCGCCCCATCGCCGGCACCTTCAACGGCGCCACCGGCCCGGCGAAGACCTTCACGCCCATGCAAGTCTGGGACGTGCAGCTCAAGGCCGGCCACACCGTCACCCTGCCCGCCCCAGAAGGCCACACCACGGTGCCGCTGGTCTACCAGGGGCGGGTGAAAACGGCCGACGGCCAGGAAGCCGGTGACGCGGAAATGATCGTCTACGAGCGCGCGGGCGCCGACGTGCAGCTGACCGCCCTGGCCGACACCACGCTGCTGTGGCTGTGCGGCGAACCCATCGACGAGCCCGTCGTGGGTTACGGGCCCTTCGTGATGAACACGCCGCAGGAAATCCAGCAGGCGTTTGCCGATTTTCGCGGCGGGCGCATGGGCCGGCTCTGAACCAGACAGGGCCGACTCAGGTATTCGGTGCGGTCTTGGCGCTCCAGAGCATGGTGATGGCCAGGATGCCCAGCACCACGCCCAGCGACACGGCCACCGGAATCTTGAAGAGGTCGATCAGCATCATCTTGCTGCCGATGAAGACCAGGATCACCGCCAGCCCGTAGTTGAGCAGGTGGAAGCGGCTGGCCGCGGCCTGCAGCAGGAAGAACATGGCGCGAAGACCCAGGATGGCGAACACGTTGCTGGTCAGCACAATGAACGGGTCTTTGGTGATGGCGAAGATGGCGGGGATCGAGTCCACCGCAAAGATCACGTCGGTCAGGCCCACCATGGCAATCACCATCAGCAGCGGGGTGGCGATCTTCTTGCCGTTCTCGACGGTGAAGAACTTCTCGCCGTCAAACTGCTTGCTCACGGGCATGACCTTGCGCAGTAGCTTGAGCGCCGGGTTGTCATCCAGGCTTTCTTCCTTGCCGGCGGCCCACCACATCTTGATGCCGGTGAGGATCAGGAAGGCGCCAAAGACGTACAGGATCCAGTGGAACTGCTCCAGCAGCCAGGCGCCCACCAGAATCATGATGGTGCGCAGCACGATGGCGCCCAGGATGCCGATCATCAGCACCCGTTTCTGGAAGGCCGGCGGCACCGCGAAGTAGGTGAAGATCAGCAGGAAGACGAAGATGTTGTCGACCGCCAGGCTCTTTTCGATCAGGTAGCCGGTCAGGAACTCCAGCGATTTTTCGTTCGCGATCGCGGTCGAACCGGTGGTGTCCTTGATGGCCCACCACAGCAGGCCGTTGAACAGGAAGCTCACGCCGATCCAGGCCAGCGACCAGTTCAGCGCTTCCTTGACGCCCACGGCGTGGGCGCCCTGCTTCTTGAGCACGACAAAATCGACGAACAGGGCGGCGAGCACGAAGGCGACGAAGACGCCCCAGAGCCACAGGGGTGCAATGGTTTCCATGGGTGAAAGACCTTTTCGGAGGAGACGGTGTTGATCGGAACGAAGAACACCCTCCAAGGTCTGGCCGGAACCGGGCGAGACGCCCCGTCCGGGACATCCGGCGGCGATTCACGAACGGCCGCGTACTGACGGATGGCCCGCCCGCCGGGGCCGGATGGAACATCCGGTGGCGGGCTGGTTACTCCCCTTGATGGGACGCGCGATTGTCGCGGGGCGGCCCCTGGCCCCACAACGCGAAGGACCTTCCGGGAAAACCGGAAGGTCCCGGCGACCCGGCCGGGGCTCAGGCCGCTTCGCGGTAGAAAGCGGCGGTTCGGCCCAGCGCCCGCGGCGCCTGGCTGGCGACCGCATCGTGGATCGCGCCGATGTGCTGGGGCGTGGTGCCGCAGCAGCCGCCCACGATGTTCACCAGCCCTTCGTCCGCGAACTCGCGGATCAGGCGGCTGGTCACGTCCGGCGTCTCGTCGAAGCCGGTGTCGCTCATGGGGTTGGGCAGGCCGGCGTTGGGGTAGCAGCTGATGAAGGTGTCGCCCGCGACCTTGGCCAGTTCCTGGATGTAGGGGCGCATCAGCGTGGCACCCAGCGCGCAGTTCAGGCCCACGGCCAGCGGCTGGATGTGGCGCACGCTGGCCCAGAAGGCGGTGACGGTCTGGCCGCTGAGGATGCGGCCGGAGGCGTCGGTCACGGTGCCGCTGATGATGACCGGCAGGCGCTCGCCACTCTTTTCAAAGAACTCGTCGATGGCGAACAGCGCCGCCTTGGCGTTGAGCGTGTCGAAGATGGTTTCGACCAGCAGCAGGTCGGCTCCGCCTTCGACCAGGCCTTCGACCTGCTCCAGATACGCAGCGCGCAGCTGTTCGAATGTGACGTTGCGGGCGCCGGCGTCGTTCACGTCGGGGCTGATGCTGGCGGTCTTGGGCGTGGGGCCCAGGGCGCCGGCGACAAAGCGCGGCTTGTCCGGGGTGCTGTATTTGTCGCAGGCTTCGCGGGCGATGCGGGCCGAGGCCACGTTCATCTCGCGCGCCAGGTGGGCCATGTCGTAGTCTTCCTGCGCGATGGTGGTGGCGCCGAAGGTATTGGTCTCGATGATGTCGGCGCCCGCAGCGAGGTAACCCTCATGGATGTCTCGGATCACATCGGGACGGGTCAGGCTCAGCAGCTCGTTGTTGCCCTTGACGTCCTTGTGGAAGTCCTTGAAGCGCTCGCCGCGGTACTGCGCCTCGCCCAGCTTGAAGCGCTGGATCATGGTGCCCATGGCGCCGTCGAGGATGGCGATGCGGTGCTTCAGGATCTCGGGCAGCGCCTGGGCGCGGGTGTAGACGGGCGTGTTCATGCCACCGATTGTAGGAAGCCGGTCCGCGCAGCCCCCGATGCCGCCGGGCGATGGCCCCTGGCGTCTCCCCGACAATAGGGACCCATGAAACACCTGCTCCCGACCGAAGCCTGGACCTGGCTGCAAGCCGAGACCGAACGCCGCGGCGCACAGGGCCTGGAGCCGCCGCTGTTCGTGGACGTGCGCATGGAGATCGAGTCGCTCTACGTCGGCCGCCCGCCCGGGGTGGTGCATGTGGCCTGGTACGAATACCCGGACCTGACCGCCGACCCCGCCACCTTTGTGGCGGCCGTGGCGCGCGAGGCCAGTGGCGACAGGACCCGCCCGGTGCTGTTGATCTGCCGCAGCGGCAAGCGAACGATGGACGCGGGAACAGCCCTCGAAGCCGCCGGTTTTGCCGATGTGTCGCATGTGGTGCACGGTTTCGAGGGAGACCTCAACGACGACTTCAAGCGCTCGTCGCTCAACGGCTGGCGCTACGAGGGCCTGCCCTGGGAACAGATGTGACCGGTGGCTTGGGATCACCCGCTGGCGCCCAGCCAGCGGGCGACCCAATCCACCGGCGCTGTGAAGCTGCACCATGATTGACATATCAGAAGCCGGCGAAACGCTGGAAGCCTGCGCCGCCGTTCTGCAGGCCGTTTTTGGCTACGAGGCTTTCCGTGGCCCGCAGGCCGGTATCGTCACGCATGTCAGCGACGGCGGTGACGCCCTGGTGCTCATGCCCACCGGGGGCGGCAAGAGCCTGTGTTACCAGATCCCGGCCATCGTTCGCCAGCGCGCCGGCCACGGCGTGTCCATCGTGGTCTCGCCGCTGATCGCGCTGATGCACGACCAGGTGGGTGCGCTGCTCGAAGCGGGTGTGGACGCGGCCTTCCTCAACTCCAGCCTCACGCAGGACGAAGCGCAGCAGATTGAGCGCCGCCTGCTCAAGGGCGAGATCACCATGCTCTACGCCGCGCCCGAGCGGCTGACCACGCCACGCTTCCTTGCGCTGCTCGATTCGCTGCACGAACGCGGGCTGCTCAGCCTTTTCGCCATCGACGAGGCGCACTGCGTGAGTCAGTGGGGTCACGATTTCCGGCCCGAGTACCGCGAGCTGGCCGTGCTGCACGAACGCTACACCGGGGTGCCGCGCATCGCGCTGACGGCCACGGCCGACGACCTGACGCGCGAAGACATCGTGACGCACCTGCAGCTGCAGGACGCGCGCCGCTTCGTCAGCAGCTTCGACCGCCCCAACATCCGCTACACCATCGTCGAGAAGAAGGACGGCACCCAGCAACTGCTGCGCTTCATCCGCGACGAGCACATGAACGGTCAAGGCCACGACGCGGGCATCGTCTACTGCCAGTCGCGCAAGCGGGTGGAGGAAGTCGCGGCCCTGCTGGTGGACCACGGGCTGAACGCCCTGCCGTATCACGCGGGGCTGGACGCGCAGGTGCGCCAGCAGCACCAGGACCGCTTCCTGCGCGAAGAGGGCCTGATCATGGTGGCCACCATCGCGTTTGGCATGGGCATCGACAAGCCGGATGTGCGCTTCGTGGCCCACCTGGACATGCCCAAGAACATCGAGGGCTACTACCAGGAAACCGGCCGCGCCGGCCGCGACGGCGAGGCGGCCGACGCCTGGATGGTCTATGGGCTGCAGGACGTGGTGAACCAGCGCCGCATGATCGACGAGAGCCCGGCGGGCGACGAATTCAAGCAGGTGCTGCGCGGCAAGCTGGACGCGCTGCTGGCCCTGGCCGAGGCCAGCGACTGCCGGCGCGTGCGGCTGCTCGCTTATTTTGGAGAACAGTACGGCCAGCCAGCCGACGGTGTCGCCGCCGGGCCGCCCCAAGGCGAAACGCGCCCCCCTTGGGGGGGCAGCGACCCGCGAAGCGGCGGAGCGTGGGGGGTCAAGTGCATGAATTGCGACAACTGCCTGCACCCACCGGCGCTCAACGACGCCACCGAAGCCGCGCGCAAGCTGCTCTCGTGCATCTACCGCGTGCAGCAGGCCAGCGGCACCGCCTTTGGCGCCGGTCACCTGATGGACATCCTGCGCGGCAAGGTGACCGACAAGGTCACGCAGTACGGGCACGACAAGCTCAGCACCTTCGGCATTGGTGCCGACCTGAGCGAGAGCCAGTGGCGCGCGCTGCTGCGCCAGCTGATCGCGCGCGAGGCGGTGCGGGTGGACGACGCGCCCTACAACACCCTGCACCTGACCGACGGGGCCCGCCCCATCCTCAAGGGTGAAGCACCGGTCTGGCTGCGCGAGGTGACCGAATCCAAAGGCACCAGGCGCAGCAGCCGCGCGTCGGCCCGCGACGCGGTGGCGCCTGACGGACAACCGCTGCCGCTGGCCGGGCGCGAATGCCTGCAAGCGCTCAAAGCCTGGCGAGCCGAGGTGGCACGCGAGCACAACCTGCCAGCCTTCGTGATCTTCCACGACGCCACGCTGCGGGCCATCGCGGCCCAACGTCCGCAATCGATGGCCGATCTGGACGGTATCTCCGGCATCGGCGAAAAAAAACGCGCCGCCTACGGCGAGGAAGTCCTGCGGGTGGTGCGGGCCTTTGTGTGAGCCCGGCGGACCGGGACCGGCTCCTAAAATCGGGCCATGCCCGAGCAGCTCCCCATCCTCGTCGTCAAGACTGGCTCCACACACCAGGCCATCCGCGCACGCTGGGGCGACTTTGAAGACTGGATCGCCCGGGGCTTGCAGTCCGGCGGCGCCCAGGTTCGCGTGCACGACGCCGTTCACGCCGGTGTGCCACCAGTCACCGACGACCTCGCCGGTGTCGTGATCACCGGCTCGCATGCCATGGTGAGCGAGCGCGAGCCCTGGAGCGAGGCCCTGGTGCCCTGGCTGCGGGCCGCCGTGCGACAGCGCACCCCGGTGCTGGGCATCTGCTATGGACACCAGCTGCTGGCCCATGCGCTCGGTGGCGAGGTGGACCACCATCCCGAGGGCGTTGAAATCGGCACCGTCACCGTGGCGTTGCAGCCCCACGCCGCCAGCGACCCACTGCTGGGCGGACTGCCCGCCACCTTCCCCGCACAGGCGGTGCACTGGCAGTCGGTCCGACGCCTGCCGCCGGGCGCGCTGCTGCTGGCCGGCAGCGCGCACGAACCGCACCACGCCTTCCGCGTCGGCGACCGCGCCTGGGGCGTGCAGTTCCACCCGGAGTTTTCCGATGCCGCCTTGCGCGCCTACCTCGACGGGCTGGGTGATCGGCTGGCCCGCGAAGGTCGGGACGCGGCGGGCATCGCCGCCCGCCTGCAGCCCACGCCAGACGCCGCGTCGGTGCTGCCGCGCTTTGCGCGGCTGGCGCTCAGTGAAAACCGATCGACCGCGACGTCCGCACCTCGGGCTTGATGCGGTGCTCGGCCTCGAGCTGGGCCAGAAACTCGTCGGGGGCCAGCGTTTCGGCCAGGATCTCGACCTGACGCCTGACTGCCGCGAAGTCGCCGGGGCACAGCTGCTCCAGCATCGCCAGGCGTGAGCGCAGCGCATCGGTCAGGCCCGCTTCATCGCCCGCCAGCGCTTCCACCACGAACATGCGTTCGCGCTGTTCGCGCGTGAGCGGCCGGAAGCGGATCTTGAAAGTGAAGCGCCGCAGCGCCGCCGGATCGATGCTGTCCATCAGGTTGGTGGTGCACACAAAGATGCCGTTGTAGCGCTCCATGCCCTGCAGCATGTCGTTGACCTCGGTCACCTCGTAGGTGCGCTGGGCGTGGCGCCGGTCCTGCAGGAAGCTGTCGGCCTCGTCCAGCAGCAGCACCGCCTTTTCGGCCTCGGCCTCGCGGAACATGGCGGCCATCTGCCGCTCGGTCTCGCCCACGAATTTGCTCACCAGGTCGCTGGCGCGGCGAATCATCAGCGGCCGGTCGAGCGCACGCGCAAGGTGTTCGGCCAGCGCCGTCTTGCCGGTGCCGGGCGCGCCGTGGAAGCACAGCGTGCCGTGGCCACGCGCCTTGAGCGCCGAGACGATGCGCGGCACCTCGTAGCGCGATTCGACGTTGAGCATGTCCAGGCTGTACTGCGTGGGCGAGGGGCGAACCGCCGCGTCGGGCTGGCGGCCCAGGGCCTGGTCGGCGTTGCGCAGCTGGCGCTCGATCAGCGCGTCCAGCATGGGCGGCGCGGGCGTCTTCTTGCGCCGGCCCGACCCTTTGACAGGGGTCGCGGCCAGGTCCGCAAAACGTGCCGCGGTGCGGATCTGGGCCGGCGTCAGCCCCTTGCGCGCGGTCAGACGCGCCACCAGCGCGTCGCTCACCGCCACGCCTTCGAGGGTTTTGCGCACCAGCTGTTCGCGGGCACCGGGCGGCGGTCCCTTGAGCTCCAGGTGGTAGGCAAACCGGCGGCGGAAGGCCGGGTCGATCTGCTCGATGCGGTTGGTCACCCACAGGGTCGGTACGGCGTTCGATTCGAGAATCTGGTTGACCCAGGCCTTGCCGCTGACGCTGTGGCTGTGGGGCGTGCTCACCTGCTCGGCACGTGCCATCAGCTGCGCCGCCTCGCTGCTGATGGGCGGGAAAACGTCTTCCACCTCGTCGAACAGCAGGGCCGATTGCGCGGTGCCCTTGAGAAACACCTGCGCGATCTGCAGCGACCGGTAGCGGTCACGACCGGAGAGCGCATGGCCGTCACGGTCGGCGTATTCCACCTCGAACAGCGCCAGCCCCGCGGCGGCGGCCAGCACGCGTGCGAGTTCGGTCTTGCCGGTACCCGGGGGACCGTAGAGCAACACGTTGATGCCCGGCTCCTTGCGCGCCACGGCTTCGCGCAACAGGCCCACCAGCAGACGCACGTCGTCGGCCACGTGCTCGAAATCGGACAGCGCCAGCGCCGTGCGCACCGCGGGACGGGTGAACACCGCCATCAGCTCGCGCTCGCTGCGGTACTCTCGCATCAGCACCGGCGGCAGCTTTTCGCTGACCTTCATCAGGTCGGCCAGGTCGGTGATGTTGTGCTCGGAGATCAGGTTCTCCACCATGCCGATGCGCTCCAGCCGCGAGCCGGCACGCAGCGCTTCGCCCACCTCGCTGGCCTTGACGCCGGCAATGTCGGCGATGGCCGCATAGGCCTCCGGCGCGTTGCTGACCTTGAACTCCACCAGAATCGCCCGCAGGTCGCGCTGGTAGCGCGCCAGCGTGCCATACAGCAGCAAGGCCCGTTCGGCGCGGTTGAGCTGCAGCAGGCTGGCCAGCGCGTCGATGTTCTTCTCCACCAGCGTGCTCTGCTTCTTGATCGCCTGACCGAGCCAGTCGCCCGTGACCGACAGCACCGACAGCAGGTCCTTGGGCGATTCCTTGGCGTATTCGTCCAGGTAGAAAAAAAGCGTGCCTTCCTCGTAGGGTCCGCGCCAGACACCGTAGCGCTCCATGAAGGCGGCAGTGGAGAGGCTGTCGTGGCCACTCCAGAGCTCGTTGTCCTTGCAACGGCGCCCCAGAAAGTCCCGCAACCGCCCCAGCACGGTTTGCGGCCAGATCAGGTGCCGCCCGGCCAGCGCGAGCAGGGTGTTGAGGTCGCGACGCACGTTGAACCGTGGACCCTGGCGGGCGGCCAGGGTGAGGACAAAGTGCGAGCACATGAGGTCCAGCACCGGCGCCTGGCGCAAACCGGGTGGCCAGAAGACGCGCGTCTCCGGCCCACCCCGCAGCCCGGGCGGTTCGATCAACGGCATGCGTTTGCTCATGACGGCGACTCCTGCGATCCCCCGGCCCGCACGTGCGCACCGTGGCGTGTGTGCGCGGACCATAACGCAGCTCGGTGCACGAGGGAAGTGGTGCAAGCCTGCGGGGCCTGGCGGACCGGCACTTTTGCACACACCGGCCCTGAGCACGCACAATCGGCCGATGATGTCGCTCGACCCTATCCGTGCCGCGGCGCAGCGTCTGCAGGGCCAGATCCTGCAGACGCCCTGCGTGGCCTCACGCACCCTCTCCCAGGTCACCGGCTGCCAGGTCTTCCTCAAGTTTGAGAACCTGCAGTACACCGCCTCCTTCAAGGAGCGTGGCGCCTGCAACAAGCTCGTCCAGCTCTCTGCCGAAGAGCGTTCGCGGGGCGTGGTGGCCATGAGCGCGGGCAACCATGCCCAGGGTGTGGCCTACCACGCCCAGCGCCTGGGCCTGCGGGCGGTGATCGTCATGCCGCGCTTCACGCCAGGGGTCAAGGTGGAACGCACCCGCGGCTTCGGCGCCGAGGTGGTGCTGCACGGCGACACCCTGGAAGAGGCCCGTGCCCACGCCCATGCACTGGCCGATCGGCAGGGCCTGGTGTTCGTGCACCCCTACGACGACGAAGCCATCATGGCCGGGCAGGGCACCATCGCGCTGGAAATGCTGTCCGAACAGCCCGATCTGGACACCCTGGTGATCGCGGTCGGCGGCGGTGGGCTGATCGCCGGCATGGCCACGGCGGCGCGGGCCCTCAAGCCGGACCTGCGCATCATCGGTGTGCAGGCCGAGCGCTTCCCGGCCATGTTCAATGCCATCAAGGGCACGCACCTGCCGCAGGGCAGCAGCACCATCGCCGAGGGCATTGCCGTGGGCACTCCAGGTGTGCTGACCCAGGCCATCGTGCGCGAGGCGGTAGACGACCTGCTGCTGGTCGACGAGGGCGACATCGAGCAGGCCATCGTCATGCTGCTGGAAATCGAAAAGACCCTGGTCGAAGGCGCGGGTGCGGCCGGCCTGGCCGCGCTGCTCAAATACCCGGAGCACTTCGCCCACCGGAAGGTGGGCCTGGTGCTGTGCGGCGGCAACATCGACCCGATGCTGCTGGCCTCGATCATCGAACGCGGCATGGTGCGGGCCGGTCGGCTGGCCCGCATTCAGGTGAATGCACGCGACGTGCCCGGCAACCTGGCCCGCATCACCACCGTGGTGGCCGAGGCGGGCGCCAACATCGACGAAGTGCACCACCAGCGGGCCTTCACCTTGCTGGCAGCGCAGAACGTGGCCATCGAACTCGTGTTGCAGACGCGCGGGCGGGCGCACGTGCAACAGGTCATCGTGGCGCTGCGCGCCGCCGGTTTCGACACCCACCTCCTCTGAGACCACCACATGCACAACACCGACGAGCACACCGTGAACCCCGAGACGCTGCAGAACTGCCTGGCCGAGTGGTTTGCGCCCTGGGTGCAGGACCTGGGACTGCGGGTCGAATCGATGGCGGACGGCGAAGCCACGCTGTGCCTGCCCTTTGACGAGCGGCTGGCACGCGTGGGCGGCATGGTCTGTGGCCAGGCGCTGATGGCCGCCGCCGACACCGCCATGGTGCTGGCCATCGTCACCCGGCTGGGCACCCGCCGGCCCATGACCACGGTTCAGCTCAACACCAGCTTCCTCAAGCCGCTGGCCGGGCAGGATGCCCGGGTGACCGCGCGTGTGGTGCGCGCCGGCAAGAGCCTGGTGTTCGGCGAGATCGACATCGTGGCCACGGGCGACGGTCAAAGCGTCTGCCGCGCCAGCACCACCTACGCCCTCCTCTGAAAGCCCCTGCAGCCGGCTTGCGGGCGAACCCCCTGCGCGTCCGGCTGCCGCACTCGCCTAAAATCACGTTGATATTTGTCCACCCCCAACGGAGCCAGCCATGTCCCATGCTTCCCATGACAACCACGCCGAACCTTCGCAGGATGTGGTGGAGTCCATCGTGCCCCTGATGCCCATCGTGCTGCCCATCGCTGGCGGCGTGCTGATCTTCCTGCTGGCTTTCATCGCCGTCTTCATGGCCTGACCGGCACAGCCCATCGGCGCCCTCACGGCGCAGCAAAAGGCCCCTTCGGGGCCTTTTGCTTTTGGTGTCCTCCTGGTCCGCCGGCACGGCGCGTCACATGAGGTTATGCAAGTCTTGCATGTAACAGGGCCGTAACTGGCGTGCCATTTTTTCTAAAATGACCGCATCAGGCCGACACACGGGCCAGATCCCGGTCCACCCGCCGCTTTCTGGCTGCCCCGCTGCACCGCAACCGCCCTGCAGTCACCGAACGCCGACCGTCCCCTTTCGCCCAGGAGAGCCTGGACAGCCGCCCGCCCGTTTTCCCCGTGGCCAGCGGCTGTTGGTGTCTCTTGGGCTCGCCGGTTTACAAACTTCAGGAGTCTGATCCATGAACTCTCCCGTGATGCAAGGCCTCGAGCTCAACGTGCCCGCCTTTGTGAAGAACGCCCGGCTCGTGGCCTGGGTGGCCGACATGGCCGCGCTGTGCAAACCCGAGCGCGTCTACTGGTGTGACGGCAGCCAGGCCGAATACGACCGCCTCTGCCAGGAACTCGTTGACGCCGGCACTTTCAAGAAACTCAACCCGGCCAAGCGTCCGGGCTCCTTCCTGGCCTGGACCGACCCGTCCGACGTGGCCCGCGTGGAAGACCGCACCTTCATCTGCTCGGAACAGCAGGCCGATGCCGGCCCGACCAACAACTGGATGGCCCCGGCCGAGATGCGCGCCACCCTGAACCCGCTGTTCGACGGCTGCATGAAGGGCCGCACGATGTACGTGATCCCCTTCAGCATGGGTCCGCTGGGCTCCCACATCGCCCACATCGGCATTGAGCTCTCCGACAGCGCCTACGTAGCCGTCAACCAGAAGCTCATGACCCGCATGGGCAAGGCCGTGTATGACGTGCTGGGCATCGATGGCGAGTTCGTGCCCTGCATGCACACCGTGGGCGCACCGCTGGCCGAGGGCCAGAAGGACACCACCGCCTGGCCCTGCAACCCGACCACCAAATACATCGTGCATTTCCCCGAAACGCGCGAAATCTGGTCCTACGGGTCGGGCTACGGCGGCAACGCGCTGCTGGGCAAGAAGTGCTTTGCGCTGCGCATTGCCTCCACCATGGGCCGTGACCAGGGCTGGCTGGCCGAGCACATGCTCATCCTGGGTGTGACCAGTCCCGAAGGCCGCAAGTACCACGTGGCCGCCGCATTCCCCAGTGCCTGCGGCAAAACCAACTTCTCCATGCTGGTACCGCCCAAGGGCTTCGAGGGCTGGAAGGTCACCACCATCGGTGACGACATCGCCTGGATCAAGCCGCACGCCGACGGCAAGCTCTACGCCATCAACCCCGAAGCGGGCTACTTCGGCGTCGCCCCCGGCACCAACACGCTGTCCAACCCGAACTGCATGGCCAGCCTGGACCGGAACGTCATCTTCACCAACGTGGCGCTGACCGACGATGGCGACGTGTGGTGGGAAGGCATGGAACAGGACAGCGGCAGCAAGCCCGCGCACCTGATCGACTGGCAGGGCAAGGACTGGACGCCCGAGATCGCCAAGGCAACCGGCGCCAAGGCCGCCCACCCCAACGCCCGCTTCACCGTCGCCGCCACCAACAACCCGGCACTGGACCCGCAGTGGGACGACGCCAGCGGCGTGGCCATTGACGCGTTCATCTTCGGTGGCCGCCGCAGCACCACCGTGCCGCTGGTGACCCAGGCCCGCGACTGGACCGAGGGCGTCTACATGGCCGCCACCATGGGTTCGGAAACCACCGCCGCCGCCTTCGGCGCGCAGGGCGTGGTACGCCGCGACCCGTTTGCCATGCTGCCCTTCTGCGGCTACAACATGAGCGACTACTTCCAGCACTGGCTGGACATGGAGCACAAGCTCGAGCGCATGGGCCACGCCCTGCCGCCGATCTTCTGCGTCAACTGGTTCCGCAAGAACGCCGAAGGCAAATTCGTCTGGCCGGGGTTTGGCGAGAACATGCGCGTGCTCAAGTGGATGATCGATCGCATCGAAGGTCGCGCACAGGGCCAGGAAACCCTGTTCGGCGTGGCGCCAACGTATGCCGAAATCAACTGGAGCGGCCTGAACTTCAGCGCCGAGCAGTTCCAGACCGTGACCAGTATCGACAAGGCCGCCTGGACCGACGAGCTCCAGCTGCACGGCACCCACTTCGAACAGCTGGCCTACCACCTGCCGCCGCAGCTGCTGCAGACCAAGGCCGCCCTGGAGAAGCGCCTGGCCGAACTGGCCTGAAGACCGATCCGGACCAGGAACACGATCTGTCGCCTGGCCACCGTGTGCAAGGGTGACCGATCACGGGCCCAAAAAAAGCCACCCGGATCCGGGTGGCTTTTTTTCGCACGGAAGGCGGCCGCCCCGCGGCCAGCGCCGTCAGATGTACGGCAGATACCCGGCGTGACGCTGCATCGCGCGCTGTGCGTGGCGCCGCAGCAGCGCCGGCGATGCCATGTCGGCTTCCAGGCCCATCGGGGCGAGCGCGAGACTGAAGTCGTCTGCCGCAACGGTCGGCCGGGTGAGCGCCACGGCCGCACGCTGGCGGACCAGTTCGGCCTTCAGGCGCGGGTCCCGACGGGCCAGCTCCCACAGACGGGCTTCGGCCCGGGACTCGGCCAGCGAACGCGACCAGCCGTCGAGCGCGTTCATGGTGCTGCGCGCCATGCGCCGGGCCGAGCCAGCCATCAGGGCCGAGCCGGCAAACATCAGCACCCACAACGCCACCCAGCCCAGGAAGAGGTGACCGTCGACCCAGGTGTCGATGAGTTGGTCAGCCACCACCACCAGCGCCGCCACGGCGGCGGTCAGCAACAGGGCGGCCAGGCTGCGGGCGCCGTCCGGGCGCTGCACACGCCTCGCTGCACCAGCAGCCGGCGTCAGACCCAGCGAGGTGGGTGTGGGCGAAAAAACAGTGCTCATGGCGAATGCCTTCAAAAGCGCGATGCGGTTGGAATCCCCGAATCCTAGGGATAACCCTCATGTCACGCCAATTTATTTTTATGATGAATTACATTCACCATTGAAATGAATGAGCACCGTTTTCGCCGTCTGGACCTGAATTTGCTGCGCGTTTTCGACGAGGTGATGGCCGAGCGCAACCTGACCCGCGCGGCACACCACCTGGCCATGACGCAGCCGGCCGTCAGCAATGCCCTCAAGCGGTTGCGTGAGGCCCTGGGCGACGAGCTGGTGCGG
Organism: Hydrogenophaga sp.; assembly: GCA_046074205.1. Taxonomy (GTDB): domain Bacteria; phylum Pseudomonadota; class Gammaproteobacteria; order Burkholderiales; family Burkholderiaceae_C; genus Hydrogenophaga. The sequence continues at coordinate 15,278 of JBJTNV010000007.1, forward strand.
CGAGCCGGTCATGGTGTCGAGCCCACACCGGCGGCGCTGGCGCTGTGGCCCACGGTGCGCGACGCGCTGGGTCAGTTGCGGGCAACGCTCGCCCCTGGTGTGTTTGACCCGGCCCGGGCGGACAAGGCCTTCGTCATCGCCATGGCCGACGCCACAGCGGCCATGATCGTTCCGGGTCTGGTGGACATCCTGGAACGCGAAGCCCCGGGGTCCACGCTCCGCGTGCTGCCGCTGACCACCCGCGACCCGCGAGACCTGCTGGCATCGGGCAGCGCGGAACTGGCGATTGGCCACTTTCCCGGCGTGATCGCCGAACTGACGGCGGTGCATTTGCAGGAACACAGCCCGCGCTTCCTGCACCAGCGCCTGTACGACGGCGAGTATGTGGTGGTGATGCGGAGAGGGCACCCGCTGGCCGGTCGCCCCATGGACCTGGACACGTACTGCGCCGCCCGCCACCTGCTGGTGAGCTTTTCCGGCCGGCCCTTCGGCTTCGTGGACGAGGCACTCGCCGCCCGATCGCTGCAGCGGCGGGTGGTCCTCACCGTCAACCAGTTCTTCACCGCCGGGCGGGTGGTGGCCCGCACCGACCTGCTGACGGTGCTGCCCCGTCACTTTGTCGGCGCCACCGGCATTGAAGACCAGCTGACGCTGCGAGAACTGCCATTGCCCGTGCCGGCAGTGCATGTGGAAGCCCTGTGGCCCCGCCAGTCCGCCCACGACAGCGCCCACCGCTGGCTGCGCGAAGCCGTGAGCCGGGCGGCGGCGCGGGCCTTCAGCCCGGTGGGCGCTCCCCAGCCACCACAGGCCGACGCATGAAAATCCAGTTGATCAGCGACCTGCACCTGGAGGCGAACCCCGGCTTCATGCCCGAGCCTGCACCCGACGCCGACCTGCTGGTGCTGGCCGGTGACATCGGCTCCTACCAGCGGCGCCCGGACGGCAGCGTGATGGCCGAGCCCGACTGGGGGCTGCGGCGATTTTCACCACTGCCCGCTGCCGGCGCCTGGCCGGTGCCCGTGCTCTTCGTTCCCGGCAACCACGAATACGACGCGCTGGACGTCGACCAGGCCCACGCCGCCCTGCGCGAAACCTGCGCCCGCCTGGGCATCACCTGGCTGGCCGACGAGACGGTGGTGATCGCTGGCGTGCGCTTCATCGGCACCACGCTGTGGAGCGACTACGACACCCTGGTCCCACCCACCGCTGCACCGGCCGAACAGCTGCGCCAGCGGCACAAGGCCTACCGCGCGGCCAACTTCTACCTGCACAAGATGGCGGCGCAGCAAGGCGGCGCGCTGTTTGATGCCGCGGCCATGCGGGAGCGGGCGCTGCATTGCCAGGACTGGCTGCGCAAGGCCCTGGCCCGACCGCACGAGGGCCCCACGGTCGTGGTGACCCACTTCGCGCCCACGCTGCACAGCGCCGATCCGCGCTACGGCCGCAGCCCGGGCACGGCCGGTTTCTGCAACGCGCTGGATGCCCTGCTGGACCAGGCGGACCTGTGGCTGCACGGCCACCTGCACTGCCCGACCGACGTGCGCGTCGGCCGGTGCCGCATCGTCGCCAACCCCCTGGGCTATGCCGCCAAAGGGGAACAGCTTTCGTTCAGGCCCACGCTGACAGTGGATGTGGAAAACCGGTAGCGGTGCCCGCGAGGCAGCCCGTACACTGCCGCCTGCATCCAACCCTCAGGAGTTCGAACCATGAAGATTCTGCTTGCCGTGGACGGCAGTGCCTACACCAAAAAAATGCTGGCATACCTGACCACCCACCTGGAGGTTTTCCACGCCGACAACACGTTCACCCTGTTCACTGTGCAGATGCCGCTGCCGCCGCGGGCCCGCGCCGCCGTGGGCGCCGACATGGCCAACAGCTATTACGCCGAGGAAGCGGCCAAGGTCACCGAGCCGGTGGTCAAGTTCCTCACGCGCCACGGCATCGACGCCAAGGTCGTGCACAAGACCGGCAGCCCGGGCGAGCTGATCGCCAAACAGGCCAACACGGGCGGCTTCGACCTGGTGATGATGGGCTCCCACGGTCACAGTGCGCTGGGCAATCTGGTCATGGGTTCGGTGGCAACCCAGGTGCTCGCGCACTGCAAAGTGCCGGTGCTGCTGGTGCGGTAAACCCCGCTGCCCCGGCGGCGCCCGCGCGCCGCGCCGGCGGCAGCTCACCGGCTGCGGAGTCCGTCAAAGCAGGTGCTCATGACCATCTCGATGATCTGTTCGTCGGTGTACAGACCAGACCCTTTGAGGAAGCCCAGCACCGGATCGCAGGCGCGGGCGTAAAGGGTGTAGAGCACGGTGATCGGCGGCAGCGACGACTGGAGACTGGCGTCGGCCTGTGCAGCCTCGATCCAGCCCCCCAGGCGATCACTCACCTCCATCAGCCCGTCCACATAGGCTTTGTTCGTGGTCAGCGCAGCCCGCAGGCTGGAGTTTTCGCTGGGCAGCGAGGGCATTTCCCCGGCCAGCTGCAACTGCATGGTCCAGCGCGCCACCGTCTTGAGCAGGTTCAGGGGCGGCTCGCGCGTGTCCAGGGTCAGCAAAAAGGCACGCGCCCGGTCCATCAGCCGCACCATGGCCGCAGCGGCCAGGTCTTCCTTGCTCGGGAAGTGCTTGTAGAGGCTGGCCTTGGCGATGCCGACCTCGGCCGCCACCTCGTCCAGCGTCATGGCTTCAAACCCTTTTTCGGCCAGCAGGCGGTTGACCACCGCCACGATGGCATCCTCGCGCGCCTCATGCATGCGCTCACGGAAGCTGCGCCGCTGGGCTGGGGCGGGAGAAACGGGGGTGGGGGCTGTCGCGGTGACCATGGCGTCGCCTTTCAGAGCGACCGCATTGTGCCCGATAAAGCTGGCAAGGCTGTTCGTCAACCCACGGGTCTCCGGCACGACCGAAGGGTATTGACGGCCCCCGGCACCGGGGCGGGCTCAGGCGGCGGGCGGGCTCAGGCTACGGGCGGCGGCCTGGCGCAAGGCCGTGCTCAAGGCGTCCAGCACCTCGGAACTGAGGTTCCAGCAATGCCAGTACAGCATCACGCCCAGGGATTGGCGCGGCGCCAGGTTGACCAGCTCACCGCTGGCCAGCCGGTCACGCACGCCCAGTTCGGGCACCACGCTCACACCCCAACCGGCCTGGACCGCCCGGATCTGCCCTTCACTGGAGGGCACGAACAGCTGCTTGAGCACCACCCGCGACAGGCCGAACGCCTGCTCGACAAAACTGTGCTGCAGGTGGTCCTTGCGATTGAAGGCAACGAAAGGCAAGCGGTGGAAGTTGTGCGCGGTCATGCCCTGGGGGCAGTGGCTGGCCGCGTAGTCGGCCGAGGCCACGGCCACATAGTCCATGATGCCCAGCGGCTCCATCCGGCAGCCGCGCAGCGCCTGGCCCAGCGAGGTGACACAGCCGAGCACCTGGCCCTCGCGCAGCCATTCGTGGGTGAATTCCTGGTCGTCGGTGATGATCTCGATCGGCAGCCCGCCCTGCGCCAGCGGACTGAGCGCGGGCATGGCCCAGGTGGCGATGCTGTCGGCGTTGATGGCCACCGAAATGCGGTCTTCTTCCCGCCCGCCGCCGGTGCTGCTGGGCGCCAGTTCCTTCAGGTCCTTCTCCAGGTCGGCGCGCAGCAGCCGCATCATTTTGGCGTGCTTGAGCATGAGCAGCCCGGCCGGCGTGGGCTTGAGCGGCCGGCTGCGCACGATGAGCACGGTACCGACCTGCGCCTCCAGCGCGCGCAGGCGCTGCGACACCGCCGACTGCGTGATCGACAGGCGCTGGGCGGCGCGTTCAAAGCCACCTTCTTCAATGATCGCGGCCAGGCATTCGAGGGCATCGGGGTCGAAGGTGCTCATGTCTGTTCATTAGTACATCTGATGTTTTTGATTTTAAGTTAATCTCACTTCACGAAAACCGCTGTTTTTTCCATACTCGCCTCCGGTTTTTCTGGACATGGAAGCTGGAGCGGATCATGAAAGTTGTCGTCCTGGGCGCGGGCATCATCGGTGTGAGCACGGCGTGGCACTTGCTGCAACGCGGTCATGAAGTGACGCTGGTGGACCGCCAGCCTGACGCGGCGCTGGAAACCAGCTTCGGCAACGCAGCGCAGATTTCGGTGAGCTACTGCGAACCCTGGGCCAACCGAGAGGCGCCGCTCAAAGCCCTGAAGTGGCTGTTCGACCCCGAGGGTCCGCTCAAATTCCGTCCGCAGCTGGACCCGGCCCAGTGGGCCTGGGGTCTGCAGTTCCTGGCGCAGTGCAACGACGCCGCCTTCGAGCGCAACGTGGCGCAACTGGTCGCCCTGGGCAGCTACAGCCACGCCGCCCTGAAGGACGTGGTGGCTGCCACCGGCCTGCAGTACGACCGTCTGACGAAGGGCATCGCCCACTACTACACCAGCCAGAAATCGTTCGACGAGGCGGGCAACGCCGCCGAGCTGATGCGCCGTCACGGCGTCAACCGCAAGGTGGTGAGCAAGGACGAGCTGCTGCAGATCGAACCCGCGCTGCGTGGTTTTGCCGACCGCATCGTCGGTGGCACCTACACCGAGAGCGACGAATCCGGCGACTGCCGCGTCTTCACCCAGCAGCTGCTGCGCCTGTGCGAAGCCAAGGGCCTGCAAAGCCTGATGGGCCACGACATCGTGCGGCTGCAGGCCAGCGGCGGCCAGATCAGCGCCGTCAGCGTGCGCGAGCAGGCCACCGGCCTGTCCCGCAGCCTGCAGGCCGACGCCTACGTGGTGGCCGCCGGTTCTTACACCACGCCGCTGCTGCGCCAGGTCGGCCTGCGCGTGCCCATCTACCCCGGCAAGGGCTACAGCGCCACGCTGCCCCTGCTCAGGCCCGAAGCGGCGTCGCAGGTCAGCCTGCTGGACGACCAGCTCAAGATCGCCATCTCGCGCCTGGGCAACCGGTTGCGCGTGGCCGGCACCATCGAACTCGGCGGGTTCGACCTGTCGCTGGACACGCCGCTGGCGCAGACCCGCGCCCGCATGCTGGTCAAGCGCATCGAAGAGGTGTTCCCCGGCGTCTGCGACACCCGCCTGCCCGAAGAAGGCGGCGACCCGCAGTTCTGGACCGGCCTGCGCCCGGCCACGCCGACCAACATCCCGCTGATCGGCCGCACGGCCGTGGGCAAGCTCTGGATCAACGCTGGCCACGGCACCCTGGGCTGGACGCATGGTGCCGGTTCGGGCAAGGCGCTGGCCGAACTCATCAGCGGCGAAGTGCCGGCCATGCACTTCGGCTTCACCGGCTTTGCACCGCCTGCGCGCCGCGCGGCTTCACGCGTCGGGCCTGGCCATGGCGGGCCAGCGACCTGCCGTCGATCCGCCTGAACCCCCGGACCGTCCACCCCTGGCGCAGGCCACCGCACCGGCGTTCACCCAGGCCGCGCAGGGCGTGACCTTTGCCCCCGCCCGGTGCAGTGACGCGACCGCGCCGCTCAGTCCCCGTCCCGCTCCCCGGGCTCGTACAGGGTCTCGCGGCCCATGCGGTCGAGGATGAGTTCGGCCGTCCAGGGCAGCATCAGCGCGCCGCAGCGGCTGTCGCGGTACAGGCGTTCGAGCGGCAGGTGCCGGAGCATGCTCTGCCCGCCGCAGGTGCGGATGGCCAGGCGGGCGATGTCGTTGGCGCCTTCCATCACGCTGTGGTGCGCGGCGTACAGGCGCAGCTTTTCGTCCTTGCTGGGGTTGGGCTTGGCCTCGGCAATGGCGCGGGTGAACAGGCTTTTCATCGCTTCGAGCTGGATGCGCATCTGCGCCACCGTGATCTGCTTGGTGGCGAACTGCCGGCGCTTGACCGGCGGCTCGCCGGGCACCTCGCCGCGCAGGTATTGCACCGTGAAGTCATACGCTGCGTTGGCCACGCCCAGGTAGGTGGGCGAGAGGGTGAAGAACATGGCCGGCCAGGTCTGCGCCCCCTTGAAGTAGATGCCGCGCGGCATGAGCTGCTCGTCGTCGCTGACGAACACATCCTTGAACGCGAGGTTGCGGCTGACCGTGCCGCGCATGCCCAGCGGGTCCCACTCGCCGCTGATGCTGAAGCCCTCGGCTGTGGCCGGCACACTGATGTAGAGCGTGTCGCGCGGGTCCGGGTCCTTGCCCTCGATCTCCTCGGTGCAGAGCACGCCGTAGTAGTCCGCTGCGCCCGACAGGCTCGCCCAGATCTTGCGGCCGTTGATCAGCCAGCCGCCGTCCACTTTCTTGGCCGTGGTGCCAAAGGGCGCACGCCCGGCCGCAGCAGCCGTGCCTTCGCTGAAAGGCTGGGCGTAGAGCTTGCCGCCCTTGACGATGCGATCGAAATGCAACCGCCGCCGCGCGGCATGTTCGGCCCGTTGGCCGGGGCTCATGTCGATGCCGTCGGCCAGCACGCCCGTCCACATGGTGGAGCAAATGTGCATGTTCCAGGTCAGGGCCGTGGCGCCACAAAAGCGGCCGATTTCGGCCGCCACCATCATGTAGGTCGGAAAGTCCGCACCCGCGCCGCCAAACTCGAGCGGCACGCAGAGCTTGAGGAAACCTTGCTCACGCAGGTCCTCGTAATTGGCGAACGGAAAGCTCGCCTCCCGGTCCCATGTCGCGGCGCGCGCGGCGAACCTGTCGCGGCCCAGCGCATGCGCCCTGGCCAGCCATTCGCGTTGCAGCGGCGTGAAGGGCATGTCGCCCACGGCGGGGGTGAAGTCCAGACCGGTGACCGGGTTGACGGGGCGGGTGCTCATGCGGTTGTCTCCTCAGAAGGGTTGTGATCCAGCGCCTCCCGTGGAACCGGCTGGGCAGGGCCACGGAGGGGTTCCCCCTGCCGGGGGGAAGACGTGAAGCGGTGCAGGGCGGTCATCTCATTCACGCAAAAAATCGAGCAGGATGCGATCGAACGCGTCGGGCGCTTCCAGGTTCATCAGGTGGCCCACCCCGGCCATCTCGACGTAGCGCGCCCTTGGCATGTGCTGCGCCATCTGCCGCATCACGGCCGGTGAGGCCACACGGTCGAACTCGCCCCCCACCAGCAGTGTGGGCACGCCCATCTGCGCCAGCGTGGCCTGGCGATCGAAACTGACGATGCAGTCCAGCGCGCGGCGGTAGGTGGCTGCCGGTACGCGGGCCATGCACTGTTCGGCCAGCCGAACGCCCTCGGGCAGCGCCGCCGGCCCCACCATCTGCGGCACCAGTTGGGCGGCCATGTCGGCCATGGTGTGGCCGGCGTCCAGCGGCGCCGTGCGCTGGACGATGAACTGCCGCGCCCAGGCCTCGGCGCTCTGGCCATCGCGGCGTTTGCCAAAAGCCGCCGACGTGCCGCACAGGACCAGTTTGCTGACCCTGTCGGGCCGTCGGGCGATCACTTCCTGCGCCACCATGCCGCCCATGCTGTGTCCGACGAGCACGACCGAGCCCCCACGCGCCGCCGCTGCGCGGGTCGCTGCCCCCCGAGGAAGCTGATCCGGCTGGGGGCAGCCCGGCGCCGGATCGTCACGCTCACCCACCAGCGCGTCGATCAGTCGGATACAGGCTTCGGCCAGTCCCTTGAAGGTGTAAGGCTCGATGGGCGCGCTGTGGCCGTAGCCGGGCATGTCCCAGGCGACCGCGCGGTAGCCGGTCGTGGCCAGGGTTTCGACCTGCGGTGCGAAGGCGAGATGCCCGCCGCCGATGCCATGCAGCATGAGCACGGTGGTCTGACCGTCGCCCAGGGTCGTGAAGGCCGGAAGCCGGTTCAAGAGATCACCTTCCCGGCGTCGACGACGACCGTGCCGTCCAGTGCCACGGTGCAGCCGCGCATCGGCCAGTCGAAGTGGCCGCGGGTGTAGCGGCCGGCCGTTTCGTTGGCGCCGGTGCTGTAGAGGAAATTGCCCGCGAAGGCGCGCAGCTCGGTGCCGTTGAAGTCGCGCTTGTCGTACAGCGCCATGCTGTCCCAGCGCGCGGCCTCGCACAGGCCGTAGCCCACATGCGATACAGCGTAGGCTTCTTTCTCGCCCCAGGCCGCAAAGTACGAGCGCAGCAGTTCGGCGTCGACACCGCCGCCGCCGATGTGGGTCACGTAATCGTTCTCCACCGTCAGCGCGATCGGGCGCTCGATATAGCGCTTGAAGGTCAGGTTCACGTCGCCCTCGGCCAGCACCAGCCGGCCGCTGACGCTGCCCGCCGCCGGGAAGGCCAGCACCAGGCCGCCGGGCCAGTGCGTCAGGGTGCCGGGGCGGGTGGTACTGCCCCAGTTGCCGCCCACCACTGCCCCCTGCAGTGCAATGGTCAGGTCCGTCCCGGCCGGAGAGGTCACGCGCATGGTCCGTGCGCCGCGCAGGCGCTTCACGTGCGCCTTCACACGCGCCTCGGTGGCATCGTCGGGCAGCAGACGGGCCAGCGCCTCGGGGTGCTCGTTGCTCACATAGACGATGCGCGGCTGCGTCTGCCCATTGCCACGTAGGATGGCCGGCAGTTCGGGCGCATGCATCAAGCCCTCGACCGTGCAGTCCACCACGAGCGTGGAGCCCGCCAAGGCCGCAATGACTGGGCCGAGATGCCCGATGGCGGGG
>JBJTNV010000008.1:0-9309 GCA_046074205.1 Hydrogenophaga sp.
CCACGATCGAAGAGAACGTGCGCCGCATCAGCGCCAGCCGCGAAGGCACGGTGCAGCGCATCCTGGTCGAAGGGCCGTCGCGCAAGAACGCCGCCGAACTGATGGGCCGCCCCGAGTGCAACCGCATCGTCAACTTCGACGGCGGCCCGAACGGCGCACGCCTGGTCGGCCAGATGATCGACGTGAGGATCACGCAAGCCCTGCCGCACTCGCTGCGCGGCGAGGTACTCACGACCGAACAGGTCGCCTGACCAAGCCCAGCCGGCTCAGGGATTTCGGCGCCGGGCCGCCCCAAACCGAAACAGCCCCCGTGGTGGGGGGCAGCGACCCGCACAGCGGCGGAGCGTGGAGGCTCACAGCTTCGGCGGCTGCAGGTAACGCCGGTCCGACCAGGTGGCCAGCCACTGCGGCGCAAAGGCCACAAAGATGGCCGAAAACATACCGGTCAGGAAGGCGTCGCCCCAGGCCATGAGCCAACGCCCGACGATGGCGTGCTCCATCGCGGGACCGCCGCTCAGGTGATGCAGCAGCACCATGAGCAAACCGGACAGAAACATCGCCGCAGCCGTGCCGAAAAAACCGCGCCCCAAGGTGTAAACAAACGGGTTGGGCGGCAGCCAGCGGCGCAAGGCGCCTCCGATACCCAGCGCCAGCGTGGCGGGCACCAGTCCGATCCAGACCCATTGCGACAGCACCTGCGCCAGATCGTTCTGACCGACCCCCCAGACCACCATACCCACCAGGGTCAACACCAGTACCGCCAGTGGCCAGCCCAGCATGAGCACCAGCAGACTGGCACCGGAAAGCTGCACCTGCAGGCCGTGCGGCATTTTCTGCGGCAACAGCCAGATCCAGGGCAACAGGGCGACCGTCGCCAGCGCAGGCGTCAGCAGGGGACCCCGCAACATGCGCCAGGGGCGCAGGCTCAGGGACACCAGCAGTCCGAGGGCAGCCATGCACCATTCGATCAGCAGCATCATGCGGCCGGCGTCCGTCGAAAGGAATCCCGCTCGTGCAGGTCTGCGCTCAACCCATGCCGGGCATTTTGGGAAGCCCCTTCATGCCCCCCATGCGCTTCATCATTTTCATCAGGCCGCCGCCCTTCATCTTTTTCATCATGTCCTGCATCTGCTCGAACTCCTTGAGCAGCCGGTTGACCTCCTGCACCTGCACACCGGCACCCGCCGCGATGCGGCGCTTGCGCGTGGCCTTGATGATCTCGGGCTTGCGGCGTTCGGCCAGCGTCATGCTGCAGATGATGCCTTCCTTGCGCTTGATGTCCTTCTCGGCGCGGCTCAGGTCGGCCTCGCTGGCCTTGGCGGCCAGGTTGCCGGGCAGCTTGTCCATCAGGCTGGACAGGCCGCCCATGTTCTTCATCTGGCGGATCTGGTCGAGGAAGTCGTTGAGGTCAAAACCCCCGCCACCCTTGACCTTGGCCGCCAGCTTCTGCGCGGCCTCCAGATCCACCCCGGCGGTGACCTGCTCGACCAGGGCCACGATGTCGCCCATACCCAGGATGCGGCCGGCGTGCCGCTCGGCATCGAACACTTCCAGCCCATCGATCTTCTCGCTCACACCGGCGAACTTGATCGGCGCGCCCGTGACCTGACGGACCGACAACGCCGCACCGCCGCGCGAGTCGCCGTCCATCTTGGTCAGGATGATGCCGGTCAGCGGCAGCGCCTCCTTGAAGGCCTTGGCGGTGTTCACCGCGTCCTGGCCCTGCATGGCGTCGACCACGAACAGGGTTTCGACCGGGTTGAGCGCGCCGTGCAGCTCCTGGATCTCGCGCATCAGCGCTTCGTCGATCGCCAGACGGCCGGCGGTGTCCACCAGCAGCACGTCGACAAAATGCTTCTTCGCGTAGTCCAGCGCAGCGCGTGCGATGTCCAGCGGCTTCTGGTCGGGAGAGCTGGGGAACCATTCGGCTCCGGCCTGCGCCGTCACCGTCCTGAGCTGCTCAATGGCAGCCGGGCGGTAGACGTCGCCCGAGACCGTCAACACCTTCTTCTTGCGCTTCTCGATCAGGTGCTTGGCCAGCTTGGCGGTGGTCGTCGTCTTGCCGGCGCCCTGCAGGCCGGCCATGAGGATCACCGCCGGGGGCTGGGCCGCGAGGTTGATGTCGGCCACCCCGTCGCCCATGGTCGCCGCCAGCTCGCGGTTGACCACACTCACCAGCACCTGGCCCGGCGTGAGCGAACCCACCACATCCTGGCCCAGGGCCTTTTCCTTGACGCGGGCGATGAAGTCTCGCACCACCGGCAAGGCCACGTCGGCCTCCAGCAGGGCCATGCGCACCTCGCGCAGCATGTCGGTGACATTGCTCTCGGTGATGCGGGCCTGGCCGCGCATCTCTTTGACGATGCGTGACAGACGGTCGGAAAGGGCTGAGGCCATGGTGCGCAAGAGGCTGGGATGGGGAAGGGGTCAGAGCCGGAGCCCGGAGAGGCACCGGTGTCAGCGCGGGCCGGGCGGGCGGCAGCAAAACAGCAGGTCAGGACCCTTTAAACTGTGCGTGAGATTTTACCGGGCGGGTGACCTGACCGGTCGCCTTGCCGCCACCCCCACCACCCATGCCCGCCTTTGCTTTCACCCCGACCGTGGCCGCGCTGTCTGCCGCCGCTGCACTGGCCTATGCGGTGCTGGCCGGGGCCCATCAGCGACTGGGCGAAACACAGACGCGAGGTGTGCTCGCCGCTGCCTGGCTGCTGCACGCGCTGGTGCTGGCGCTGACGCTGTTCGATTCGCCGGCGCGCTTCGGTTTTGCACCCGCACTGTCGGTCACCGCCTGGCTGGTGTTGACCGTGTACGCCGTGGAGAGCCGCCTGTTTCCGCAATGGCGCGCCCGATGGACACTGGCTGGACTGGGCGTCGTGGTGCTGTTGCTGGCGCTCGTCTTCCCTGGCAGCCAGCACCCGACGCTGCGCTCGCCGTGGCTGCCGCTGCACTGGGCGCTGGGCATTGCCTCTTATGGGCTGATCGCTGCCGCCGTCGTGCATGCAGGATGGATGCAGCGGGCAGAGAAAGCCATGCGCCAGGGCGCCGCGCTGGACACCGCCATGCCTCTGCTCACCCTGGAGCGCCTGACGTTCCGGTTCGTCGGTGCTGGTTTCGTCCTGCTCAGCGCCACGCTGGTGGCCGGTTGGTACTTCTCCGAGATCTTCGTCGACCACCTGGTCTGGAACCACAAGACGGTGTTCTCGGTGCTGTCCTGGCTGACCATGGGCGTGCTGCTGCTCGGGCGCTGGCGCCTGGGCTGGCGCGGTCGCACCGCGGTGCACATGCTGTACCTGGCGGCCGGTTTGCTGCTGCTCGGTTACGTCGGCTCGCGCTTCGTGCTCGAAGTGCTCCTGCAACGCTCCTGAATCCACCACGTCCGGCCACCCCTGCGTCATGAAATACCTGCTGGTCCTCTTCGTGGTGCTGGTGGCCGTCTGGCTCTGGCGCAGCAAGCGCCAGGGCGAGCGTGCCGCGCCCTCCCCATCACAGCGAGCCGCGCGACCGGCCGCCATGCCCACCCCCATGGTGGCCTGCGGACACTGCGGTACACATGTGCCCCAGGCCGAAGCGATTCCAGGCCGACTGGGCTTGTATTGCTGCCAGGAGCACCGTCGGCACCGTGGGGACAACGGCTGAACAACCGGTGAGCACCCCACGCGCCACGCCTGAACACGGGCACGCCGGCCTCTGGCAAGGCGGCTGGCTGCGCATGGCACGGCGCTGTGCATCCCCCAATTTCGGCCCGCGACCCGATGGCGCCGATGTTGACCTGATCGTCATCCACTCCATCAGCCTGCCCCCCGGCCAGTTCGGTGGCCCCGAGGTCGAGCACCTGTTCACCAACCGGCTCGACTGGAACGCCCATCCGTATTTCGGCCAGATCCGCGGCTTGCAGGTTTCATCGCACTTCTTCATCCGGCGGGACGGAGAAATCGTGCAGTTCGTCGATGCCGACGCGCGCGCCTGGCACGCGGGCACCTCCAGCTGGCGCGGGCGGGACAACTGCAACGACGACTCGATCGGCGTCGAGCTTGAAGGCATCGAAGGCCAAACCTTCGACGACGCACAGTACGACAGTCTTCGACAGCTGTGTGAAGCGCTGGCCCAGCGCTACCCGATCCGCCATGTGGCGGGGCACGAACACATCGCCCCCGGCCGCAAACAGGACCCGGGACCCGGCTTTGACTGGGCGCGGCTGCAACACAGGCTGCGCTGGCCAGATACGTACTTTCCCGCAGACGCGGAACCGCCGACCGCCCGGGGCCCTGGCACCAGCAGGGTGCACCCTCCGGCGAACAGCTGAGCCCGCACCCCGGCGTGGCGGGGGCTCGGGAGCCCTTTGGGCATGCAACCCGCACCGTTGCAGCAAGTTCTGCACGACCGGCCCGGCCGGCGGGCACTGGCGGTCGATACGCGCACCCCGTTCACCACGCACCGGCGACGTGCATTTCCGGATCGCAAAACCGCTCCTTGTGATGCGAGGGCTCCACGCAAAAACACTACCGGTAGTGGCTTGATGCCCCACCACACACCAGATATAGTGTGTGCCGCGCGACACTGCCGCCCCGTGCCGGCCCCGACGCAACCTGACGACCGCCGCCCACTGCGAGCGCCCCCGATTCCAACCCGCAGAGCCATCATGTTCACCACCCAGACCCCCCTGCCCTCCGCCACCACGTCCGCCCTGCACGGCGCCGGTGTCGCGATGTCGAACCCCACCGAACAGACCCAGGCGCTGAGCCACTACCAGATCATCCGCCGCAACGGGGCCGTGGTGCCCTTCGAACCCAGCAAGATCGCGGTGGCCATGATGAAAGCCTTCCTGGCGGTGCACGGCACCCAGGGCGCGGCCTCGGCCAGCGTGCGCGAAACCGTGGACGACCTGACCCAGGCCGTGGTGCGCGCGCTCATGCGCTCTCGCCCGGGCGGTGGCACCTTCCACATCGAAGACGTGCAGGACCAGGTGGAACTCGGCCTGATGCGCAGCGGTCACCACGAAGTCGCCCGCGCCTACGTGCTCTACCGCGAACGCCGTACCCAGGAACGCGCGCAGCAAGCCGAAGCCGCCCAGCCGGCCGAGACCACCTTGCACGTGATGGACGGCGGCCAGCGCGTGCCGCTGGACGTAGCCCAGCTCAGCGCCATCATCGAAGCCGCCTGCGCCGGACTGGGCGCCGACGTCAAGGCAGACCCCATCGTGGCCGAGACCCAGCGCAACCTGTACGACGGCGTGCCGATCGAAGAGGTCTACAAGGCCGCCATCCTGGCCGCCCGCACCCTGATCGAAAAAGACCCCGACTACACCTACGCCACCGCGCGCCTGCTGCTGCACACCGTGTTCAAGGAAGTGCTGGGCGAAGAGGTGCCGCCGGCCGAGCACGGCGCGCGCTACGCCGACTACTTCCCGCAAGCCATCAAGAAGGGCGTGCAGAACGAGCTGCTGGACGAGAAGCTGCTGCAGTTCGACCTGCCGCGCCTGGCCGCCGCGCTCAAGCCCGAGCGTGACCTGCAGTTCGACTACCTGGGCCTGCAGACCCTGTATGACCGCTACTTCCTGCACGTGCGCAAGACCCGCATCGAGCTGCCGCAGACCTTCTTCATGCGCGTGGCCATGGGCCTGTCGCTCAATGAAATCGACCGCGAAGCCCGTGCCATCGAGTTCTATGAAGTGCTGTCCTCGTTCGACTTCATGTCGTCCACGCCGACGCTGTTCAACGCTGGCACGCTGCGCTCGCAGCTCTCCAGCTGCTACCTGACCACCGTTCCCGATGACCTGGACGGCATCTACGAATCGATCAAGGAAAACGCGCTGCTGTCCAAGTTCGCCGGCGGCCTGGGCAACGACTGGACGCGTGTGCGCGCCCTGGGCGCCCACATCAAGGGCACCAACGGCGAATCCCAGGGCGTGGTGCCCTTCCTGAAGGTGGTCAACGACACCGCCGTCGCGGTCAACCAGGGCGGCAAGCGCAAGGGCGCCGTCTGCACCTACCTGGAAACCTGGCACCTGGACATTGAAGAGTTCCTGGAACTGCGCAAGAACACCGGCGACGACCGCCGCCGCACCCACGACATGAACACGGCGAACTGGATTCCCGATCTGTTCATGAAACGTGTGATGGAAAAGGGCGACTGGACGCTGTTCTCACCCAACGACGTGCCCGACCTGCACGACAAGTTCGGCGCCGACTTTGAGAAGGCCTACGTTGCCTACGAGGAGAAGGCCGCGCGCGGCGAGATCAAGCCCTACCGCAAGCTGCCGGCGACCGACCTGTGGCGCAAGATGCTGTCGATGCTGTTCGAGACCGGCCACCCCTGGATCACCTACAAGGACGCCTGCAACGTGCGCAGCCCGCAGCAGCACGCTGGCGTGGTGCACAGCTCCAACCTCTGCACCGAGATCACGCTCAACACCAGCGACACCGAAACCGCGGTCTGCAACCTGGGCTCGGTCAACCTGCACCGCCATATCCGCAATGGTCAGCTCGACCATGCCAAGCTGCAGCAGACGGTCAACACCGCCATGCGCATGCTCGACAACGTGATCGACATCAACTACTACGCGGTCAAGAAGGCGCGCGACTCCAACCTGCGCCACCGCCCGGTCGGCCTGGGCCTGATGGGCTTCCAGGACGCGCTGTACGAACTGCGCATTCCCTACGCTTCCAACGAAGCGGTGGACTTCGCCGACAAGTCGATGGAAGCGATCTGCTACCACGCCTACTGGGCCTCGACCGAACTGGCGCGCGAGCGCGGCCGCTACAGCAGCTACCGCGGCTCGCTGTGGGACCAGGGCATCCTGCCGCCCGATACGCTGGACCTCCTGGCGCGCGAGCGCGGCGGTTACGTGGACGTGGACCGCTCGACCAGTCTTGACTGGGACGCCCTGCGTCAGAAGATTGCACGCGACGGCATGCGCAACTCCAACTGTGTGGCCATCGCCCCCACCGCGACCATCTCCAACATCATCGGCGTGGACGCGTCCATCGAGCCGTGCTTCGGCAACCTCTCGGTCAAGTCCAACCTCTCCGGCGAGTTCACCGTCATCAACAGCTACCTGGTCAAGGACCTCAAGCGCCTGGGCCTGTGGGACGACGTGATGGTCATGGACCTCAAGCACTTCGACGGTTCGCTGCGCGCCATCGACCGCGTACCGCAGGACATCAAGGCGCTCTACGCCACCGCGTTCGAAGTCGAACCCATGTGGCTGGTGGAAGCCGCCGCGCGCCGCCAGAAGTGGATCGACCAGGCGCAGAGCCTGAACATCTACATGGCCGGCGCCTCGGGCAAGAAGCTCGACGAAACCTACAAGCTCGCCTGGCTGCGCGGCCTGAAGACCACTTACTACCTGCGCACCACCTCGGCCACCCAGGCTGAAAAGTCCACCGGTCGCACGGGTCAGCTCAACGCCGTATCGGCTCACGGCAGTGGCCGTGACACGCACATGGCGGCCATCGCGGCAGCGCCCGCCGAGATCTCTGCACAGCCCGCCACCGACATCAAGTTCTGCGCCATTGATGACCCGGGCTGCGAAGCCTGCCAGTGATGCACCGGCGCATGCGTGTGTTGCGACGCTCGTGACCGGCGCTGCTTTCGATGCAACACCGCAACACAAAGCATCTCGCGCGCGCATGAGTCCTTTGCATTTCATGCCGACACTTCGATAATCCGCTGAATTGGACACCACCATGCTGAACTGGGACGAACCCGTCACATCCGCCTCGAAGCCTCACCTTCAACACTTGCCACCCGCCACATCGGGTGCGCAAGCTGCAGTGTCCTCCTCCACTTTTGCCTCCCCGTCTGCACCGCAGCGGTCTCCCGCCACCCAGGGTGAGTCGCAGCGCCGTGTCAACGCGGCCGACAAGCGCATCATCAACGGCCAGACCGACGTCAACCAGCTGGTGCCTTTCAAATACAAGTGGGCCTGGGAGAAGTACCTTGCCACCTGCGCCAACCACTGGATGCCGCAGGAAGTGAACATGAGCCGAGACATCGCGCTCTGGAAAGATCCCAACGGTCTGACCGAAGACGAGCGCCGTATCGTCAAGCGCAACCTGGGCTTCTTTGTCACCGCCGACTCGCTCGCGGCCAACAACATCACGCTGGGCACCTACCGGCACATCACGGCACCCGAGTGCCGCCAGTTCCTGCTGCGTCAGGCCTTCGAGGAGGCCATCCACACCCACGCCTACCAGTACATCGTCGAATCGCTCGGCCTGGAAGAGGGTGAGATCTTCAACGCCTATCACGAGGTCCCTTCGATCCGCAACAAGGATGAATTCCTGATCCCGTTCATCGACGCGATCATGGACCCCCATTTCAAGACGGGTACGCCCGAGGCTGACCAGACCCTGCTCAAGTCCTTGATCGTTTTCGCTTGCCTGATGGAAGGGCTGTTCTTCTATGTCGGCTTCACCCAGATCCTGGCGCTGGGCCGGCAGAACAAGATGACTGGCGCGGCCGAGCAGTACCAGTACATCCTGCGCGACGAGTCCATGCACTGCAACTTCGGCATCGACCTGATCAACGCGATCAAGCTCGAGAACCCGATGCTCTGGACAACCGAATTCAAGGCCGACATCAAGGCTCTGTTTCTCAAAGCCGTCGACCTGGAGTACCAGTATGCGGAGGACACCATGCCCCGTGGGGTGCTGGGCCTCAACGCCTCCATGTTCAAGGGCTATCTGCGCTACATCGCCAACCGGCGGGCCACGCAGATCGGCCTCGATCCACTGTTTCCCAACGAGGAAAACCCGTTCCCCTGGATGAGCGAAATGATCGATCTCAAAAAGGAGCGCAATTTCTTCGAAACAAGGGTGATCGAGTACCAGTCCGGCGGTGCCCTGTCCTGGGATTGAGGTATCGCCCATTCATACGCCCATGCAAATCCCTTTGCAAAGCCCTGCCAGCGGTACCGCAGTACCGGTTGCAGGGCTTTGTCACAGCATTCAAGGCCTTGGTGCCCAGCGTGGATGCATCCACAGCACCAGCGCCCTGAATCACTTCCCCGGCCGTCGCCTGTGCGAAGTGCTCTCTGCAACTTGATCAAGGAGAAAACAATGGCAACTGCGAAAAAAGCACCGGCCAAGAAGGCTGCTGTGAAGAAGGCCGCTCCGGCCAAGAAGGCCGCCCCGGCCAAAAAGGCCGCTCCGGCCAAGAAGGCCGCTCCGGCCAAGAAAGCCGCTCCGGCCAAGAAAGCCGCCCCGGCCAAGAAAGCCGCTCCGGCCAAGAAAGCCGCTCCGGCCAAGAAAGCCGCTCCGGCCAAGAAAGCCGCTCCGGCCAAGAAAGCCGCTCCGGCCAAGAAAGCCG
>JBJTNV010000009.1:0-10885 GCA_046074205.1 Hydrogenophaga sp.
AACGAGGAGCATTTCCATGAGCCGTGAAGTCGTCGTCGTCAGCGCTGTCCGTACCGCCATCGGTACCTTTGGTGGCAGCCTCAAGGACAGCCCGCCCACCGAACTGGGCGCCCTGGTCGTGCGCGAGGCCCTGGCCCGCGCGCAGACTGAGGGCAAGGATGTCGGCCATGTGGTGTTCGGCCATGTGGTCAACACCGAGCCGAAGGACATGTACCTCTCGCGCGTCGCGGCCATCAACGGCGGCTGCGCCGAAGGCACGCCCGCCTTCAACGTCAACCGCCTGTGCGGCTCGGGCCTGCAAGCCATCGTGAGCGCTTCGCAGTCCATCCTGCTGGGCGACACCGACGTCGCCATCGGTGGCGGTGCCGAGTGCATGAGCCGCGCCCCGTTCGCGTCGCTCAACATGCGCTGGGGCGCCCGCATGGGCGACACCAAGATGGTGGACATGATGATCGGCGCGCTGCACGACCCCTTCCACAACATCCACATGGGCGTGACGGCCGAGAACGTGGCCGCCAAGTACGGCATCACCCGCGAGATGCAGGACGCGCTGGCGGTGGAAAGCCACAACCGCGCCGAACGCGCCACCGCCGAAGGCCGCTTCAAGGACCAGATCGTGCCCGTCATGCTCAAGAGCAAGAAGGGTGAGGTCGCCTACGCCACCGACGAACATTTCCGCCCCGGCTGCAAGCCCGAGGACATGAGCAAGCTCAAGCCCGTGTTTCTGAAAGAAAACGGCACCGTCACGGCGGGCAATGCCTCGGGCATCAACGACGCTGCCGCCGCTGTGGTGCTGATGGACGCCAAGGCCGCCCAGGCACGCGGCGCCAAACCGCTGGCCCGCCTGGTGGGCTATGCCCACACCGGCCTGGACCCCAAGATCATGGGTGTCGGCCCGATCTCCGCCACGCAGGCCGTGCTCAAGAAAACCGGCCTGTCGGTCAACGACCTGGACGTGATCGAGGCCAACGAAGCCTTCGCCGCACAGGCCTGCGCCGTCACCCGTGAACTGGGCCTGGACCCGGCCAAGGTCAACCCCAACGGCTCGGGTATCTCGCTGGGCCACCCGATCGGCGCCACCGGCGCGCTGATCACGGTCAAGGCGCTGTACGAACTGCAGCGGGTCAACGGCCGCTACGCCCTCGTCACGATGTGCATCGGTGGCGGTCAGGGCATCGCCGCAGTATTTGAGCGGCTATAAGCCGCCCCCCGCGCCGCTTCGCGTCACCCCCCAGAGGGGGGCGATGCGAGTGGCCCGGCGAAGCCGGTTCCACCGCATCCTGGCGGGCGTCCCCGCTCCGGATGCAAGATTTCGCGATGACCAGCCTACAGGAGTGCCGGATGCGATGGACAGCCGCCATTGAAGAACTCGAGCGCGGCCTGCTCCAGCGTGATGTGGCGGCCCGCGCGCTGCTGCTGGCGGCGCTGGCGGGCGAACACGTGTTGCTGCTCGGCCCGCCGGGCACGGCCAAGAGTGAACTCGCGCGCCGGCTGCAGCGCCTGCTGCCCGGAGCGCACTACTTCGAGCGATTGCTGACCCGCTTCTCGGTGCCCGAGGAGCTGTTCGGTCCGCTGTCGCTCAAAGCCCTGGAAGACGACCGCTACGAGCGACTGACCAACGGCTATCTGCCGTCCGCCGAGGTCGCGTTTCTGGACGAGGTGTTCAAGGCCAACTCGGCCATCCTCAACACGTTGCTGGGCCTGCTGCACGAGCGCTGCTTCGACAACGGCCAGCACCGCGTCGACGTGCCGCTGGTCTGCCTGGTCGGCGCGAGCAACGAGGTGCCGCAGGACGATAGCCTGCACGCCTTCTACGACCGTTTCCTGCTGCGTGTGCCGGTGCAGCCGGTGGACGACGCACACTTCGCCGCCCTGCTGCAGACCACCCTGCCCGACGGCGAGGCGCACCCGGATGCGCAGCTCTCGTCGGCCTCGTTGCAGGTGCTGCGCGCGCGGGCCGAGACCGTGCGGCTGGGCGACGAGGTGATCGCCCTCCTGTCATCGGCCCGCGAACGCGCGAAGGCCACGCAGCAGACGGTCTCTGACCGCCGCTGGCGACAGACCGCCGCCCTGCTGCAGGTGCAGGCCGCCAGCCGCGATGCGAACGAAGTCTCGGTCTGGGATGCCTGGCTGCTGCCCTTCACGCTGGCAGCCGACCCGGACCAGGTGCCCGGCTGGACCGACTGGTTCCTGCAGACCGTGGCGCAGGCCACGCCGCTGGCCGTCGACGGACTGGAGCGCGCCGCCACCGCCTTCGAACAGCAGCTGGACGTGGAACGCCGCGCCCCGGCCGACGCGCAGGACGACAGCGCCGGTAAGCTGGCGCTGGCGCGCGCCATCGCCGGGCCGGGCAGCGAAAGCGAACTCGTGCGCATCACCAGCGAGCGGGCCCATCGGCGCTACGGCGCCTTGCACATCCGCGCCCGGGTGGCGCAGGTGGCCGAGGTGCAGCAGCGCCTGGACACCGTTCGGGCCAAGGTGCACGCGACCGCCGCCGCGGTGCTCGAACAGGCGCAAGCCCACGGCTGGCTGCCGCCGTCCTGGCGGACCCGCATCGAGGCCGTGCACGCCCAACGCTGCGCGCAGGTCGACGCCCTGGCCGCGCGGCTCGCCGAACTGCACGAAGGCTACGCGGCCCTGCCGCGTCTGGCCGAGGACCGGTCCGAGTTCGTGCCCACGCCGGTCAGCTGGCAGGACTGAGCCCCACGGCCATGACGGCCCCCGCCGACCGCCCCTACCACCACCTCGACGGCATCGCGCGCGAGCTCTGGCGCTGGTCGGTGGTCTGCAGCGGCGGCACCGCCGAGGCGCGGCTCGCCCAGGCCGCGCCCTGGCACGATGCACTGCTGGCCGGCCGCCTGCCCGATGCCGCGCTGGATCTGGACGACCCTGAGGCCGTCGCGCCGCTGCGGCGCCTGCTCACCGAACTCGACCTGCTCACCCTGACGCAGGGCAACCCCTCGCTCACGCGCCAGATGCTGCAGAGCCTGCTCTGGCACCTGGACAGCCTGATCGAACGGCCCGCCAGCGAGACGCGTGCCGAGGCTATCGTCCGCATGACCGACGAGTTCCGCGAGAACTGGACCCTGCAGCGCCAGGGCTGGGAAGAGGCCCTGTCGCTGCTCAAGTCGCTGGGCGACCCTTCGCACCTGAACTGGGACGACCTCAAGGGCCAGCTCAGCCGCCGCGAGTGGACCGACGCCCGCCGCATCGGCAGCCTGCTCGAACGGCTGCCGGCGCTGGCCCAGTTCATCGACGGCGTGGGCCGGCGCCAGCTGGCCGCGCACCAGCCGCTGGCGCGCACCGCCACACCGCAGGCACAGGCGGCCGACCAGGCGGCGCCGCTGCCCACCGACGACGACGAGCGCCGGCCCGAGCCCACGGCCGTGGACGGCGTTCACCGCTCAAGGGCGCTGGCCCGCATGACCGGCGGCGAAAGCCTGAACCTGACGCACCCGGTGCTGCGCCGCCTGTGGCGCGCGCGCTTTGCCGAAGCCCAGCTGCTGACCTACGACGACCGCGCGCGCGAACCGCGACCGAACCCGCGCCCCCGGCCCGAGGGCACCGCCGCACGCCAGCAGGACGCCCACCTGGGCCATGGCCCGCTGATCGTCTGCCTGGACACCTCCGGCTCCATGCAGGGCGCGCCGGAAAACGTGGCCAAGGCCTGCGTGCTGCAGGCCCTGCGCAGCGCCCACGCCGGCGACCGCCCCTGCCGTCTGCTGGCCTTCGGCGGCCCGGGCGAACTGCTGGAGCGGGCACTGACGCGCGACGCCGCCGGCCTGGACGCGCTGCTGGACCTCATGGGCCAGGCCTTCGACGGCGGCACCGACGTGCAGACGCCCATCGAACGCGCCATCGAACAGGTACAGCAGCAGGGCTGGGAAGACGCCGACGTGCTGATCGTCAGCGACGGCGAGTTCGGCCTCACGCCCGCGACGCTGGCCGCGCTGCGCCAGGCCAAGGAACGGCTGGGCCTGCGGGTGCACGGCATCCTGATTGGCGACCGCGAGACCATCGGTCTGGTCGAAATCTGCGACGCCCTGCACTGGGTGCGCGACTGGCGGCGCTACGGTCAGGCCAGCGGCGCCGCAGCGGAGGGTTTTTCACCGGTGCACAGCCGCAGCCTCACGGCGATGTATTTCCCCAACGCCATCCGGCGCTGACCACCGGTCCGAGGCCCCGTGAGCAGCAGGCGCGAATACCCCTGGAGGCATATCGGGTAAACGCTATGGGCTGCCGCAGGGGTCCATCGCTATATTGCGAGCCCACAGGAGACCCGCATGGCACCAGCCTTCCCCGCGACGCCCCCCGAAGACGCTGCCACGGCGCCGTCCACCCCCATACAGGACACCGGACCAACCGACGCCGACCCGCCGGCACCGTCCCTGCTGAGCCTGCCGCTGGCAGCGCTGCAGCCGTCGGACCCGCTGCGGTGGCTGCGGCTGGGATGGGCCGACTTCCGGCGCTGTCCGCGCATCGGCCTTTTTTATGGCCTGTGTTTCTTTTTCATGGGCCACGCGCTGATGGCCGTGTTCCAGAAGGCGCCCGAATACGTGCTCGCGCTCAGTGCGGGCTTCCTGCTGATGGGCCCGTTCCTGTGCCTGGGCCTGTACGACGCCAGCAAGGCCATGCAGACCCACACGCACCGCCCGTCGCTGCGTGCGTCCCTGGGCGCCTGGCGGCCCACCCGGGGCACCATGGCCATCTTTGCCGGCGTGCTGCTGATCCTGGAAATGCTGTGGGGCCGAGCGGCACTGGTGGTGTTCGCGGTGAGCTTCAACACCATGCCGGACAAAGCCAACCTGCTGGCCATGCTGCTCGACCCGGAAAACATCGGTTTCCTGATCACCTACACCGTGGTGGGCGGCGTCTTTGCCGGGCTCATCTTCGTCACCAGCGTGATCTCGATCCCGATGATCATGGACCGCCAGGTTGACGCGGTCTCGGCGGGGCTGACCAGCATCCGCGCCTGCCTGCAGAACCCGGGCGTCATGCTGCTGTGGGGTGCCCTGATCACCGGCATCATCCTGTTGTCGCTGCTGCCATTCTTCCTGGGCCTGCTGATCGCCGGGCCGGTGATCGGCCACGCCACCTGGCACGCCTACCGCCACATCGTGCCCATCGCCCAGGACTGACCATCGCGCGGCCGGGCGCGGCTATGCTCGCGCCCATGGCGCTGCCCGACTTCTCCGATTTACAGCTCTTTGTGCTCATCCTGAGCGCGTTGCTGCTGTTCCTTTACGGCCTGGAACAGTTCAGCCGCGAACTGCAGCAGCTGGGCCAGGAACGCATGGCCCGGCTGCTCGAGCAAGCCACCCGCCACCGGCTGGGTGGCTTGCTGCTGGGCGCCGGAGTCACTGCCATCGTCCAGTCCAGCAGTGCGGTCACCGCGCTGGTGGTGGCCTTGGTCAACGCCGGCACACTGGGTTTCGCAGGCAGTTTGGCGGTGCTGCTGGGGGCCAATGTCGGCACCACAGCCACCGCATGGCTGGTGTCATTCAAGCTGACCGGCATCGGCCCATTTTTGATTGTGCTCGGCGGTCTGCTGACCCTGCTGCCGTTTGCCATCCGCGTGGCAGGCCGGGTGATTTTTTACTTTGGCTTCATTTTTTTCTCTCTGGACCTGATCGGCCACTCCCTGGCTCCGCTGCGGCAGCAGCCCTGGCTTGTGGACGCTCTGGTGCAGGGTTCCACCCCATGGATCGGGGTACTGATGGGCGCGGCCATCACGCTGCTGCTGCAATCGAGCAGCGTGGTCAGTGGCCTGGCCGTTGTGCTGGTGCAGCAGGGCATGCTGCCACCCGAAGCGGCGGTGGCCATCGTGGTGGGAGCCAATGCGGGTACCACGGTCACGGCGCTGATCGCCAGCATTCCCATGAATGCCGTTGCCCGCCGCACGGCCTGGATGAACACGCTGTTCAACCTCACGGGCGTGATACTGCTGCTGCCCTGGATCACGCCGTTTGCTCACTGGGCGCTGGGCGTGGCAGACAGCCCCGCTCAGGCGGTGGCCGTGGCCCACCTGGCCTTCAACCTGGGTGTCGCGCTGCTGTTCCTGCCCTTGACCGGCTGGCTGGGTCGCCGCTGATGGCCCCGCTCAGGGAGACGGCGGCGCGGGGGGCGCCTCTTTCTCCTGCAGCAGGCGCCACATCACCTTGCCACTGCCGCTCTTGGGCAGCGCGTCGGCAAACTGGACCACGCGCGGTGCCTTGTACACCGCCATGTTTTCGCGGCACCAGTCCAGGATGTCCTGCTCGGTGGTCTGTCCCCGGGCCGCGTCGCGCAACACCACCACGGCCTTGACGCTTTCGCCCCGGTAGGGGTCCTGTGTGCCGATCACGCAGGCCTCGGCGATCGCCGGGTGCCTGAACATCAGCGCCTCGACCTCGGCCGGCCAGACCTTGAAGCCGCTGGCGTTGATCATGCGTTTGAGCCGGTCGGTGATGAAGAAGTAACCGTCTTCGTCCATCCTCCCCAGGTCACCGGAGCGGAAGAAGCGCTGACCCTCGAACTCGACGAAGGCGGCTTCGGTGGCCTCCGGTCGCTTCCAGTAACCGCTGAACACCTGCGGTCCGCGGATGATGATTTCTCCGGCTTCTCCGGGCGGCAGTTCCTGCAGGCTCACGGGGTCCACCACCCGTGCGTCCACGCTGATGAAGGGAATGCCCAGACACTGCTGCTTGGGGTGGTCCGGCGGGTTGTTGTGCGAAGGGGCGGCGGTCTCCGTCAGGCCGTAGCCCTCGGCATAGCGCAAGCCGAACTGCTCGAACAGCCGTTGCGCCATGGCCTGTGGCATGGCTGCGCCACCGCCACCGATGAACACCAGGCTGGAGAGGTCGTACTGGTCGAAGCGCGGGCTGGCCAGCAGGTCGATCACCATGGTAGGGATGTTGGTCCAGTGCGTGACCTTCCAGCGCGAGATCAGGCGGCCGGCCAGTTCGCGGTCCCAGCGCGGCATGAGCACCAGTGTGGCGCCGGTGTAGAGGCCACCATGCATGCCCACCACCATGCCGGTGATGTGGAACATGGGCACCACCACCAGCGATACGTTCTCGTGCGCACCGCCGATCCACAGCTGACCAGCCACCGCGTTGTGCATGATGGACGCGTGGGTGTGCATGCAGCCCTTGGGCAGGCCGGTGGTGCCGCTGGTGTAGGGCAGCACGCTCAGGTCGGACGGCTGGCGGTCGTGCAGCGGCGGCGCTGCCGTGCAGGCCACTGCATCGGCCCAGTCGCTCACGCTGCCGCCGGGCAAGGTCGGCAAGGGGTGGCGCGTGGACAGCCAGTCGGCCCAGGCCAGGGGGATGTCGGCGTCGGGCCCGATGGCGTCCTGGTAGTGCGCCACCACCAGGTGCGACAGGCGCTGCGGCTCGGGCAACTCGGCATTGGCCTTGAGCAGTTCTGCGGCCAGGTCCGCCGCAACGATCGCCACCTTCACGTCCGGATCGGTGATGGTGTGCTTGAGCTCCCCGGCACGGTTCATGGGGTTGACCGGCACCACCACCGCGTTCGCACGCAGGATGGCGTGGTGTGCCACCACCCACTGCGGACAGTTCTGCATGAACACAATGACGCGGTCGCCCGCCTGGACACCTTGGGCGTGCAGATGGGCGGCCAGGCGCTCCGCCTGATCGTGCAGTTCGCGGTAGGTGGTGGTGCGGTCAAAGAAGACCAGCGCGGGCTTGTCCGGGTAGCGGGTGGCACTGACCACCAGGTTGAACCACAGCGAGGTCGCCGGTGGCACGATGCGGTGCGGGAGCCGCCGGGGCCAGAAACGGTGGTGTGGACGAACGGGATCGGTGGCCTGCGCTGCGTTCACGGAAGGAACTCCTCTCTGGACGGGATGCGTCTCAGACTAGCGGAGCCCATCGGGAAACGACAGCGCAGGAACCCCCACCCTTGTCACTGGCGAGACGGCAGCCCGTGCGTGCGGAGGCCGTGCCTGTTCCAGCACACGCCGTGGAACTGGCTTCGCCAGGCCACCGGCGTGGTCTCCCTGGGGGACGGCGCGCAGCGCCGCAGGGGAGTCAGTGCTGCAGGATCTTCGAGAGAAAATCCTTGGCCCGCGGCGAACGTGCCTCGGGGTTGCCGAAGAACTCGTCCTTCTGGCAGTCCTCCACGATCTTGCCGGCGTCCATGAAGATCACCCGGTGGCTGACCTTCTTGGCAAAGCCCATCTCGTGCGTCACGCACATCATGGTCATGCCCTCGTTGGCCAGCTGCACCATCACGTCCAGCACCTCGCCGACCATCTCGGGGTCCAGCGCCGAGGTCGGTTCGTCAAACAGCATCACGATCGGGTCCATGGACAGCGCCCGCGCGATGGCCACGCGCTGCTGCTGGCCGCCCGAGAGCTGGCCCGGGAACTTGTCCTTGTGCGCCATCAGGCCCACGCGGTCGAGCATCTTCAGGCCACGCGTCTTGGCCTCTTCCGGGTTGCGGCCCAGCACCTTGATCTGCGCCAGCGTCAGGTTCTCGGTCACGCTCAGGTGCGGGAACAGCTCGAAGTGCTGGAACACCATGCCCACGCGGCTGCGCAGCTTGGGCAGGTTGGTCCTGGGGTCGGCGATGCTGATGCCGTCGACCACGATGTCGCCTTTCTGGAAAGGCTCCAGCGCGTTGACGGTCTTGATCAGGGTGGACTTGCCCGAACCCGAGGGGCCGCACACCACCACCACTTCACCCTTCTGGATGGCGGTGCTGCAGTCCGTCAGTACCTGGAAGCTGCCGTACCACTTGGAAACGTTTTGGATGTCGATCATGTTGGGTACTCCCGGACCTCAGCGGATGATGGCGATCTTCTTCTGCAGGCGGCGCACCAGCATCGACAGCGAGAAGCAGATGACGAAATAGACGACGGCGGCGACAAGATAGGTCTCGACCGGCCGGTTGAAGTTCTTGCCCGCGACTTCGAAGCCCTTGAGCAGGTCGTAGGCGCCGATCGCATAGACCAGCGATGTGTCCTGGAACAGGATGATGGTCTGCGTCATCAGCACCGGCAGCATGTTGCGGAAGGCCTGCGGCAGCACGATCAGCTGCATGGTCTGGCCATAGGTCATGCCCACGGCGTAGCCAGCACTCACCTGCCCTTTGGGCACGCTCTGGATACCGGCGCGCATGATCTCCGAGTAGTAGGCCGCCTCGAACACGGTGAAGGTGATGATGGCCGACAGCTCCGCGCCCATGGGGCGACCGATCAGCAGGGGGATGAGCAGGAAAAACCACAGGATCACCATCACCAGCGGGATGGAACGCAGGGTGTTGACGTAGAACGCCGCCGGCAGCACCAGCCATGGCTTGCCCGACAGGCGCATCAGGGCCAGCACAGTGCCCAGCGCGATGCCACCGATCATGGCCACCAGGGTCAGCTGCACCGAGAAGAGCAGACCCTTGAGAACGAAACTGGAGAGAACGTCTGCGCTCAGGAAGGAAAAATCGAGTTCCATCTCAGTGGCCTCCGATCATGCCGGGCACCTGTACCCGGTGTTCGATGAACAGGGCGATGCGGTTGATGACGAAGGCGGAGAGGAAGTACAGACCGGTGACCGCCAGATAGATCTCGATGCCGCGCGAGGTCTCTTCCTGTGCCTGCATGGCGAACATGGTCAGCTCGGCAATCGACACGGCAAAGGCCACCGACGAGTTCTTGATGATGTTCATGCTCTCGCTGGTCAGCGGCGGGATGACGATGCGAAACGCCATCGGCAGCAGCACGTAGCGGTAGGTCTGCGGCAAGGTCAGCCCCATGGCCAGGCCGGCGTAGCGCTGGCCCTTGGGCAGGCTCTGGATGCCCGCGCGCACCTGTTCGGCAATGCGCGCCGAGGTGAAGAAGCCCAGCGCGAACACCACCAGGATGAAACTGGGCAGTTCCTTGAGCGGCGGCACCAGCGCGGGCAGCACGTGGTACCAGAGGAAGACCTGCACCAGCAGGGGAATGTTGCGAAACAGTTCGGTCCACAGGTTGCCCATGGACACCAGCAGCCGGTTGGGCGTTGTGCGGAAGATGCCCATGACCGAGCCCACGACGAGGGCCACCAGCAGGGCCAGCAGCGCAACGCTCAGCGTCCAGCCCCAGGCCGACAGCAGCCAGTCCAGATAGGTGATGTCCCCGCCCTGGCCAAAACAGCCGGACTGGACCTCCCCTTCGATGGTGTCCTTGCAAAACACCTGCCAATCCCATGATCCCATGCAAACTCCTTGCAAACAACGAAGCCGCCCGAAACCCTCCGGGCGGCTTCTTCAGTCTGGCGGCCTCAGACGCGCCAGATCACTTCCTGGCGTAGTCTTCCATCGGCTTGTCGTTGGGCGTGGCCCAGGCCAGCTTGGTGTTGTCGTTGGCGGGCATGCCCACCTTGGTGTTGGATGGGGGGATGGGCTGCTCAAACCACTTGGTCCACAGCTTGGCCACGTCGCCCGACTTCATCATGGCCTTGATGGTGTCGTCCACGGCCTTCTTGAAGGCCGGATCGTCCTTGCGGAACATGATGGCGATGGGCTCGACCGACAGCACTTCGCCAGCGATCTTGAAGTCGGCCGGGTTCTTGGCCTTGGCGATGTTGCCGGCCAGGATGGAGCCGTCCATCACGAAGGCGTCGGCTCGGCCGCTTTCCAGCAGCAGGAAGCTGTCGGCGTGGTCTTTGCCGAACACTTCGTCGAAGTTCACGCCATTGGCTCGCTCATGCTTGCGCAGCGTCTGCACCGAGGTGGTGCCGGTGGTGGTGGCCACTTTCTTGCCGTTGAGCTGGGCGATCGAGGTGATGCCCGAAGCGGCCTTGACCGCGATGCGCACTTCTTCGACGTAGGTGGTCACGACAAAGGCCACGTCTTTCTGACGGGCCACGTTGTTGGTGGTCGAGCCGCACTCGATGTCGACGGTGCCGTT
>JBJTNV010000010.1:0-52627 GCA_046074205.1 Hydrogenophaga sp.
TGAAGTAGGCCCAAGCCGGGTCGCTGGCGGGGTAATCGGCACCGGGTACGCGCGCACATGTGCTCTCGTCTTCAGCGTCGGTGCAAACACTTTGGCCCACCTCTGGAATGGGTGTTTTGCCCAATTCGGCCGGCACACCTGTGTATGGGTCGGGCGTGGTGTCGTAGCGGTATTGGCCCGCGTTGGCCCAGTCCTCCCACACCAAATTGGTGGTGGAGATTTTGGCCGTGCTGCCGCTGGGCTGAACAAAGGTCAAGGGGGTGGGGCCGTTGATGACGGCCAGCTCTGTCCTGAAAGGCACGTTGCTGTTGCGCAGCGTGTTGGCCGCCAGCGCCATGTTGCCCAGGCTCTCGATGGTGGCGCTGTTGTTGTTGAGCGTCTGCGCGTTGGCGCTGCCGTCGGTGATGGCGCGGTGGTTCGCGTCGAGCGCGCCACCAATCGCCATATCGCCCGCACTGAAGATGAGCGAGCCTTCCTGGTTGGTGATGTGCTGCGCGCCGATGTCGAGCCGCTCGCGGGCGGCGATCGTGCCGCCGCGCAACGCGTCGGTGCCCAGGGCTGGGCCTTGGCGGTTGATGACGGTGTGGGCGGCAATGGCCACACGGTCGCCAAAGATGCGCCCGCCCGCGTTGTCGACCAGGGCGCTCTGGATGCGGGTGTTGGCCCCGTCAACAAGGCCACGGTTGAGCAGGGTTCCGCTGGCGTTTTGGGTGGCATCCAGGAGGGTGGTGCCAAGGCTCAAGAATTCGCCACTGACCTGGTTGTTGATGTGGTCGGCGCGCACCGACAGGTCTCGGCCGGCTTGCCACTGGCCGGCGTTGTCCAAGGTGCCGCCGTTGAGCTGGACGCTCAGATCGCGCCCGGCGCGCAGTTGCTGGCCGGCCTCGGTGGACAGGTCGCCCACCAGGTCAAGCGCCATGTCGCCACCGCTGCTTAGTGTGCCGTCCAGACCCAGGGTCTTGGCGCGCACGCTGACGCTGCTGGCAGCGGGGGCGATGGCGCTGTTGGCCACGATCTGGCCACCGGTGTTGGTGATGGCGAGCTGGCGCGACCCGGGCAGCTGGTCTGCGCCGGGTGTGCTGTCGTGCAGGGTAAGAGCGCGCTGGGCGTTGAGCAGGCCTTGGGTGTTGTCGACGGTGGTGGCGACGTTTAGGGTAAGGTCGCGCGCTGCCAGCACCTGGCCCTGGGTGTTGTCAAGCGTGGTCACGTTCAGCGCCACGTCTTGCCCCACGATGCCGTGGCTATCGGTCTGGGTATTGTGGTTGTCCAGACGCCGGGCGGTCACGCCGACCCGGGTGTTCGACTGCACAAGGCCCTGTGTGTTGAGCACGCTGTCGTCTGACATCAGGGTCAGGTCGTCTTGGGCCAACAGCTCGCCTTGGGTGTTGTTGATGTCGCCCCTTCCCGCGTTGATGTTCAACGTGGACGCCGCCGCCACCAAACCTTGCTGGTTGTCCAACCCGTTGGCGCCAATGACGATATGTGCTTTGTCGCTCATGAGCACACCGTCGCGGTTGTTGAGCGCGCCGACCGCCGTGAGCCCTAGCGCTTGCTGGCTGATGACTTGGGCCGCGCTGGTGTGGATGTCGCCCGAGGCCATCACCACCGCGCTGTTCGCGCTGGTTCGGCTGTTGCTCAGGTTGACCTGCGCCCCTTGGACGGCCATGGCGCCAGCGGCCAGGTTATTGCCGGTGGCAATCACATCGCCACCCGATTGCACATTCAGCGCCCCGCCATCGGCACCAAACGCCTTGAGCTTGCCGTCGGCGTCCAGGCCAGCGGCCAGCGTGCCGCTGCTGTTGACACTGTCGGCGCTGACGGTGAGGTGGCCGGCAGCGGCCAGCGCGCCGGTGCTGTTCACTGTTTGATCAACAACCACGGTGGCGGTGCCACCTGCGTAGACGGTGCCGGCGGTGTTGCTCAGGCTTTTGGCGGTGACGATGGTGTTGCCGCTGGTGATGAGTTTGGCGCGGTCGGTGGTCAGCGCATCGCGGGCAGTGATGTTGGCGTTGTGGGCGCTGGTCTCGCTACCGCTCAGGTTGACGGCCTCGCCGCTCAGCGTCATCGCGCCGGCGGACAGGTTGGTGCCGGTGGCTGTGAGGTCGCCGATGGTGGTGACGTTGAGCGCTGCTCCATCGGCTGCGAACGTCTTCAAACTGCCATCAGCGTTCAAGCCGGCGGCCAAGGTGCCACTGCTGTCAACGCTGCCAGCGCTGACGCCCAAGTCGCCAGCGGCGGCGAGCGTCCCGCTGTTGGTCAAGGCCTGGGCCACGGCCACCGTGGCTTGGGCATCCGATCGCATGTCACCGGCGTTGCTGAGGCTGCCAGCGCGCAAGGCCAAGTCGCCCCGGCTGTAGAGCTGGGCGCCTTGGGCCTGGGTGTAGCGGTTGGCGTCCAGCGTGGCTTGCCCCACCTCCACCGCTCCGCCACTGAGCTGCACGTCTTGGGTGTTGACGCTCAAGGTGTCGGCCTGCAGGGTGCCGCCCGACACGGCCAGGGTGTCGCCCCGGGCTTGCACGCTGGCCGCACTGATGTGGCCAGCGTTGTGCAGCGCTTGGCTGGTGCTGACCTGCAGCGCACCGGCGGCGGCCAGGGTGGCGTCAATCTGGTTGCGCAGATCACCGCTGACGCTGACCACACCCGTGGCCAAGGGGGCGGGCGCTGGTGCGGGCGTGGGGCCCGGAGCCGGAGCCGGAGCCGGAGCCGGAGCGGGTGCGGGTGCGGGAGCAGGGGACGGCGTGGGGGCCGGTGAGGGCGCAGGTGCAGGGTCGGGTGCCGGGGCTTGCACCGCGCCCACAGCCGCGCCGCTGGCGTTGTGCAGGGTCTGGGCCTGCACCTGCAGCGCCTGTACACCGCTTTGCCAGATGTTGCCGCTGTTGTTCAGGCCCGCCACCGCCACGTCCAGGCGCTGGGCGTTGATGTCGCCGCTGTTGTCCAGTTGGCTGGCGCGAACGTTGGCCTCCAGCCCCGCGCGAACGCTACCGCTGTTGGTGATGCTCTGGCGATCGGTGTCGGTACCAGCGTGCAGCGTCAGGTTGCCTGCGGCCGTGACGCTGCCGCTGATGTCTTGCCGCTGCGCGGTCTGGATGGCCACATGGCCCAGCTTGGCCTCGATGGCGCCTGCCGAGCTCAGCCAGCCTTGGGCGTCGATGTGCACATCGCCCGCGCTGGCGCTCAGGGTGCCGTGGTGGCGCACGCCTACGCCGGCTTCGGTGCCAATGAGGGTGATCTTGCCGGCGTACATGCCGCCAAGCTGGCTAACGTCCAGCGCAAAGGCCGGGGCACTGCCGGCCGCCGGGGTGGCGCTGGCCTGCACCTGGTCTTGGTCGGCGTTGACGGTGTTGTCGCCAGCCACCACCTGCAGGTGGTTGGCGTGGACTTGGGCGTTGAGCTCGATGGCGCGCGCCAGGATGCCGGTGTAGTCGGTAAGGCGGGCGTCAAACCCCGCACCGTCGATGCGGATGGTGCCGCGCTGCACGCGGTAGGCCTCCAGGCTGCCGCCGTTGATGATGGGTGTGCCTGTGGTGAGTGTGGCGCGGCTGGCGTTGATGAAGCCAGCGCCGTCGACGTTGATGCCCGCCGGGTTGGCGATG
This sequence comes from Hydrogenophaga sp., assembly GCA_046074205.1. GTDB lineage: Bacteria > Pseudomonadota > Gammaproteobacteria > Burkholderiales > Burkholderiaceae_C > Hydrogenophaga. The sequence goes on from JBJTNV010000010.1 coordinate 3,594, forward strand.
ATGACCTCGGCGCGCGAGCCCGCCATTTCGATATAGCCCCTGAGCTGGCTGGGGTTGGCGCTGTTGACTTCGTTGACGATGATGCGCGCCTCACCGCGCGCCAGCCACGGGTTGCCCTGCACCCAGCCACCGAGCTGGGTTTGCACGTTTTGGCGGCTGTTGTTGAGCACCGCACCGTTGCTGTTCACATCAAACTGCTGGTAGGTGTTGCGCGACACACCGGCGGCGCTGGGGGTCTGGATATTGACCAGCGGCGTGCCATTGGGCGCCAGCAGCACCGTGGGCCGCTGCGCGGCGGGCGCGCTGGGGTCGGCAATGATTTGCGCATGCACCAGCGCGCTGGACAAAGTGCCAAGCGCCACGCTCAGCGCAGCGCGGCATGTGCCCCGGGCCAGAGCAGGCCCCGCCCCTTTGCCACAGCGCACCGCGCTTTCGGCCACCGCCATGATGCAGCCGCGCGCGGCGTTGAAGACGAGAGTGAAGGCGTTGCGGTTCATGGTGATGTGTCCCTGTCGTATCCGGTGTCGAAATCAAAAGCTCGCGCTCAGGCTGAAGCCGTAGGTGGTGTTGGCGGTGCGAAAGCCTTGGGGTTTGCGCACTGGGGCGCCCACAAACACGTCATAGTTGAGCGCGCCCACCTTGCCGCGCCAGCCCAGCGCCCAGCCGGTCAAGTTGTTGCCCAACAGGTTCTTTGCGCTGGGGCCGGCCACGTGGCCATGGTCGAGCGCCAGGTAGATGTGCTGATCGGGCAAGAGCAGGACCGTACTCACCTCGTTGCGCAGCAGCCAGCCGCGCTCGGCCGACAGGGCGCTGGCGCCGTCAAAGCCGCGCACGGTGTAGCGCCCGCCGATGCTGAAACGGTCTTGTGACGTGAGCGGTGTGCGGTTGTGTTGCCAGCGCCAGTTGCCCTGGTGTTGCCAGCGTTGGCCCCCGAGCTGAAACGGCGTGCTCAGCTGCACATCGGCCGTCACCAAACGAAAGCGGTGCGTGCCTTCGCCAAAGAGTTCTTCAGGCGCTTCGTTGGCGCCAAAGGCCTTGGTGCCGTGCTTGTAGTTCAGGCCAGCCTCGACCTGCGCCGGCCCCCACTGGGTTTTGTGCTGCAGGCCCAGCTCAAAGCCGCCCACGCGGCGACGCTGCACCTCAACTTCAGTGTCGTCGATGAAGTTTTCTGACTGGCGCGCAAAGGCTTTGAGGCTCCAGCTGCTTTTGCTGACTGCGTCGCGGTGAAACAGGTGGGTGAGCTTGATGTCCTGACTGTGGCTCTGGCCACTGTAGACATAGTCCTGGGTAGCACCGGCGACGGTCTGGAAGTAGCGGTTGCGGTTGGTGTTCAGGGCGAGCAGCCAGTAGCCGAAGGGCACGCTGTAGTGGGTGGTGACGCCACGCGTGCCACGCCAGCCCGCATCGCCACGACCGAGGTCGCGCGCGATCGTCACATAGAACAGGTCGTTGAGCGTGAGCGCGTGGTCGTAGCTCAGCGTAGCGCTGCCTTGATACTTGCCGCTGCTGTCGCTCCCACTGTCGTCAGCACTCAGGTTCAGGCGCCAGAGCTTGACCTGCGACCAACTCACCACCAGGTCGCTGGTGCCGGGCTCCGTGCCGGGCACGATCTGGATGTCGGCATCGACGGTGGGCACGCGCTTGAGGTTCTCCAGCGCCTGCTCCACATCGCGCAGCTGCAGCACATCGCCCTCGCCCATGGGCAAGGCGGGACGCAGGGTGGCACGGTTATCGGGTTTATCCAGGCGAATCCGAGCGATGTGCCCCGGGAGTACTTTCAGCCGCAGCTGGCCGCTGCTCAGGTCTTGCGGGGACGCCAGCACACGACTGGTGACAAGGCCCTGGGCGATCAGCGCGTTTTGCGCACGCTGAATCAGCAGAGCCACACCCAAGGCACCCAGGCAACGGCCCTGGGGCGGGTCGCTGCCATCGGGGCCCGTCAATTCGACGAAGAGTGACGACGGCTCGATCAAAGTTTGATCTGTGCCACCGAGGGAGACAACGTCGATGCGAAAACAGGGCTGTTCGTCGGGTATCAGAGGCCTGATGTCTTGGGCCGGTACTTCTGGCTCAAGCCAAACATCAGGTGAAAGTTGCAACACGTGCAGCTGGCGTTGTTCGCGTTCGCGAACTTGGCGCTCGGCGTCGGCGGCTCGCTGCACATCGCTGGGGCTTGGGACAACCGGGGCCTGTGCCCAAACGTTTGACGACACCCAGACAGCAGCAATGAGGGCTCTTGCATTGAGTACTTTATTTGCATTATGTTTAACAGTTTTGAACATCCTTAGATGTTAAACATAAAACATTTTTAATTTAATAAACTTTATGTACCAATTTCACGTGAGGCATGTTCTAGTTAGGCATGCCCCAGTCAAAGGGCCAGGTTCGGACCAACACCACACTGCGCGGCGATGAATGCGGACCAAAGGCTGTTGTGCGATGGCCAGCACCGCATCAGTGCTGGCATAGAGTCGCTCTGACGCTCAAGATCAGCGGTGCCTCATTCGGGAGCGATATCACACTACTCTCCGCAACACCGTCTTCAACACCTTCCCGTAGTTGTTCTTCGGCAGCGCCTCGACGAACTCGTACCGCTTGGGCCGCTTGAAGCGGGCAATCTGCTCCAGGCAGAAGGCGTCGAGCGTCTGGGCATCCAGCGCCGCCCCCGCCTGCGGCACCACGAAGGCCACCACGATTTCGCCCCACTCGGGGTCGGGTGCGCCGACCACGGCCACTTCGGCCACGCCGGGCGCGTGCAGCAGCACCTCTTCCACCTCGCGCGGGTAGATGTTGCTGCCGCCGCTGATGATGAGGTCCTTGCTGCGGTCCTTGAGGGTGAGGAAGCCGTCGGCGTCGAGCGCGCCCATGTCGCCGGTCCAGAGCCAGCCGTCGCGGATGGCGGCCTGGGTGGCCTCGGGGTTGCGCCAGTAGCCGGCCATGACGCTGTCGCCCTGGATCAGCACTTCACCCACCTCGCCCGTGGGCAGCGATTGCCCGTCCGGCCCCGCGACGCGGATGCGCACGGGGGTCTGCGCCACGCCGACGGAGGCGATGCGCGCCTCGTGCCGCGGGTGCGCGATGTCGGCCAGGTGGGCGCGGCTGAGCGCGGTGCCGGTCATGGGGCTTTCGCCCTGGCCGTAGATCTGCACGAAACGCGGGCCCATGGTGCGCAGTGCGCGGCGGATGTCGGCGGCGTACATGGGCGCGCCGCCGTAGACGATGGTCTTGAAGCTCTGGCCGCACTGCCCGGGCGTAAGGCCCTGCGCCTCGGCCTCGTCGACGATGCGTTTGACGATGGTGGGCGCGGCGAACAGCGAGAGCGGGCCGAGCGCGCGGCCCAAGTCGAACAGCTCGGCCGCGTCGAAGCCGCCCGAGGCGGGCACCACGTGCCGCGCGCCGGCCATGAGGTGCGGGAGGGCGTACAGCCCCGCCCCGTGCGACATGGGCGCGGCGTAGACGATGGCGTCCTGCGGATCGACGTGATCGACGTCGTTGAAGTAGCCCAGCCCCATGGTGAGCAGGCAACGGTGCGTGATCATCACGCCCTTGGGCCGGCCGGTGGTGCCGCTGGTGTAGAACAGCCAGGCGGTGTCGTCAGGGGCGCGGTCTTGAATCTCGGCCAGCCCCTCGCCTTCGTTCATCCAGGCGTCGCATTCGGCGCTGTCCACGTCCATCACGCCGTCCAGCCCGGTCAGTTCGGCCGGGTCCGGCACGATGTCCGACGTGACAAAGGCCCGGCGCGCGCCGGCGTTTTCCACGATCCACTGCACCTCTTTCAGGTGCAGCTTGGCATTCACCGGCACCACCACCAGCCCGGCCCACCAGGCGCCGAACAGCAGTTCCAGGTAACGTGGGTGGTTGCGCATGAAGAGCACGACGCGCTCACCTGGGTGCAGACCGGCGGCGCGCAGCCGGGCGCCCACGCGGGCGGCGCGTTGTGCCCATTGCGCGTGGGTGGCCATGGGCTGGGCGCCGTTGAAGAGGGCGGGCCGGTCAGGGTGTGCCAGCGCCTGGCGCTGCAGCAGGTGGGCAAGGTTCATGGCGGGGTCTGCACGGTGGGGATTGGAGCAGCGCTCATTGTCGGGGCGCCACGCCAGTACCGGCTCATCGTCAGGCACGCACAAGGCCTTCGCCCTTACAGTGGATCGCATGAGCGACACCCTGCCCCCGTTGATCACCGCGCTGCTGGACCCGACCCGCTACCCGCACGCGTTGCAGCGGGTGGAGCTGGTGCAGACGCACGGGGCCTGGGTGCTGCTGGCGGGCGAATACGCCTACAAGATCAAGAAGCCGGTGCGGTTTCCGTTCATGGACTTCAGCACCCTGGCCCTGCGGCGCCACGCCTGCGAGGCCGAGCTACGCGTGAACCGGCGGTTCCAGCGGCACGACCAGCCGGCCACCCACCTCTACCAGGACGTGCTGCCCATCACCGGCACGGCGGCGGACCCGCACTGGGGCGCGGCGGGTGACAAGGGCCAGGCCATCGAATTCGCGGTGCGCATGCGCCGCTTTGACGAAGCCCTGCGGCTGGACCACCTCTGTGCGCGCGGCCTGCTGACACCCGCGCACATGGCGGGGCTGGCCCGGCGCATGGCCAGCTTCCAGCGGCAGGCCGCGGTGGCGGACGGCGACCAGCCCTGGGGGCACGCGGCGGCGGCCATGCGCTGGCCGCGCGACAACGTCAGTACCCTGCGCGCGCTGCTGACGGCACCGGCCGACGCGGCGCTGGTACGTGCCCTGGGCAACTGGACCGAGCAGCGCTTCATGGCCATCGAACCCCTGCTCTCGCGCCGGCGGCAGAAGGGCCGGGTGCGTGAAGGCCATGGCGACCTGCACCTGGCCAACCTGGTGCTGGTCCGGGGCGATGGTGGCGACGAGGTGCTGCCGTTTGACGCCATCGAATTCAACGACGAGCTGCGCTGGATCGACGTGGCCAGCGACATGGCCTTTGTCTGGATGGACTTGCTGGACCACGGCCAGCCCGGGCTGGCCAACGTGCTGCTGAGCGAATGGCTGGACGCCAGCGGCGACGTGTCCTCGCCCACGGTGTGGAGCTTCTTTGCCAGCTACCGGGCCGGTGTGCGCGCCAAGGTGGCGGCGATTCGCGCCGGGCAGCAGGACGGCACGTCCGACGCCGGGGACAGCCTTCATGAGGCGCGGCGCTACCTGGCGCTGGCGCAGGCCATTGCCCACCCGCCGTCGCCGCAGCTGGTGATCACGCACGGCCTGTCGGGCAGCGGCAAGACCTGGGCGTCCGGCCAGTGGCTGCTGGCCGAGCCCAGCGGCCGCGCGATCCGCCTGCGGTCCGACGTGGAGCGCAAGCGCCTGCATGGCATGGGGCCGCTGGCGGTCAGTCAGGCGGGCCTGAACGAGGGGCTGTACCGGCCGCAGGCGCATGGCGAGACCTACGCATCGCTGCGCACGCGGGCGCGCGGCCTGCTGCAGGATGGCTGGTCGGTGCTGGTGGACGCCGCCTTTCTGCGCGCAGGCGAGCGGCAGACCTTTGCCGATCTGGCACAGGCGGCCGGTGTGCCCTTCCACATCCTGGCCTGCGAGGCCGCGCCCGAGGTGCTGCGCGAACGCGTCAGCGCCCGGCAGGCCGCGGGCCGCGACGCGTCGGAAGCGACGCTGGCGGTGCTGGAGCAGCAGTTCGGCTGGCTGGAGCCGCTGACCGCCGCAGAACGCGCCTGCGCGCTGGCCCAGCCGGTGACGGCACAAATTTCTTCAATCCCGCCCGGTGCGCTTTCACAAGCCGTTTGAAAACCGCCCCGCTACCATCGACCGATTCATCAGACCCGGAGACCTGTCCATGCCCGTGATCACCAACATCGAAGACCTGCGCGTCCTGGCACAACGGCGCGTGCCGCGCATGTTCTACGACTACGCCGACTCCGGCTCGTGGACCGAAAGCACCTACCGCGCCAACAGCGAGGACTTCCAGCGCATCAAGTTTCGCCAGCGGGTAGCGGTGAATATGGAAAACCGCAGCACCGCCACCACCCTGATCGGCCAGCAGGTCGCCATGCCGGTGGCCATCGCCCCCACCGGCCTGACCGGCATGCAACACGCCGACGGCGAGATCCTGGCCGCCCGCGCCGCCAGAAAATTCGGCATTCCCTTCACCCTCTCGACCATGAGCATCTGCTCGATCGAGGACGTCGCCAAACACGCTGGCGAAGGCTTCTGGTTCCAGCTGTATGTGATGAAGGACCGCGGTTTCATCGAGCGCCTGATCGACCGGGCCAAGGCCGCGAACTGTGGCGCGCTGGTGCTGACCCTGGACCTGCAGATCCTCGGCCAGCGCCACAAGGACCTCAAGAACGGCCTGTCGGCTCCCCCGAAGCTGACCATCGCCAACATGATCAACATCGCCACCAAGCCGCGCTGGGCACTGGGCATGCTGGGCACGCCGCGCCGGCAGTTCGGCAACATCGTCGGCCACGTGAGCGGTGTAGGCGACATGAGCAGCCTGTCGTCCTGGACCGCCTCGCAATTCGACCCCGCGCTCAACTGGGGCGATGTGGAGTGGATCAAGAACCGCTGGGGCGGCAAACTGATCCTCAAAGGCATCCAGGACGTCGAGGACGCAAAGCTGGCCGTGCAGTCGGGTGCGGACGCGCTGATCGTCTCCAACCATGGCGGGCGCCAGCTCGACGGCGCGCAAAGCAGCATCGAGGCGCTGCCGACCATCGTCGATGCGGTGGGCAGCCAGATCGAAGTGCACATGGACGGCGGCATCCGTTCCGGCCAGGACGTGCTGCGGGCACGAGCCCTGGGGGCCCGCGGTGTCTACATCGGCCGGCCTTTCCTGTACGGTCTGGGCGCGCTGGGCGAGGCCGGTGTGACCAAGTGCCTGGAAATCATCCACAAGGAGCTGGACATTTCCATGGCCTTCTGTGGTCACACCCGCATCGATACCGTCAACCGCGACATCCTGCTGCCCGGGACCTACCCCACGGCCTGAGGGTGGCCGGGGCATACTGGAAGACTTCTCCCGTATGGACCACCATGAACGCCCGTGACCCCTCCCCCCCTTCGGCGCACGTCCCACCGCAAACCGTCGCCCCTGATCGTGACCGCCGCGTCAGCCCCTGGTGGCGGGCGCTGGCCATCCTCCTGCTGCTGGTCCTGCTGCTGGGCTGGGCCGCCAGTGCGAGCATGTTCGAGCAGTTCAAGGCACAGCTGCGGCACCAGCAGGGTCAGCTGAGCGGGCAGGCCCAGATCACCCAGGTCGCCGTGCTGGTGGACGCGCAAGGTCGGCCGGCGATGCTGGCCACCTTCACCGAGCGAACGGGCCGCCTGCAGTTGCAGCGCCTGAACGATGTGAAGGAAGGTCGAGAAGACAGTCTGCAGGTCTGGGCCCTGGATGCCTCGGGGCGGGCCCGCTCGCTGGGCATCATCGAAAGCCGCCACAAGACACTGCAGATGCCGGTGCTGCCGGGCGATCTGCCGTCAGCCGTCGAACTGGGGATCAGCGCCGAGAACAAAGGGGGCGTGCCCGACGGGGCGTCACCCAGCCTGCCGTGGCTGTTCAGGGGCTGGCTGGTGCACAAAGCAATCTGACCCCGCCACTGGGCGCCGCCGGGCGTGTGCCTGAGCGACCCACGGTCCTGCCCGCATGAACGCGCCTGCCAGCCGCCCCCGCCGCATTGCGCACCTCGACATGGACGCGTTCTACGCGTCGGTGGAGCTGCTGCGCTATCCGCAGCTCAAGGGTCTGCCCATGGTCATCGGCGGCGGGCGCCGGCGCGAGACCGAGATGTTCGAACGCCTGCGCCAGGCCTACCCCGAACGCGAGTGGGGGCCGGCCACGCTGGACCGCATCCCGGTGGACTTTTTTCCGCGCCTCAAGGACTACACCGGGCGCGGTGTGGCCACCACCGCCACCTACGCGGCGCGCCGGTTCGGCGTCGGCTCGGCCATGGGGCTGATGAAGGCCGCCAAGCTCTGCCCCGACGCCATCCTGCTGCCGGTGGACTTCGAGGAGGTCAAGCGCCTCTCGCGCCGGTTCAAGAGCACCATCCTGGAGATCGCGCCGGTGATGCAGGACCGCGGCGTGGACGAGGTCTACATCGACTTCACCGACGTGCCCGGCGGCCAGCGCGAGGGCGGGCGGGTGCTGGCGCGGCTGATCCAGAAATCCATCTTCCAGGCCACGGGGCTGACCTGCTCCATCGGTGTGGCGCCCAACAAGCTGCTGGCCAAGATGGCGAGCGAGTTCCACAAGCCCAACGGCATCAGCATCGTGCGGCCGGACGATCTTGAAAGCATGATCTGGCCCCTGCCCTGCCGCAAGATCAACGGCGTGGGGCCCAAGGCCGACGCGAAGCTGCAAAGCCACGGCATCCACACCATCGGCGAACTGGCGGCGCGCGAGCCGCACTGGCTGATCGAGACCTTCGGCAAGAGCTATGGTGCCTGGCTGCACGAGGCCGCCTGGGGCCGCGACGACCGGCCGGTGGAGACCGAGAGCGAGCCCGTCAGCATGAGCCGCGAGACCACCTTCGACCGCGACCTGCACGCCGTGCGCGACCGGGCCGAGGCCGGCGCCGTCCTCACCCGTCTGTGCGAGCAGGTGGCGGGCGACCTGCAGCGCCAGGGCTACACCGGCCGCACCATCGGCATCAAGATCACCTTTGACAACTTCGAGAAGGTCACGCGTGACATCACCATCGAGAGGGCCACGGCCGACGCGGCGGTGATCCGCCGGCACGCGGGCCTGTGCCTCAAGCGGGTGGATCTGTCCCGGCGCTTCCGCCTGCTCGGGGTGCGTGTGGGCAAGCTGCAGCGTGCCGACGCTGCCGGCCAACCGTCGCCGGTGCAGGCCCAGGGGGGCGAAGCGGTGACCGCTCCGCTGTTCTGACCACAGCCCTGCGCGCGCGTGCAGGCCTTGTCCATAGCCTGTTCGGGCTATGGCCTTAGGCCCATCCGGTTCTGGTGGACACAGCCTGCGCTGCCTAGCATGCAGCCATCCTGTTTCATCTCCGGAGATCGCCATGAACACACGCCACCAGACCCTGCAACAGGCCGCCTTCGGCCTGTTCCTGATCACCGCCCAGATGGCGGCCATGGGCCAAACGGCGCCCCCGCCGGCACCCGCCCCGGCAGCCACCGCCGCCGTCAACCTGATCGGCCGGCCCGTTCCAGACATCGCCAGCCTGCCAGCCGACGCGCACCGTGCCCTGGTGGAGTACGGTCAACAACTGACCGAACGGACCTATGCCCACATCGGACCGGAAGTGAAGAACGCCCGGATGCGCTATGCCGGCAACAACCTGGCGTGCGTCTCCTGCCACCAGGCCGGCGCCACCAAGCCGTTTGCCATGCCGTGGACCGGTGTCACCGCCACGTTCCCGCAGTACCGTGCCCGGGAAGACGACATCAGCACCGTGGAGGAGCGTGTCAACGGCTGCATGCAGCGCAGCATGAACGGCAAACCCCTGCCGCTGGACTCGCGCGAGATGAAAGCGTTCACCACCTACATCGCGTTCCTGTCCAGGGGCATTCCCGTGGGCGCCACCCTGCACGGCGCGGCCACGGTGCAAAGCAAAATGCCCAACCGGCGGGCCGACCCCACGGCCGGAGCGGCGGTGTACGCCGCCCGATGCGCCGTCTGCCATGGTGAGAATGGGCAGGGGCAGCGCGTGGGCCAGAAGGGCGATGCCCAGGGCTACACCTTCCCGCCGCTGTGGGGACCGGACAGCTTCAACACTGGCGCCGGCATGAACCGCCTTGTGATGGCGACGCGCTTCGTCAAACACAACATGCCGCTCGGTGCCAGCCACGACGCCACGCAGCTCACCGACGACGAGGCCTACGACGTCTCGGCCTTCATGGTCTCGCAGCCACGGCCGGTCAAGGCGCGTCTGGAGGCGGACTTCCCTGCACGCTGGAACAAACCGGTGGACGCCGCCTTCCCGCCTTACCTGCTGGGCACAGCCGACCAGCACAAGTACGGCCCCTTCCCACCCCTGGCGGAGCAGCAAAAGCAGCGGGCCGAGCAACTCAAGGCCCAGGCGGCGACGGAACGCGCTGCGAGGGTGCCGGCCAGCCGCTGACCCGACCACCGGACCTCAGCCGGCGTCCAGGCCGGCAGGGTCGGCGCGCAGCAACAGGCGCGCCAGATCGGCCGCATGTCCGCTGCCGGTCTTGTCCGTGATGCGCTGGCGGTGCACGTGGACGGTGTGGTCGCTGATGTCGAGATCACGCGCCACTTCCTTGTTGGACAGCCCCAGTGCCAGCAGGCGCGCCACCTCGCGTTCGCGCGGCGACAGGCGCGCCAGCAGTGCCTGCGCCTCGGCCTGGCGCAAGCGCGTGCGCTGCCGTTCGACGCTGGCCTCCACGGCCCGATTGACGGTGTCCAGCAGCGCCTGCTCCTTGAACGGTTTCTGCAGGAAGTCCAGCGCGCCGCCTTTCATGGCCTGCACCGCCTGGTCAATGTCGCCATGGCCGGTCATGAACACGATGGGCAACGGCGATCCGGCCTCGCCCAGACGCCGTTGCAGTTCCAGTCCGCTCATGCGTGGCATGCGGATGTCCAGCAGCAGGCAGCCGCCCTGCGGCCCCAGCACCGGCGCAGCGTCCAGGAATGCCTCGGCGCTGGCATGACCCCGCGCCTCGAAACCGCAGCCCTCCAGCATGAAGAGAACCGATCGGAGAAAAGCCGCGTCATCGTCGACCACGTGAACCACGGGCAGGCTGTCATCCGTCATGGCAAGGTTTCCTTGGAACCGGCCGGCTCGGCCACAGGGGCCTGCATCGCAGGCAGCCAGACCTCGAACACCATGCCGCCCAAGCGGCCGGACGCATCGACAGGGCGTGCGCGCAAGGCGCCGCCGTGCGCCTCGACAATGGTGCGGCAGATCGGCAGTCCCAGACCCAGTCCGTCGGGCTTGGTGGTGAAAAAAGGTTCGAACAGGTGGTCTCGCTGCTGGGCGGTCAAGGGCGCCCCCTGGTCCTGCACCGCCAGGCACACCTGACCCGCCTGTACCCCCAGGCGGCAGTGCAGGGGTGCCTGCTCCATGCCCGCAGAGCGGTGGGCATCCAACGCATTTTTCAGCAGGTTCAGCAGCACTTGCTGCACCTGCTGCGCGTCGACCTGCACCCGCACGTCCCGGCAGCCAGGGTCCACGTGCAGCTGCACCGGCGGCGCATGCCCCTGCAGACCGCAAAAAAGGGCAATGGCCTCGGCAGCGAGGTCCGCCGGGTTGCAGGGTCGGCGCTGGGCCACGCGCTTGCGCGCCAGCGCCCGGATGCCCTCCAGGATATGGGCCGCCCGTTCGGCCTCGGCACCCATGTCCTGCAGGGCCTGCTGCAAGGCCTCGCTGGACAGGCGCTGCTGGGCGACACGCCGCTGAACGCTGGCCGCGTAGTTCGCGATGGTGGCCAGCGGCTGGTTGAGTTCGTGTCCGAGCGTCGCCGACAGTTCGCCCAGAATGGACAGGCGCGAGAGATGGTCCATGGCCTCCTGGTCTTTGGCTCGCTCACGGGCCAGCCGGTCACGCTCGTCGAGGCTGCGGGTGAGTTCGGCGGTGCGCCGCCTGACAAGCGCCTCCACACGCAAGGTGTAGCCCAGACCGAGCACCAGCAAGGCCAGCACCGCACCGAGCACGAACCAGTAGCGACGGGCCAGGGCCTGCAGCCGCGTGGCACGCAGAAAGCGGTAGGGTTCGACCTCAAGCGTTCGCAGGACCTCGTGGACCCGCTGGTAGTCCGCCGGCACCGACCAGCGCGTGCCCTGGGCGTCGGGCGGCAGGGTCAGAAGACCCAGCGCCACCGCCCGCGCCAGCTCTGGCGGGACGTGGGACGCCGCCGCGAACGCCCAGCCCGGATAGAGCGGTGTGGACGTCTGGCAGGGCAGGCGGCTGTCGGCCCGACCGGCCACCACGCGCAGGGCGCCCGCGGCCACACGCCCCTCGCGCACCCAGCGCTCGAGCAGACAGGTGCGCAAGATTCCGGCATCGGCCTCCCCCTGCAACACCGCGTCGAGCACACGGGTCATGGGGTAGCCGGTGAACAGGCGTTGCACAGCGCCCGATTCGGCGTCGACACCCAGACGCACCCACTCGGCCGCCACCAGCTGGTACCCGCCAAAGGCCTCCTCGGCGACCGCGGCCACCCGCAGGCCCGCCAAGCCGGCCAGGTGACCGACCGCGGCACGGTCGGCCCGCACCACCACGGCGGAACCCACCGCATGGCCCGGGTCGCCGCCTTCGGCGGCGGTCTGCGTGGCAATGCGGGTGACACCATGACGCGCTTCCATGACCACGTAATGGCCCGGGTTGGTGATGACGAACGCCAGCCGGCCCGCACCGAGTTCGCGCTCCATGGCGGACGGGTCCAGCGGGCGCAGGGCCAGACGCTGACCGGGCAAGGCGGCCGACAGCCCATCGAACAGCGGCTGCCACTGGCGTTGCGTGTCCTGGTCATCCAGCACGGCCAATACCCCCACGGCAATGGTGGTGGCGCCATCGGCAGAGGTGACCTCCTGACCCATGGCAAGGCCAGCGCACACCAGCCAGAGAAGACCCGACAACAGCGGTCTGAACATGCACACGATTGTAGAAAGCCCGACGCGCTGGAGCCCCTTGGGGGAGTCGCCACTCGTACCCCGGCAGGCCGCCCATCGCCCTTTGGAGCAGCAAGCCGGCCGCGATCTGGAGCAACGCGAACGAGGGCGAATCCATCGCCACCGGGCGGGAAGGCCGGCAGGGGATGTTTGCTCCGCTGGCCCGCCTGCCAGACTTTCAGTCGCTGGGCCGAGGACCAGCCCCGGCCATTGGCCGCGTCCCCACGCCATGACCCGCGTGCGACACTGCCGGCATGAAGACCTTTCACAACCCCTGCCACGCCTTGCATCAGGGGCGCCAGGAAATGTTTCGTGGCCGCATGGTGCCCTGTCATGAGGTGCCCGCCCGCCTGGACCACGTGCTGGCCGAGCTGCAACGCCGGCCGCTGGGCGATCTGCTCACGCCCGAACGGGATGCCGCCGATCTGGATGCTGCCATCAACCGCGTGCACGATGCACGTTACACGCGCTTTCTGGCCGGTGCCTGGGACGAATGGGTGGCCATGGACCCGGCCAATGCACAACGCGATGCGCTGCCCTCTGTGTGGCCGCTGGCGAACATGGGCCCCCAGGGGCATGCCTTCCGCAGCGACGTACTGCCGCTGAACTTTGCAGCGCGTCTGGGACGGTTCTCGTTTGACGCCGGCTCTCCCCTGACCGCCGGCACCTGGGCTGCGGCCCGCGCCGGGGCCGCCTGTGCGCTGGCAGCGGCGCGCGAGGTGGCCAGCGGCGCACGGAGTGCGTTCGCCCTCACACGCCCCCCGGGCCACCACGCCGGCCCGGACTTCCTGGGCGGCTACTGTTTCCTGAACAACGCCGCCATCGCCGCGCAGGCGCTGCGCGACAGTGGGCATGCGCGCGTGGCGGTGCTGGACGTGGACTACCACCACGGCAACGGCACCCAGGCCATCTTCTATGAACGGGCCGACGTGCTGACCGTCTCCATCCACGGCGACCCCATGACCGAATACCCCTTCTTCCTTGGCCATGCCGACGAGCGCGGTGCCCATGCGGGTGAGGGCTTCAACCTCAACTTGCCATTGCCGCGCGGCACCGGCGTGGTGGTGTGGCGCCAGGCACTGGAACGCGGCCTGCAGGCGGTGGCCGACTTCGGCGCCAACGCACTGGTGGTGCCCCTGGGCCTGGACACCTTTGAGGGCGACCCGATTTCGGGCTTCACGCTGCGCACCGCCGACTACGCCGGCGTGGGCGCGGCACTGGCCAGCGCCCGACTGCCCACGGTCTTCACCTTCGAGGGTGGCTACGCCGTGGCGGAGGTGGGTACCAACGCGGTCAACCTGCTCGACGGTTTCTCGCGCGCCGCCTGACGCGGCTCACTGCCGCGCCGTGCGCACGTTGGCAGGGGGCTGCTGCGGATGGCTGCTGCGCCAGGGGTTGATGTCCAGACCGCCGCGACGGGTGTAGCGCGCGTAGACCATCAGCTTGGTCGGCTTGCAACGGTGCATCACGTCCATGTAGATGCGCTCGACGCACTGCTCGTGAAATTCGTTGTGGTTGCGAAAACTCACGATGTAGCGCAGCAGACCGGCCTGGTCGATCTGAGGGCCGGTGTAGCTGATCTGCACACTGCCCCAGTCAGGCTGCCCGGTCACCAGGCAGTTGCTCTTGAGCAGGTGGCTGGTCAGCGTCTCGGTCACCGGCTGCTCGTCCAGCGCGGCGCTCAGCAGGTCGGGCGCGGGCTGGTACTGCGTGCACTCCACCTCCAGCCGGTCGATGCACAGGCCGCCGAGTTCGTGCACCGGCTCGCGTTCAAACGCGTCCGGCAACAACAGTTTCACACCCGCGCCGGCCATCACCGGACCACCCTGCCAGAGGGCAGCGCTCACGTCGGCGCGGATGCGCTCGCGCACCGCGTCGGCCGATTCGAACGCGGTGTTGTTGAAACTGTTGAGGTAGAGCTTGAAGGACTTGCTCTCGACAATGTGCGTGCTCTCGCAAGGGATGGTGACGTGCGCCAGCGCCACCTGAGGCTTGCCACGCGGGTTGAGCCAGCTCAATTCGAAGGCAGTCCAGAGATCAGCCCCCAGGAAAGGAATGTGACCCGTGATGCCGATCTCGCGCCGCTTCGGTTCGCGTGGCAGGGGAAACAGGAGCGAGGCGTCGTACCGGTCGACATAAGCCGAGACCTTGCCCAGCTGGGAGTGTTCGGGAGTGTTGGCGTTCATGGGAAATTGCTTTCGCGCAACCACTTGGTTGCTATCCATTTTTCACCCTCCAGCACGGGCGCGCCGGCATGCAGCGTGCGCGTGGCCGGCGAAGGGCGGTCGTAACTGAAAAACACCGCGTGGCCACGCTGGGGCATGACCTCCAGGCCGGCATCGGGGAAGGTGGTCGCGCCGCCGCGTGGTGGGTCGTTGAGATACATCACCAGGGTGGCCACGCGCTGGCCGCCCTGGCGCAGGTGCGCTGCCGTTCCCGGCTCGTCCGGGTCGAAATAATCGTGGTGCGGCCTGTACTGCGCACCCGTTCGGTACCGAAGCACCTGCAAACCCTCACCACGTTCCACCGGCCAGTGCACCAGCGCAGCGATACGGGCTTCGACCCGCTGCACCAGCGAGGTCTCGCCGCGACTGAAAAACATGCCGTCACTGGTGCGGTCGGGACTGATGTCTCCACTGCCGGTGTCCGTCGGTACCGTGCGTGAGCGCGCCAGGCGGGGGCGCGCGGCCTCGATCAGGGCCTCACATTCCTGAGCAGACAGAAAGTCCGCCAGTACCACCACGCGGGGAAGGTGCAGGTGAGCGATCACGCGCGGACTGCTGTCCGGCAACACCACCTCGCGGGGCGAGCCTTGCAGATCGATGAGCGGCTGCGCGGGCACCTGCCCAGGCGCACGCACCCTGTGCAACCGTTCAGTGCTGACCGTCTGCGGCATGGCGCTACCCTGGGCGGATGAGAACCGATGCTCAGGCGCGCGTGTCGCGACGGAACACCAGCCGGTCGCCGTCGGACGCGGCGGGCGCGAAACGGTAGCCTTCGAGGTGGAAGTCCCTGAGCTGTTCGACGCGGGTGGCGCGCTGCTGGAGCGCGAACCGGACCATCAGGCCCCGCGCCCGCTTGGCCATGAAGCTGACCACCTTGTAGCCATCGGCCTTGCGCTCTTCGAACACGCAGGTCACCACGCGCGGCGTCAGCACCTTGCGGTCCACCGCCTTGAAGTACTCCTCGCTGGCGAGGTTGATCACCACCGGGGTCTTGTCGGCCTGCGCACGCTGGTTGAGGTACTGCGCGATCTGCCCACCCCAGAACTGGTAGAGGTTCTTGCCCTTGGGCGTGACCAGACGGGTACCCATTTCCAGCCGGTAGGGCTGCATCCAGTCCAGCGGGCGCAGCACGCCGTACAGGCCACTCAGGATGCACAGGTGCTGCTGCAGCCAGTCCAGCCCGGCCTCGTCCAGCGTCTTCGCATCCAGCCCGCCGTACACGTCGCCGTCAAAGGCCAGCACCGCCTGTTTGGCGTTCTTCGCGGTGAACGTCGGCCGCCAGGCCTGGTACCGCGCGGCGTTCAGACCGGACAGCTGGTCCGACAGGTCCATGAGTTCGGCGATTTCCTGCGGCGACTTCTCGCGCAGCACGGCGATCAGCTCGCTGGCCTGCGGCACGAACAGCGGCTGCGTGTGGGTGGACACATGGGGCGGCGTCTCGTAGTCGAGCGCCTTGGCCGGGGACAATAGAAACAACATGCTGCAGATCCTTTACCGTGACGATTATCTGGCAGCGGTCCACAAACCGCCGGGCCTGCTGGTGCATCGCACTGGTCTGGACGCGGGTGAAACCCGCTTCGCGCTGCAGCTGCTGCGCGACCAGCTGGGCCAGCCCGTCTGGCCGGTGCACCGACTCGACAAAGGCACCAGTGGCGTGCTGCTGTTTGCGCTGGACGCGAGCACCGCGCGCAGCCTGGGCCAGGCCTTTGAATCGGGCGCAGGCCTGCGCAAGACCTACCGCGCCGTGGTGCGCGGCTGGCCCGCCGACGCAGGCCTGATCGATCATCCCCTCAAGCGCATGCCCGACGACATGCGCACCGAACGCGAAGAGGTGCAGGACGCCGTGACCCGCTTTCGCACGCTGGAGCGTTACGAACTGCCGCTGCCGCAGGGCGGCTTCGCCACCACCCGCTGCGCCCTGCTGGAACTGCAACCGCTGACCGGCCGGCGCCACCAGCTGCGCCGGCACTGCAAGCACATCGCCCACCCACTCATCGGCGACGCCACGCACGGCAAGGGGCCTCTGAACCGCGCCCTGGCCACGTTCCTGGGTGAGCAGCGCTTGTGGCTGCACGCGCAGCAGCTGGAGCTGGTCCATCCGGTCAACGGCCAGGCCCTGTCGCTGCAGGCCGGCACAGGCCCCGAATGGCGCGTCTGGGACCGCTGGCGGCGACCCGGCGCAGCGCTGTCGGTCGAATAAAATCAGGGCCCTCCCGAACACCCACCCGACGGCGCCCTGCGGGGCGCCGTCGCATTTTTTGCGCTCTGCCCCCATGTCCGACGCCCCCGACACCCTGCAGCAACCCGGTCTGAACAGCCTGTCCAAGTCCTTCGAGCCGGCCGCGCTCGAAGCCCACTGGGGCCCCGAGTGGGAAAAGCGCGGGTACGGCGTCGCCGGCTTCCGTGGCACCTCGGCCCCCAGCGCAGACGCCGCTGCGGCCGGCAAGAACTTCGCCATCCAGCTGCCGCCGCCCAACGTGACGGGCACGCTGCACATGGGCCACGCGTTCAACCAGACCATCATGGACTCGCTCACGCGCTACCACCGCATGAGCGGCTTCAACACCACCTGGATTCCCGGCACCGATCACGCGGGCATTGCCACCCAAATTGTGGTGGAGCGCCAGTTGCAGGGCCAGGGCATCAGCCGCCACGACATGGGACCTACCCCCGCCGAA
The DNA here is from genome assembly GCA_046074205.1 of Hydrogenophaga sp. Classification (GTDB taxonomy): domain Bacteria; phylum Pseudomonadota; class Gammaproteobacteria; order Burkholderiales; family Burkholderiaceae_C; genus Hydrogenophaga. Next base: position 21,065 of record JBJTNV010000010.1, read on the forward strand.
GCGCGCAAAAACTTCGTCGCCAAGGTCTGGGAATGGAAGGAGCAGTCGGGCAACACCATCACCCAGCAGATGCGCCGCATGGGCGACAGCGTGGACTGGAGCCGCGAGTACTTCACCATGGACGACAAACTGTCCAAAGTGGTCACCGAGACCTTTGTGAAGCTCTACGAGCAGGGCCTGATTTACCGCGGCAAGCGCCTGGTGAACTGGGACCCGGTGCTGATGAGCGCGGTGTCTGACCTGGAGGTGGAGAGCGAAGAGGAAGACGGCTCGCTCTGGCACATCGCCTACCCGCTGGTGGACAAAGATGGCCGCCTGAAGGCCACCGGGGCACCGGACCACCTGGCCGTGGCGACCACGCGCCCCGAGACCCTGCTCGGCGACGTGGCCGTGATGGTCCACCCCGAGGACGAGCGCTACAGCGCCCTGATCGGCCAGTATGTGACGCTGCCGCTGTGTGACCGCGAGATCCCGGTGATCGCCGACGAGTACGTGGACCGTGCCTTTGGCACCGGCGTGGTCAAGGTCACACCTGCGCACGACGCGAACGACTACGCCGTCGGCCAGCGCCACCAGCTGCCCATCATCGGCGTGCTGCACCTCAACGCCACCATCAACGACAACGCGCCCGAGAAGTACCGCGGCCTGGACCGCTTCGTCGCGCGCAAGCAGGTCGTGGCCGACCTGGAAGCCGCCGGCCTGCTGGTCGAGGTCAAGAAGCACAAGCTGATGGTGCCGCGCTGCGCCCGCACCGGCCAGGTGGTCGAGCCCATGCTCACCGACCAGTGGTTCGTGGCCATGAGCAAGGTCAGCGACCAGGACCCAACGGGCAAGAGCATCGCCCAAAAGGCCATCGACGCCGTGGCCAGCGGCCAGGTGAAGTTCGTGCCCGAGAACTGGGTCAACACCTACAACCAGTGGATGAACCACATCCAGGACTGGTGCATCAGCCGCCAGCTCTGGTGGGGCCACCAGATCCCGGCCTGGTACGACGAAGATGGCAAGGTTTATGTGGCCCGCAACGAGGCCGAAGCGCAAGCCAAGGCGCCGGGCAAAACGCTCAAGCGCGACGAAGACGTGCTCGACACCTGGTACTCGTCGGCGCTCGTGCCTTTCAGCACTGTCGGCTGGCCCGCTGGCGCTGAGGGCGTGGGCTCTGGGGATGGCCGCAGCGACATTGCGAGCAAAGCGAGTGGGAGCAAGGCCGTCTCCAGTGCTCACGACCTCGGCGCCAGCCACAAGCCACTGAGCGACTACGACCTCTACCTCCCCAGCAGCGTGCTGGTCACAGGCTACGACATCATCTTCTTCTGGGTCGCCCGGATGATCATGATGACGACGCACTTCACCGGCCGCGTGCCGTTCAGGGACGTCTATATCCACGGGCTGGTGCGCGACGCGCAGGGCAGAAGATGAGCAAGAGCGAGGGCAACGTGCTCGACCCGGTGGACCTGATCGACGGCATCTCGCTGGCACCGCTGCTCGAGAAGCGCACCACCGGCCTGCGCAAGCCCGAGACCGCGCCCAAGGTGCGCAAGCAGACCGAGAAGGAATTTCCCGAGGGCATCCCGGCCTACGGCGCCGACGCCCTGCGCTTCACCTTTGCGGCACTGGCCTCGCTGGGCCGCAGCATCAACTTCGACAGCAAGCGCTGCGAGGGCTACCGCAACTTCTGCAACAAGCTCTGGAACGCCACCCGCTTCACGCTGATGAACTGCGAAGGCCAGGATTGCGGCCTGATGGAGCACACCAAGGCCGACTGCAGCATCGGCGGCAAGGCCCATGGCTACATGAGCTTCAGCCACGCCGATCGCTGGATCGTCTCCCGCCTGCAGCGCGTGGAAGCCGAGGTGGCCCGGGGATTTGCCGAGTACCGGCTGGACAACGTCGCCAACGCGATCTACGACTTCGTCTGGAACGAGTTCTGCGACTGGTACCTGGAAATCGCCAAGGTGCAGATCAACACCGGCAACGCCGCGCAGCAGCGCGCCACGCGCCGAACCCTGATCCGCACGCTGGAAACCATCCTGCGCCTGGCCCACCCCATCATCCCCTTCATCACCGAAGCGCTGTGGCAGAAGGTGGCGCCGGTCGCTGGTCGCGGTGGCGAATCGGTGAGTGTGGCCGCCTACCCGGTCAGCCAGCCCGAGCGCATCGACGAGGCCGCCGAAGCCCAGGTGGCCAAGCTCAAGAGCCTGGTGGACGCTTGCCGCACGCTGCGCGGCGAGCTCAACGTCTCGCCCGCCACCCGGCTGCCGCTGTACGTGGTGGGCGACGCGGCTTTCATGCGCGGCAACGCCGCTGTGCTGCAGGGACTGGCCAAGCTGAGCGAAGTGAAGGTCTTCGACGACGAGGCCAGCTGGGCCGCCGCCGCCCAGGCCGCGCCGGTCGCTGTGGTGGGCGAAGCCCGCCTGTGCCTGTTCATGGAGATCGACGTCGCGGCCGAGAAAGCCCGGCTGGCCAAGGAAGCCACACGTCTGGAAAGCGAGATCGCCAAGGCCAACGGCAAACTGGCCAACGAAGCCTTCGTCGCCAAGGCCCCGGCCGCGGTGCTGGAACAGGAACGCAAACGCGTGGCCGACTTCGGCGCCACGCTGGCCAAGGTACGCGATCAGCTGGCCCGGCTGGGCCGCTGAGGCGACGGCGCACGCCGCTGCCGTCGGGGCGCTTCAGCGGCGCTTGAGCACGGAAAAGTGTTCCCCGCCCACCGTGTGCTGTTCCACCAGTTCGTTGCCAGTCTGTTTGGCAAAGGCCTGGAAGTCACGCACCGAGCCACCATCGGTGGAGATCACGCACAGGGTCTGGCCGCTGAGCATTTCGGCGAGCGCCTTTTTGGCTTTGAGAATGGGCAAGGGGCAATTCAGGCCCCGGCAGTCGAGTTCTTTGTCGGCGTTCATGAAAGTGTCCTTGTGCGCGCGGATTCTATGTCTGGTGCCGCCTGCACCGGCCTGAGAAGGGCTGACGGTCAGGCGGGGAATACCCCGGTGGACAGGTAACGGTCGCCACGGTCGCAAACGATGAAGGCGATGGTGGCGTTCTGGACCTGGGCTGCGATCTGCTGCGCCACCCAGCAGGCACCGGCGGCCGAGATGCCGGCAAAGATACCCTCCTCGCGCGCCAGACGCCGGCACATCTCTTCGGCATCGGCCTGGCTCACATACGCCAGCTCATCCACGCCGGAGGGGTCGTAGATTTTGGGCAGGTATTCCTGTGGCCATTTGCGGATACCGGGAATGCGCGAGCCCTCGCTGGGCTGCGCGCCGATGATTCGTACCGCCGGATTCTTCTCTTTCAGGAAGCGTGAAACCCCGGTGATGGTACCGGTGGTGCCCATGGCGCTGACGAAGTGCGTGATGCGTCCGCCGGTCTGCTCCCACAGCTCGGGGCCAGTGGTTTCGTAATGGATACGCGGGTTGTCGGCGTTGGCGAACTGGTCGAGTACCCGCCCCTTGCCTTCTTTCTCCATCTTCTCGGCCAGGTCGCGCGCGTATTCCATGCCACCGCTCTTGGGGGTGAGAATGAGTTCCGCACCAAAGGCCTTCATGGTCTGGGCGCGCTCAATGGACAGGTCCTCCGGCATGATCAGCACCATGCGATAGCCCTTGATGGCCGCGGCCATGGCCAGCGCAATGCCGGTGTTGCCCGAGGTGGCTTCGATCAGCGTGTCGCCGGGGCGGATGTCGCCACGCTCCTCGGCGCGCTGGATCATGGACAGCGCGGGCCGGTCCTTGACCGAACCGGCCGGGTTGTTGCCCTCAAGCTTGCCCAGGATCACGTTGCCACGGGCCCGGTTGGCCTCAGCCCCCATGCGCTGGAGGGCCACCAGCGGGGTTCGGCCAATCGCATCTTCAATGGTCGGGTAGTTCATGGCTGCCACTGTGCCATAATTTTGTGCTTTACCAGACACCCGCCCGGGTGGCGAAATCGGTAGACGCAGGGGATTCAAAATCCCCCGCCGCAAGGTGTGTCGGTTCGAGTCCGACCCCGGGCACCAGACTCAAGGCCGTGCAGGCATGCCTGCACGGCTTTTTGCTGTGTCCACTCCCTCGGCACCCTGCAGCGCCAGCTCTTCCTGCAGCAGTCGCCGGTACACCTGGGGCAACTCACCGCTCATGCGGTTGTTTTCGATGCCGTACCCCAGACTCGTCCAGGTACCCGAAAGACGGCGCAGCACCGCCGGTACGCGCCCGGCGCGCAACTGGGCCGTCAGGTCACCCCAGCGCCCGTCTGCCAGCCAGGCGTGAATCACCTGGTCCTGATGGGTGGGTGAAAAGCTCAACCGGGTGGCCTCCAGCGGGTCATCGGTTCGGTCCGGGTGGTAGCGCGACGCCAGTTCCAGCCAGGTCCCGTAGAGCAACTGGTAGCGTCCCGCTGCCGTGGAGCAATTGCCCCGGTTGGGGCCGGCACCGATGGTTTCGCACCGGTTGGGGTGGCGTTCGAGATTGCCCACGCTGCCTCCGCCGTGCAGCACATGGTAGGGGCGCATCACGTTCGATTCGCTGGCCGAGATGGTGCGCATGAGCGCGCGCAGATAAGGGTCGCCGCCCTGCATCACCAGCGGCTGCGTGCCCGGGACCAGTAACCAGGGACGCCACCACCAGAGCAACAGCAGCATCAGCAGTACCGCGACCACCGTCAGGCCTGCGCGAGCCAGCCAGGGCGAACCCCGGACATCGCGCTGACGCGACGGCAAGGGGTCCGTGGGTGGAGGTGACGACAGGGGCGGTGAGGTCATGGCAGCTCGGGGACAATGCCGATTTTCCACCAACCCTTCCTCGCCATGTCCGAACTGATGCCCGTGGCTGCGCTGCTCGCCGGCCTGCTGATGCTCATCTGGAGCGCTGACCGTTTTGTCGAGGGGTCTTCGGCCACCGCCCGCCATTTCAGCGTCCCGCCGCTGCTGGTGGGCATGGTCATCGTGGGTTTCGGCACCTCGGCCCCCGAACTGGTGGTGTCCGCGCTGGCCGCTTCCCAGGGCAACCCGTCGCTGGCACTGGGCAATGCCTGGGGATCGAACATCGTCAACATGGGGCTGATTCTGGGCATCACCGCGCTGATCGCTCCGCTGCAGGTGCGCTCACGCGTGTTGCGCAAGGAGCTGCCGCTGCTGATCGGCGTCACCGCCTTGTCGGCCTTGCTGGCCTGGGATCTGAGCCTCTCCCGGACCGATGCCTTCGTGCTGCTGGCCGCTTTCGCCCTGCTCATGGCCTGGTCCATCCGCGAGGCGATGGCCCATGGCGACGATGCCCTGGCGCAGGAAACCGATGCCGAGATGCAGACCCACGCCATGCCCCTGCCAATGGCGCTGTTGTGGCTGGTGCTCGGTCTGGCGGTGCTGGTGGGCAGCTCGCGCCTGCTGGTCTGGGGCGCGGTGGAGATCGCGCTGGGCCTGGGCATCAGCGATCTGGTGATCGGCCTGACCGTGGTGGCGGTGGGCACATCACTGCCGGAACTGGCCGCCTGCGTCGCCGCGGCGCGCAAGGGCGAGGACGACATCGCACTGGGCAATGTGCTGGGGTCCGGGCTGTTCAACAGCCTGGCGGTCGTCGGGCTGGCCGGTGTCATCAGCCCCATGGACCTGGAGCCGGCCGTGCTCACGCGCGACCTGGCCGTGATGGCTGGCCTGACCCTGCTGCTGTTTCAGATGGGGCGCGGCTGGCGGCGACCGGGCCGTATCAACCGCTGGGAAGGCGGTGGCCTGCTGGCGGTTTACCTGGCCTACACCGCCTGGCTGCTGTGGACCATGGGCCCGCGCTGAACCGGCTTCAGGCCCGCAAACCTTCGGTCACCGTGGGGTAGCGAAGGCGCAGACCCAGCTCGGCTTTCATGCGCCCGTTGTTCAGGCGGCGGGACTCGCTCATGAAGCTCAGCAGCATCAGCGGCAGCTGCTCGTGGGCGGTGTTTCGGGCCACGCGCGGCGGCCGTGGCAGGCCGTACAGATCCGCTGCGAGGTCGAAGTAGTCACCCATCTTCAGCTGGGTGTCGTCGGTCACGTTCACCACCCGCTGCGGTCGCGCACGCCAGATCGCGAGCGCGCAGGCACGGGCCAGGTCGTCGGCGTGGATGTGGTTGGTGTAGACGTCGTCGTCCGCCCGCAGCACGGGCGTTCCACGCTCCAGACGCGCCCGAGGCGTGCCGCCCTCACGATCGGGCGCGTAGATGCCGGGAATGCGCAGCACCGTGCTGCGCGCACCGGTCACGCGCCCAAAGTGGCGTACCGTGGCCTCGGCATCAACCCGGCGCCAGGCGCGCGGCGTGCGCGGCTGTGTCTTCGTGGTCTCGCTGACCCACTGGCCCTCGCAATCACCGTACACCCCGCTGGTGGACCCGTAGACCAGGCTCAGGGGGGCGACACGGCGCCCCAGAGCCCGTGTCAGGGCACGCGTGCGCGGATCGAGCCACCCATCCCCGCTTTCTCCTGCGGGTGGTGGCGCCAGGTGCAGCACACGGGTGGCAATGCCGGCCAGGCGCTGCAAGGTGGCGGGCCGGTCGAGGTCGCCCATCAGCGGCGTGATGCCCTGCGCGCGCAGGCCCCCCCGACGGCCGGGTGTCGACGTCAGCGCCAGCAGGCGGACGCGGCGCCCGCCACCCAGCGCACGGGCCGCCCGCTGCCCCACGTCACCACAGCCCACGATCAGCACCCGCTCGCGCCGGAAGCGCGAGGGCAAAGCACCCAGCAAGTTCATGTCAAAACAGGATTTGCGACAATCTTCGGCAGCCGGCCGGGCTGTCTGTTCCCGGTCGCGGTGGTTGATTCAACGACTCAGGCAGTATGACATTCACGATCACGGTACAGCCCAGCGGGCGCACTTTCCAGGCCGACGCTTCCGAGACCCTGCTGGCCGCCGGCATCCGCCAGGGCATCAGCCTGCCCTATGGCTGCAAGGACGGCGCCTGCGGCTCCTGCAAGTGCAAACTGGTCAGTGGCAGCGTCACGCACGGCGCTCACCAGGCCAAGGCCCTGAGCGCCGAGGAAGAGGCCGCGGGCTATGTGCTCACCTGCTGCGGCACGGCGCAGAGCGACGTGGTGCTCGAGTCGCGCCAGGTGACCGAAGCCGGTGCCTTCCCGATCAAGAAGATGCCGGTGCGCGTGAGCAGCCTGGAGCGCGCCTCGCACGACGTGATCGTGCTACGCCTGCAACTGCCAGCGGCCGACGCCTTCCAGTACCACGCCGGGCAGTACGTCGAGTTCCTGTTGCGCGACGGCGACCGCCGCAGCTATTCCATGGCCAACGCGCCGCACACGCAGGCGGCCGGCCCGCAGATGGAGCTGCACATCCGCCACATGCCGGGCGGCAAGTTCACCGACCAGGTGTTCGGCACGATGAAGGAAAAGGACATCCTGCGCATCGAAGGGCCCTACGGCAGCTTCTACCTGCGCGAGGACAGCGACAAACCCATCGTGCTGCTGGCCTCGGGCACCGGCTTTGCGCCGATCAAAGCCATCATCGAGCACATGGCGCACAAAGGCATCACCCGCCCGGCCACGCTGTACTGGGGCGGCCGCCGCCCGGCCGACCTGTACCAGGCCGCGTGGATCGAGGCACAGCTGCAGGCCATGCCGAACCTGCGCTACATGCCCGTGATCAGCGACGCCCTGCCCGAAGACACCTGGACCGGCCGCACCGGCTTCGTGCACCAGGCGGTGCTGCAGGACCTGCCCGACCTGTCGGGTCACGAGGTGTACGCCTGTGGGGCTCCCATCGTGGTCGAATCGGCCCGGCGCGACTACCTCGCGGCCGGCCTGCCCGAAGAGGCCTTCTTCGCCGACGCGTTCACGTCGGCGCGCGACAAGGCCAGCGCCTGAACGGGTTCACGAACCGGTTTCAGCCAGCAGCTTGCGGACATCCCCGGCCAGGGCGGGAGCTCCGCTGCCATACCGGTGGTACAGCCGTACACGACCTTGCGTGTCGTACACGTAGCTCCCGGCTGAGTGGTCCATGGTGTAGCTGGTCGGCGTCTTGCCTTCGACCTTCTTGTAATAAATCTTGAAGGCCTTGGCCAGGTCGGGCAGCTGATCGGGTTCGGCGTGCAGCGCCAGGAAGCTGGTGTCAAAGCTGGCCATGTAGGCCTTCATCACCTCGGGCGTGTCGCGCTCCGGGTCCACACTGATGAACAGGCCTTGCAGCCGGTCACCGTCCGCTCCCAGCAGACGTTTGGCCTCGGCCAGTTCGCCCAGCGAGGTGGGGCACACGTCCGGACACTGGGTGTAACCGAAGAAGATCACCACCGCCTTGCCCTTGAAGTCGGCCAGCGTGCGCAGCTGCCCGTTGTGGTCGTTCAGCGCGAAGGCCTTGGCGTAGTCGGCTCCGGTGATGTCGATGCCGGAAAAACCCGAAGCGGTGGCATCGGCCGGCCGGTCGGAACAAGCGCTGAGCAGGGCACTGCAAAGTCCCAGAGAAATCAGATGACGACGCTTCATGGGAAGGACTCCAGGGTTCCAGGGTGTTGCGGAACCGGTTTCGCCGGGCCGCCAGTGCCACCCCTTGCAGGGCGCGCGCGAAGCGCGGCGGGGGTGTTTCAGAGGTAGTGGTCGATGAGCATCGCAGCGAACAGCAGCGACAGGTGCCAGAGCGAGAAGCGGAAGGTCTTGCGCGCCAGACCATCAGAATAGTCGCGCCAGAGCATGAAAGCGTAACCACAGAACCCCACCGACAGGACCACGGCCACCGTCAGATAGAACCAGCCGCTCATGCGCATGATGAAAGGCATGAGGCAGGCCGCAAACAGCACGACGGTGTAGAGCAGGATCTGCAGTCGGGTGAACGTCGAGCCGTGCGTGACCGGCAGCATGGGCAAGCCGGACTTGCGGTAGTCCTCCACCCTGTACAGCGCCAGCGCCCAGAAGTGCGGGGGGGTCCACAAGAAAATGATCAGGCACAGGATCAGGGCCTCGGGCGCGACCACGCCGGTCATGGCAGCCCAGCCCAGCACCGGCGGCATGGCGCCCGAAGCCCCGCCGATGACGATGTTCTGTGGCGTCAGCGGCTTGAGGATGACCGTGTAGATCACGGCGTAGCCCACGAAGGTGGCAAAGGTCAGCCACATGGTCAGCGGATTGACCCACACGTACAGGATGACCGAACCCGCAGCACACAGCACGGCCGAGAAACCGAGCGTCTGCACATTGCTCAGCTGCCCCTTGGCGGTCGGACGCCAGGCAGTGCGTTTCATCTTGGCGTCAATCTGCTGTTCGATCACGCAGTTGAAGGCGGCTGCCGCGCCGGACACCAGCCAGATGCCGAAGCAGGCGATGGCTGCCAGCTGGACTTGAGACCAGTTGGGCAGGCCCGGCACCGCCAGCACCATGCCGATGAGTGCGCAAAAAACGATGAGCTGGATCACGCGCGGCTTGGTCAGCGCATGGAATTGCCGCCAGGTGGACGGCAGGGACACGGTGGCGGTTGGGGTGGGCGCGGCGCTCATGAACTCTGGCGATCAACGTTGGGGATGGCGGCGGTGAAACCAAGGGGGGCGCTGCGGGTGCCCAGGAGAACGCCGGTGAGCACCAGCACCAGCGCAGCAGCGCCGCCGGTGTGCCCCACTGCGGTCAACAAGGGCCAGTCCAGCAGCACATTGGACAGTCCTGTGAACAGTTGCCACAAGGCCAAAACCAGCACCCAGCGTGCGCTATTGCGCAGCGTCGCCACCGTCCGGAGGCGCCAGGCGAGCCAGCCCAGCACGGCAAACACGGCGTAGGCGGTGAGTCGGTGCACGTAGTGGATGGCGGTAAGTGCGTCAAAGGGAATGCTGTCGCCACCCCGGCCAACACCCAGTTCTCGCCAGAGGTAAAAACCATCGTGGAAGTTCATGGCGGGCCACCAGCTGCCCTGGCAGGTGGGGAAATCGGTGCAGGCCAGCACAGCGTAATTGGTACTGACCCAGCCGCCGAGCGCCATCTGAACCCACAGCAGTCCAAACGCCACACCCACCACCACACGGTCAGGCGCCGCCAGCGCGACGGGTGCCTGCGGCAGGTGTGCATCCGCCTGCGCATAGCGCCAGGCCTGTGCCCGCAACAGGGCCAGCAGCACCAGACCACCCAGCAGGTGCAGCGTGACAATCGCCGGGAACAGCTTCAGCGTCACGGTCCAGGCGCCGAACGCCCCCTGCAGACACACCCAGGCCAGTGTGAACGTGGGCCACCAGGGCGAGAGGGCCAGGCGCCGCCGCTCGATCCAGCTGACGGCTGCGAGCACGAGGATCAGCACGCCCACGCCGGTGGCCAGATAGCGGTGAATCATCTCGATCCAGGCTTTGCTGAAGGTCACCGGGCCGGTGGGCATGGCGGACTGGGCGGCGTGGATGTCGGCGTGGGCGCCAATCGGGCTCGCGCTGCCATAGCAGCCCGGCCAGTCAGGGCAGCCCAGGCCGGAGTCGGTCAGACGGGTGAAGGCTCCGAACAGCACCAGATCAAAGGTCAGGAACAGGGTGACCAGCGTGAGCGCGTGCAGGCGCCGGCCGATCGGCGCGTTCCGGTTGCGCAGCCAGATCCAGGCCAACGGGCCCAGGGCCACGACGATGCCCAGCAACATCATCCGGAACACCGGCGACCAGTCGTACAGCGGGGTAGCGTCCATGGGCGCGGCGCCTCAGTTGCCGTCGCCCGGCTGGGCCACGGAACCCCGACCGGGGCGATCCCAGAACGACGACGCGCGCAGCAGCCGGTCCAGATCAGATTTGATTTTCCTGGGCTGAAGATCAGCCGGGAAACGCATCATCCAGTGGCCGATCGGGTCCACCACGTACAGGTGGTCCTCGATACGCTGTCCGGTAGCGGGTTGCAGCCATTCGGCCAGGGCCTGCGCGTCCACATGCAGCACCATTGCAGGTTCCGTGGCCTGGGCCAGTGCCGGTGAGATGGTCGGACTTCCGGTGCGCAGCCAGACCCAGTCCAGGCGTTCCTTTTCCTTGCCCAGGGTCTCGCGCAACTGGCGTTGCAGGTACAGGCGCTTCTCGCAGGCGGCGTCGCACGCCGAGTCGCCCACGCTGACCAGCAGCCACTGATCCTTGAGCGTGCGCAGGTCCACCGCATGGCCCTGCGCATCGACACCCGTGATCGCCGGCAACGGCCGTTGGGGGTCCACCAGTTCGCCGTAGTTGCGACGGCCTTCGGGGCGGATCACGTAATACGTGAAGTACGACGCAATGACCGGTGAGGCGGCCACCAGGAACAGGGCCAGCATCTTCCAGCGGCCTGAGCGGGTCTTGGCAGCCTCGAAGCTGCCCTCCCGATCCGGCATGGGCAGGCTGTGCACAGTCAGCGTCAAAGGTTCATCGGGGGTGTTGGCCATGAGGACGGCGTTTCGAACGCGGGGAAAGAATCTGAAACCACAGGTATAGCCCTGCCGTGATCGCACACAGGGCAAACCATTGGGCAGCATAGGCCAGGTGTTTGTGCTCGTCGCCGACAAAAACGGGCCAGTGGCGCGCCATGCCCGAGGCATCGGTATCGGTTTGCAAAACCGATACCCCGTCCAGAAGCGGAATCCGCCACTCGGCTGCCAACGCTGCGAGGGAGACATTTTGCCGGATCGGTCCCGCTGCCCCGCTGCCCAGTTCGAATAGCGTGCTCGGTGGCGGGGCCAAACGCCCCCCCACCTCCACCTCACCGGCCGGCGTGGACAGCAAGGGCAGCCGGTCGCGTACCCGGAAATCGCGCGGTACCCAGCCCCGCTGCACCAGCACGGCCCGCTCACTGTTCGTCAGCCGCAGCGCAGTCAAAACGACAAAACCCGTCCTGCCGCCCATGGGGCGGTTGTCGAGGAACAGCTCGGTTCCCGCCAGCCAATGGCCTCGCAGGCGCACCGGCCGGTGCAAGGCGGCGGTCTGCTCGGGCATGCCCAGCAGTTCCTCCGCCGAGAGCGGCGCTGCGAGTGCCTGCGCTGCAATGTGGCCTTGCAGGCGCTGCTTCTGGGATGCACGTCCGAGCTGCCACAGGCCGAGCGCAGCGGTCACCCCCATGACCACGATGGCCGCCGCGGTCACCAGCCAGATATGGGGGTTGGCACGCCATGCGCTCATGTCCCGGCCCCCGGCATTGATGGTCTTCGGCGGGACGCGAACGACCCCAGGGCATGGTCATTGGCCGGATAATGCAAGGATGACATATCTGGTGATTGTGGCGTTTGTGGCCATTGTGGGCAGTCTGGCAGCGGCGCTGGTGTTCATGCTGCGGGGATCGGCCGATTCGGGACAGGCACCGGCCCCCCGGAACCGGATGGCCCGCGCCCTGGCCCTGCGGGTTGGCTTCTCCATCCTCCTGTTCGTCCTGGTGCTCCTGAGCTATCGCATGGGCTGGATACAGCCCACCGGCCTGCCGGTTCAACCCTGAACGATGTCCTGGCCAACAAAAAAGCGCCTCACGGCGCTTTTTTGTTGGCCAGGACGGCACTCGGCTCAACGAGTGACCGTCACACGGATCACATCCAGTAAACCAGAATGTAAAGGCCCAGCCACACCACATCGACGAAGTGCCAGTACCAGGCGGCGCCTTCAAACCCGAAGTGGTGCTGTGCAGTGAAATGACCCTTTTGCAGGCGCAGGGTGATAAACAGCAGCATCAGCATGCCAACCAACACGTGAAAGCCGTGGAAGCCGGTGAGCATGAAGAAGGTCGAGCCGTAGACACCAGAGGTCAGCTTGAGGTTCAGATCGCTATAGGCATGAGCGTATTCGTAGCCCTGTACGAACAGGAACACGATCCCCAGAAGTACCGTCATCCACATGAAAGCGATGGTCTTGCCACGGTTGCCGGCCTGCAGAGCGTGGTGGGCAATGGTCAGCGTCACGCCGGAAGTGAGCAGCAGCGCGGTGTTGATGGTGGGCAGCCAGAAGGGGCCCATGGTCTGGAAGGGCTCAACGATCCCCGCCGGCGACGCCGTGACACCGGCCTGCAGGCTGGGCCAGACAGCAGAAAAGTCGGGCCAGATCAGTGCGTTTTCGATATTGCCCAGGGCGGGCACCGAATGCGTACGTGCCCACCAGAGCGCGGAGAAGAAAGCACCGAAGAACATCACCTCCGAGAAGATGAACCAGCTCATGCTCCAGCGGTAGGACAGGTCGATCTTGCGCCCGTACAGTCCGCCCTCACTCTCCGTCACTGCATCGCGAAACCACTGGAACAGCACGATCAGCCAGAAGGCAAGGCCGAAGGCGAGCGAATACATGCCCCAAGCCGCGCCGTTGATCCACTGGCCAGCGCCCAGGATCACAAAAAACAGGCCGATGGCCGACATCACCGGGTGCCGTGACGGCCCGGGGACGAAGTAGTAAGGCGTCGTGCCGTGGGTTGCTGCTGACATGCTCACTCCTAAGTGCTTGCGCTTGTTTGAATGGATTGAAAAAACGGAACTTGGATCGGGCTCAGCCGACCACCCAGTTGACCAGCAAGATGAGCCCGAACACGAACAACAGGGCCATCACGACACCCATGGCCATGAGGTGCAGCGGGTTGAGTCTGGCCACGTCCTCGTGAAAATCACGGCCCCGCCGAACACCCAGGAAACCCCACAACACGGCCCTGGTGGTCTCCCACAGACCGGCTCGACGCTGATGGACCGGTGTTGTGCTCATACGTCTCCCCGCGCCGTCACTGAGGTCGATGGCGTGGCCGCCACGTCCTTGGGAGCTGGCGGCACCGGTCCTCCTACCTCGAAGAAGGTGTATGAAAGGGTGATGGTCGTCACATCTTTCGGCAGTTTGGGGTCGATCACGAACACCACCGGCCACGACTTCTTTTCGCCGGGCGCCAAGGTGTACTGCGTAAAACAGAAACACTCGAGCTTGGTGAAATGCGCAGTGGCCTGCTTGGGGGCGTAGCTCGGAATGGCCTGGGCCGCCATGGTGCGGTCCTGCGCGTTCTGGAACTCGTACATCACCGTCTTGAGCTCGCCGGGGTGGACCTGCAGGCTGCGAACAGCCGGCCTGAACAGCCAGGGACCGCGAACATTGGTGTCGAACTCGACGGTAATGGTCCGGGAGGTGTCGACCTGCGTATTGGCCGGCACTTGTGCAGCGTTGCCTGGCACCTGGCGTTCACCGATGGCCAGCACATTGATGCCGGTTGCTTCGCAAATGGCCTTGTACATGGGCACCAGCGCATAACCAAAGGCAAACATGCCCAAGGTGATCACGCCGAGCTTGGCCACCATCTGAAGGTTTTCGCGCTGCAATGCCATGGCAATGGACGGTAGGGCAGAAAAGGAGCGATCGCGGATCAGCCGCCGAGCAGCACCATCTTGCCCACAAAGCCCATGAAGAAGACCAGGGCCACCGAGGCCAGGATCAGACCCAGCCGGCGGTTGCTCTTTTTCTGCTCGTCGGTTTTCATGGCGCCTTGCACATCAATGGGCTGGTCAGCCGACCACCTTGGTGGCGGTGGCGTCCAGTTTCGGCGGATTCTCGAAGGTATGGAAGGGTGCCGGGGACGGCACTTCCCACTCGAGACCTTCCGCACCCTCCCAGGGCTTCTGCACGGCCTTCTCGCCCTGACCGCGCATGGCGGGCAATACAACGAAGACGAAGAAGTACACCTGCGCAAGACCGAAGGCGAATGCACCCACCGAGGCGATGGCGTTGAAATCGGCGAACTGCATCGGGTAGTCAGCGTAGCGACGGGGCATGCCGGCCAGACCCAGGAAGTGCATCGGGAAGAAGGTGACGTTGAAGGAAATCATCGACCACCAGAAATGCAGCTTGCCGCGGGATTCGCTGTACATGACTCCGGTCCACTTGGGCAGCCAGTAATAGGCGCCAGAGAACATGGCGAACAGGGAGCCAGCCACCAGCACATAGTGGAAGTGAGCCACCACGTAATAGGTGTCCTGGAAGTTGATGTCGATCGGCGCCATGGACAGCATCAGGCCGGTGAAACCCCCCATGGTGAACACGAAGATGAAACCAACGGCCCACAGCATCGGGGTCTCGAAGGTCATCGAGCCTTTCCACATGGTGGCAATCCAGTTAAAGATCTTCACGCCTGTGGGCACGGCGATCAACATGGTGGCATACATGAAGAACAACTGGCCGGTGACCGGCATGCCGGTGGTGAACATGTGGTGCGCCCACACGATAAAGGACAGGATGGCAATGGAACCGGTGGCGTACACCATGGAGGCGTAGCCGAAGAGTTTCTTGCGAGCGAAAGCGGGCACCACCTGACTCACGATGCCGAAGGCCGGCAAGATCATGATGTAGACCTCGGGGTGGCCGAAGAACCAGAAGATGTGCTGGTACATCACCGGATCACCGCCACCGGCGGGGTTGAAGAAGCTCGTGCCGAAGTGACGGTCGGTCAGCGTCATGGTGATCGCACCGGCGAGCACGGGCATCACGGCGATCAGCAGGTAGGCGGTGATCAGCCAGGTCCAGCAGAACATCGGCATCTTCATCAGCGTCATGCCAGGAGCGCGCATGTTGAGGATGGTCACGATGATGTTGATCGAGCCCATGATGGATGAAGCACCGAGGATGTGCATGGCAAAAATGCCGGCGTCCATCGAGGGGCCCATCTGCAGGGTCAGCGGCGCGTACAGCGTCCAGCCGGCTGCGGGTGCGCCGCCGGGCATGAAGAACGAAGCCACCAGCATGATCGCGGCCGGGATCATCAGCCAGAAGCTGAAGTTGTTCATGCGCGCAAAGGCCATGTCGGATGCACCGATCTGCAGCGGGATCATCCAGTTCGCGAAGCCCACGAAGGCCGGCATGATGGCGCCGAACACCATGATCAGGCCGTGCATGGTCGTGAGCTGGTTGAACAGCTCGGGGTTGACCAGTTGCAGGCCCGGCTGGAACAGCTCGGCACGGATCAGCAGGGCCAGAACCCCACCCACCATGAGCATGGTGAAGGCAAACAACAGGTACAGGGTACCGATGTCCTTGTGGTTGGTGGCATAGACCCAGCGCCGCCAGCCCGCCGGCGCGTGGTGGTCATGGTCGTGATGGTGTGCATCGTGATGATCGAGAACTGCGCTCATCGTTGTTTCCTTGGAGATTCTGAAGTCTTCAGTTCACTGCTCACTGGGCAGCAACCACGGCCGTCTGTTGCTGCTTCACCCAGGCGGAGTAAGCCTCTGCGGACAGCACCTTCACATGGATCGGCATGTACGCGTGCTCCTTGCCGCACAGCTCGGCGCACTGGCCGTAGAAATCGCCGGTCTTCTCGGCACGGAACCAGGTGTCGCGAACGAAACCGGGGATCGCATCTTGTTTGACCCCGAAGGCCGGCACCATCCAGGCGTGGATCACGTCATTGGCAGTGGTGATGATGCGCACTTTTTTGCCCACCGGCACAACCAGGGGATTGTCCACTTTCAGCAGGTAGTCGTCGGTTGGGGGCGGGTTGCCGCTGTTGGACATTTCGCGATGGCTGTTGTCCAGGGTGGAGAGGAATCCAATGCCCTCGCCTTCACCCTTGAGGTAGTCGTAACCCCACTTCCACTGCATGCCCGTGACCTTGATGGTGAGGTCGCTGTTGGTGGTGTCCTTCTGGGCCACCAGCACTTTGGTGGCCGGCAGCGCCATGCCGATGACGATCAGCAGCGGCACGATGGTCCAGCCCAGCTCCACCCAGATCGGCTCGGCCAACTCTTGCGACTGGTGCCCGACCGACTTGCGGTGCTTGACGATGGAATAGAACATGACACCGAACACCGCCACGAAGATCACCGTGCAGATGACCAGCATGAACCAGTGCAGCCAGTGCTGCTCTTCGGCAATGCGGGTGGCCGGCGGCGCAAAATTCAACTGGTTGACGGCCGGACCACCGGGGAGGTCGTTGACCGCAGCACGGGCGGACTCGGTGACCCAGACGCCGGCCACCAGCGCCAGAGACGATGCTGCCGAGCGCAGCGAAGACAGTCGGATTCGCAGGGCATGACCCATTGTGTTGGTTTTGCTCACTTTTCAGCGCCTTGAATATAAGTATTGATTTATATCAATCCGATTAAACAAAAAACCCCTGCTCCGCACACTCAGGGAATACCCACACGGACACCATGGCCGGCCACGCCGCAGACGCCACGTCATCGGCGATGACCGACCTCCGCGCGCGCTGCCCGGCGAACGCCATTTGATTTATGTCAATTGTAACGAGTGGCGTGGCCCTGCCCGACCGGCCCTTTGAACTGAACCTCCAGGCCAACGCGTCCACACGGCTCAGCGCCGGCGATCGCGCAGCAGGCCACGTACGGCATCGACCGAAACGGTCTGTTCGCGAAGGGACGGCAGACGCGGCAATGGCTTGTACGCGTGGCCGTAGATGAGCTCGAACGTCAGGAGCAGCCGTCCATGCGTGTCACGCGGCAAGCCGTCTTCCAGCGCCCTCAGCAGGATCGTCCGCCAGCTCCGCCCCCGCAGGCCCGCAGGGCGTACGGTGCTGAAATTCCGACCCAGCCCGCGCAGTTCGTCCAGCACCGCCTCGGCAGAGGAATAGGACAGGGTGACGTGCTCCATGTCCATCACCGGTTCGGCAAAACCGCTGTGCATGAGCATGTCGCCCCAGTCATGCATGTCGGTGAACGCATGCCCCGGCAAGGGCCAGTCTTGCCTGGCATAGACGCTGCGCAGCTCACGCAGGGTGTCGGGCCCCAGACACGAAAACATGAGAAAGCCTTCCGTCCCCAGCAGGCCATGCCAGTGCCGCAGCAAAGTCATGGGGTGCGGCTCATGATGCAGCCACATGTTTGCCCACAGCATGGCCACCTGTTCGCCATCGGGCAGACCCGGTTCAGAGCGGGTTCTGCGAGGGCGCCACAGCCGCCAGCCACCGGCATGGGACGAACGAGCTTCCGGGGCCGGCGCAGGCCAGACAAAGCACCGCGCCTGCGGCAGCTGTGCACGCAGCTGTTGGTGGGCCTGCAACCCGCCCACCAAGGGCGCCCAGTGCAGCCAGCGGTCGGGTGGGTGGCGGAACCACTGCAGGCGCGACAGCATCCGGTTGGCGACTTCTTCGTGCAGCCAGGGGCTTTGCGCGCGGTGCATCCCGCGCCAGCGCCCGGCGGCCGCCGCATCGAGTCCTGGTACGGTGTCGGTTTCAGAAGGGTGAGCGTTCACAAAAAAACAGCGGCAGCCTGAGGGGAGCGCCAGTATATTGACCGCATGCGGCCACTGGGCGCCTTCATCCACGCCGGCACCCGCCATTGGCCGGGACGGTGCCAGGTCTGTGGCCGCTGGCCCGCGCAGCCGGTGTGCGAGGCCTGTCTGCAACGGTTTGCGCCCCACCGGACGCGGTGCACAGCCTGCGCCTTGCCACTGACGGGTACGCAAGGTCTGTGCGGAACCTGCATGACCCGCACAGACGCCACTGCACTGTCGGGTTGCGTCGCCGCCATCGACTACACCTACCCTTGGGACGGATTGATCGCCCGCTGGAAATTCGCCGGGGAAACTGGCTGGAGCAGCGAATGGGCGCGACTGATGTGGCGTGTCCCGGCCATGTCCCTCCTCTGGCACAGTTGCACGCGGGTGGTGCCGGTGCCTGTCGGATCTGCCCGACTGGCTCAACGCGGGTTCAACCAGGCCTGGGAACTGGTCAAGGCCCTGCAACAACACGCCCCTGGCCACCGACCGGTCGGCTTGTCGCAGGCCTTGGTTCGGGTACGTGAAACCGCCGACCAGCACGCCCTGCCGCGCGCGCAGCGCCTGATCAACCTGCGGGACGCTTTCGCTCCGGACCCCCGTCACCGGCAAGCCGTGCTCGCGCAACACGTACTGCTGGTGGACGATGTGAGCACCACGGGTGCCACGCTGCAAGCCGCGGCACGCAGCCTTCTGGATGGTGGTGCGGCCCGTGTGAGCGCGCTGGTCCTGGCACGCACGCCGCCTTAAGATCTGCGCCCCGCATGCGCGGCATGCCGCACGCCAGTGACCATGTTCAACATTGTTCTCGTCGCACCTGAAATCCCGCCCAATACCGGCAACGCCATTCGTCTGTGCGCCAACACGGGGTGCGCGCTGCACCTCATCGAACCCCTGGGCTTCTCGATGGACGACAAGCAGATGCGCCGGGCCGGACTGGACTACCACGAATACGCCACCGTGCACCGCCATGCCGACTGGAGCGCCTTCCTGGACAGCCAGCAGCCCAACCCGCAGCGCCTGCTGGCCATGACCACCGGCGGCTCCTGCACGGTTTTCGAGCAGCATTTCCTGCCCGGTGACTGGCTGGTGTTCGGCTCGGAATCCCGGGGCCTACCCGCCGACCTGCTTGATCGTTTACCGCCGCAACAGCGTCTGCGTTTACCCATGGTCGGCGGTCAGCGGAGCCTGAACCTGTCCAACGCGGTCGCAGTGGTGGTGTTCGAGGCCTGGCGTCAGCAGGGTTTCGGAGGCGCTACTACCGCACCATCAACGGCTCAGCGGTAGTGCCGGATCAGGGACTCCGCCACACAAACCGGCTTGTCTGATCCTTCGCGCTCGATCTGCACCTGCCAGACCATCTGCAGCCCCTCGCCGGGCACGGGCTCGACCGACAGCAGGGTCATATGCGCCCGCAAGCGACTGCCCACCGGCACCGGCGCGGTGAAACGCACTTTGTTGAGACCGTAGTTCACGCCCAGCCGCGAGCCGCGGACCGTGAAAGAAGACTCGAAAAACCGCGGCAACAGGGACAAGGTGAGAAAACCGTGTGCAACGGTTGCGCCAAATGGACCGTGACGCGCCTTTTCAGGGTCGACGTGAATCCACTGGTGATCCCCGGTGGCGTCAGCAAAACGGTTGACCTGGTCCTGCGTGATGCTGATCCAGTCGCTGACCGCGACCACCTGGCCCACGCAGGCCGACAACTCGTCCCATGTCTCGAAGGTCTTCATGGGTTTGACTCTATCGGTGCCCCCGATCGCCTGGTGTCAGCACCGGGACAGTTCCACCGGACGCCCACCAGACCGGCAACGCCGGTGCCCTTGCCGATCCGGGAGTCGCCTGGCAAGCGCAGGACATGGACAATCACAGGATGACCAGCATGCCCCTGCCGAACGTCCCCTTCTGGGGTGAAACCTTGCGACTGCTGGTCGAATGGTCGGCCACTGCAGCTTTCGCCCTGTCCGGTGTCATGGCGGCCGCTCGGCAACGGCTCGATGCCGTGGGGGTCTGCGTGGTGGGCTTCCTGGCCGCCTTTGGTGGCGGGACCTTGCGCGACCTGCTGCTCGACCAGCGACCGTTTTTCTGGGTCCGTCACGTGGAGATGCTCTGGAGCGTGCTGGCGCTGTGCGTGCTGGCCATGCTGTTCATGCGCCGGCGCCACTTCGTCCCCACCGAACGTGCCATGCAATGGCCCGATGCGCTGGGTCTGGGGCTGTTCACCGCCACCGGCGTACACCACGCCCTGCTGCAGGACATGCCCGCTTTGGTGGCTGTGCTCATGGGCCTGATCACCGGCGTGTTCGGCGGCGTGCTGCGCGACGTGGTGTGCAACCAGATTCCCAGTGCCTTCCACGACCACCGACCCTATGCCGTCTGCGCTTTTGCGGGCGGATGGCTGTATGTCGGTCTGTGGCTGATCGACCTACCCGGCTGGCTGACCATGCTGGCTTGCGTAGGGGTCACAGCCGGATTGCGTGGTCTGGCCCTGTGGCGTGGCTGGCAGCTGCCAGGCTGGCGGACATGACGCCCGCCGCGGCACGGATCAGACTTTTTCGAGCACCATCGCAATGCCTTGGCCCACGCCAATGCACATGGTGCACAGCGCGTAGCGGCCACCGGTGGTGTGCAGGCGGTTGATGGCGGTGGTGGCCAGGCGCGCGCCCGAGGCACCCAGTGGGTGGCCGAGCGCAATCGCGCCGCCCCAGGCGTTCACACGCTCGTCGTCGTCCTGCAGGCCCAGCAGGCGCAGCACGGCCAGACCTTGGGCGGCAAACGCTTCATTGAGTTCGATCACATCGATCTGGTCCAGCGTCAGGCCGGTCTGGGCCAGCACTTTTTGCGTGGCCGGGGCCGGGCCGATGCCCATGATGCGCGGAGCCACACCGGCGGTGGCCATGCCCACCACACGGGCCTTGGGGGTCAAGCCGTATCGGGTGGCTTCGGCTTCACCGGCCAGCAGCAGCGCACAGGCGCCGTCGTTCACACCCGAGGCATTGCCCGCCGTCACGGTACCGTCGGGACGGACCACGCCCTTGAGCCTGGCCAGCGCTTCCAGGCTGGTTTCGCGCGGGTGCTCGTCGGTGTCGACCACCATGGCGTCGCCCTTTTTCTGGGGGATGCTCACGCCGACAATCTCGCGGGCCAGGTGGCCCGCTTTGA
Organism: Hydrogenophaga sp.; assembly: GCA_046074205.1. Taxonomy (GTDB): domain Bacteria; phylum Pseudomonadota; class Gammaproteobacteria; order Burkholderiales; family Burkholderiaceae_C; genus Hydrogenophaga. The sequence continues at coordinate 42,305 of JBJTNV010000010.1, forward strand.
TGGCGGCCACAGCGCGCAGCTGGCTGTTCATGGCCATCTTGTCTTGTGCTTCGCGCTCGATCCTGAAGTCGGTGGCGACGTTCTCGGCGGTCTCGGGCATCGAGTCCACACCGTACTGGGCCTTCATCAGCTTGTTCACGAAACGCCAGCCGATGGTGGTGTCGTAGACCGCATTGGCGCGCGAGAATGCACTCTCGGCCTTGGGCATCACAAACGGGGCGCGGCTCATGCTTTCCACGCCACCGGCGATCATCAAACCGGCTTCACCGGCCTTGATGGCGCGCGCAGCCGTGCCCACGGCGTCCAGGCCGGAGCCGCACAGGCGGTTGATGGTGGCACCGGGCACCTCGATCGGCAGGCCGGCCAGCAGACTGCTCATGTGGGCCACGTTGCGGTTGTCTTCACCGGCCTGGTTGGCGCAGCCATAGAGCACATCAGTCACCGCCGCCCAGTCAACGCCGGGGTTGCGCGCCATCAGCGCGCGCAGGGGGACGGCGCCCAGATCGTCGGTGCGCACACCCGAGAGCGCGCCGCCGTAGCGACCGAAGGGGGTGCGGATGGCGTCGCAGATGAAGGCTTGGGTCATGTTCTGTCTCCGGAATCTTGTGATGGGGAATCGGTCAGCACTGTACCCAAGTTGGTGTGCGGGCCTGCGGCTTGCGGGACAATGGCGCCATGTTCAGCCCCTCACAAGCCGATGTGCGCCGGTTTTTCTGCACGGTGTACGACAAGCAGCGCCAACAGCAGCCGATGGAAGCGATCGAGCTGCTGGCCGCTCGGTGGTTGGTCGAACATCCCGAATACCACGCCGACTTTGCCGATGTCGACGCGGCCCTGGCGGGCATGCAGCAGGCCGGCCACGACAGGGAAAATCCCTTTCTTCACCTCTCGATGCACCTGTCGATCAGCGAGCAATGCAGCATCGACCAGCCTCCCGGCATCCGCCAGGCAGTAGAGTTGCTGACCGCCCGCCGCGGCGATTTGCACGCTGCACACCACGAGGTGATGGAATGCCTGGGCCGCATGCTCTGGGAGAGCCAGCGCAGCGGCCGCCCACCTGACGGGCAGGCCTACATCGAACACATCCGCCAACGGGCCACGCAGGACTGAGGCCCTGCGGCGCTTGCCACGGTGAGCAAAAAAAAGCCGCTCGATGAGCGGCTTTGTCGTGATGAACAGTCCCCGGCTCAGCGGAAACGGGACTGCGGCACGGTTTGCAACTCGCCGTCCAGAGAGCCCAGGTACTGCGCGATCTGCCGCAGTTCGGAGGGCTTGAACTGCTTGGCCATGCCGGCCATGATCGGGTTGCTGCGCCCCACGACGTTGTTGTTGCCTTCCACCGTGTAAGCCTTGAGCGCGACGAACAGGTAATCAGCGTGCTGGCCAGCCACCTTGGGATAGCTCGGGTCGATGGGCTTGCTGAAATTGGCGCCGTGACAGGACACACAGGCGCCCTTTTCCAGCAGGGCCGCCACGGCTGCACTGGCGGCCTTGGGGGTGTCTGCAGGCGCCTTGCCGGCCTGTGCAGAGTAGAAGGCCGCCAGATCGGCCATGTCCTGCTCGGACAGCGAGCCGGCAATGCCGCGCATGGACGGGTGCTTGCGCTCACCCGACTTGTAGGCCGTCAGCGCAGCGACAATGTACTGACCGGACTGACCCGAGATCTTGGGCACCTTGTGCACCTCGGGAAAGCTGTTCTGGTAGCCCGCAATCCCATGGCAGCCAATGCACATTTCGGCCTTTTTCTTGCCGGCTTCGGCTTGACCGGTAACGCCTTGTGCATGGGCGCTCACGGCAGCCACGGAAAGGGTCGCAAGAGCGACAAGGGAACGGAGCGTCGTGGGCAACAGTTGTTTCATTTGGCCAGCAGAATGAAGAAGTCGATTGATAAAAATCAATTTCTGATTATATAGAGACCGGTATCACCGGATACTTATTGATAACCCTGAGCCACTGGCACAACGCCCGGTAGCCCTCTCCAGCCTCCCCCTCAACATGAAATTCCAAGGCTCACAAAACTACGTCGCCACACAGGACCTGATGCTGGCGGTCAACGCCGCCATCACGCTCAAGCGCCCGCTGCTCGTGAAGGGCGAACCCGGCACCGGCAAGACCCTGCTGGCCGAGGAAGTGGCGCAGGCGCTGAACATGCCGCTGCTGCAGTGGCACATCAAGAGCACCACCAAGGCGCAACAGGGCCTGTACGAATACGACGCGGTGAACCGCCTGCGCGACAGCCAGCTGGGCACCGCCGACAGCGCCGAGCGCGTGCAGGACATTCGCAACTACATCGTGCAGGGCGTGCTCTGGCAGGCCTTCACCGCCGACCAGCCAGTCGCCCTGCTGATCGACGAAATCGACAAGGCCGACATCGAGTTCCCCAATGACCTGCTGCGCGAACTCGACCGCATGGAGTTCTACTGCTACGAGACGCGCGAACTCATCAAGGCCAGGCACCGACCGCTGGTGTTCATCACCTCCAACAACGAGAAGGAACTGCCCGACGCCTTCCTGCGCCGCTGCTTCTTCCACTACATCAAGTTCCCCGAAGCCGAGACCATGCGCCAGATCGTGGCGGTGCACTTCCCGGGGCTGAAGGACGAGCTGCTGACGGTGGCCATGAAGACCTTCTACGACGTGCGCAACCTGCCCGGCCTGAAGAAGAAGCCCAGCACCAGCGAACTGCTGGACTGGCTCAAGCTGCTGCTGGCCGAGGACATTCCGCTCGAAGCGCTGCAGAGCGCCGACAGCAAGGTGTCGATCCCGCCGCTGGTGGGCGCGTTGCTCAAGAACGAGCAGGACACCACGCTGTTTGAAAAACTGGTGTTCATGAACCAGAGGAACCGGTGAGCCCCTTGCCCAACGTCGGAGGTCTGTCATGCTGATCGACTTCTTCTACACCCTGCGCGCGGCCAAGCTGCCGGTGTCGGTCAAGGAATACCTGACCCTGCTTGAGGCGCTCAAGGCCGACGTGGTCGGCCCGGCGAATCCGGACGCCTGCACCATGGATGACTTCTACTTCCTGGCCCGTACCGCGCTGGTCAAGGACGAGAAGCACTTCGACAAGTTCGACCGTGCCTTTGCCGCCTACTTCAAGGGCGTGGAGCTGATCGCCGACTTCACCAAGCCCATCCCGGCCGACTGGCTGCGACAGGAACTGGAGCGCATTCTCTCGGCCGAACAGATCGCCAACGCGCCCAAGATGGACTGGGACGAGCTGATGGAGACGCTGAAGAAGCGTCTGGAAGAACAGAAGGAACGCCACGAAGGTGGCAACAAGTGGATCGGCACGGGCGGCACCTCGCCCTTCGGCCACGGCGGGAAGAACCCGCAGGGCATCCGTATCGGTGGCAAAGGTGGCAACAAGTCCGCCGTGAAGGTCTGGGACCAGCGCGCCTACCGCGATTACGACGACACGCAGGAACTGGGCACGCGCAACATCAAGGTGGCGCTGCGCCGCCTGCGTCGCTTCGCGCGGGAGGGGCATGAACTGGAGCTGGACCTGCCCGACACCATCCGCGCCACCGCCGCCAACGCCGGCTACCTGGACATCAAAATGATCCCGGAGCGGCACAACAACGTGAAGGTGCTGCTGCTGATGGACGTGGGCGGCACCATGGACGAGCATATCGCCCGGGTGGAGGAACTGTTCTCCGCCGTCAAGGCCGAGTTCAAGCACCTGGAGTTCTACTACTTCCACAACTGCGTCTACGACTACATGTGGAAGAACAACAAGCGCCGCTACGCGGAGAAGTTCCCGACCTGGGACATCATCCGCAAGTACAACAAGGACTACAAGCTGATCTTCGTGGGCGACGCGACCATGAGCCCTTACGAGATCCTGCAACCCGGCGGCAGCGTGGAATACAACAACGAGGAGGCCGGCGCCGAGTGGCTGCAGCGCCTCACGCACGCGTTTCCCAAATTCGCCTGGATCAACCCGGAACCCCAGGGCGTGTGGCAGTATCGACAGAGCATCAGCATCGTCCAGCAGCTCATGGGCCAGCGCATGTACCCGCTGACCTTGAAGGGCCTGGAAGAGACGATGCGACTCCTGTCGAAATAAGCCCTGAATGTTCCCGCCCACTCCGTGCTGCGCCGGCCGTGCCCGTCGATGGGTGATCCTGGCCCGACTCCTGGTCTGCGCCCTGTCTCTGGCGTTCGCCGGGCCGGCGGCTGTGCGGGCGCAGATGGCCGCCGACGCCCGCACGACGGGGCCGGACACGGAGGTTCGTTTTGATGTGGAACTGGTGGCACCGCCAGCGCTGCAGACCATCCTGCTGCGCCACCTCGAACTGCTGCGTTACCGCGAACTGCACGACCTGGACACCACCGAGCTCGAGCGTCTGCTCGCGCGCGCCCACGATGACCTGCTTGACCTGCTGGGGGCGCAGGGGCACTTCTCTCCCCAGATCCGGATCGAGGGCCCACTGCCCGCCGGTGCCACGCCGCTGGGCACGGTACGCATCCAGGTCGATCCGGGGCCAGTCACCCGGATCGCCAGCGTACAGGTGTATTTCCGCGGGGACATCGCCGACAGTGCTGCAGCTGGCGATCAGCGGGCCGCGGTGCGGCAGGCATTTGACCTGCGGGTGGGCGACGCCTTCACACAGACGCAATGGAGCGACGCCAAAGCCGGTGCCCTGCGCGCGCTCACGGCACGCCGCTACCCCGCCGGTCGCCTCTACAACAGCCTGGCCGATGTGGACACCGTCGACCACAGCGTCCGCCTGTCGATCGAACTCGAGTCGGGTCAGCCGCTGCAGATCGACGGTGTGCAGATAGAGGGCACCGAGCGCTTTGACCCGGCGGTGATCGAGCGCCTGCTGCGCCTGAGCGGCATCACCCCGGGCAGCGACTATGACCTCGCGCGCCTGCAGGACGCGCAGCAACGCCTGGCCGCCACCGGCTACTTCGACGCCGTGCATGTCTCGGTGGACCCGGGCCTGGGACACACCCACGCGCCGGTTCGGGTGCAGGTCCGGGAAGCGCTGCGCCAGAAGCTGGTGCTGGGCATCGGCGGCAGCACGGACAACGGCGCGCGGCTATCGGTCGAACACACCCACCACCGGCTGCCCGGCATGGGCTGGCGGGCGGTGAGCAGGCTGCAACTGGAACGCCAGGACCGGCAGCTGTCGACCGAATGGAGCGCACCGGTCGATGAACAAGGCTGGCAATGGGTCACCAGTGCGCTGGCCGCGCGACAGCTCGACGGCTTTGACTCCACGTCCAGCCAGCGGCTGCGGGTGGGCCAGTCGCAGCGCAGCGACACCCTGGACCGCAGCTTTTTCCTGCAGTTCGACCGCGCACGGTCGGTCAATGCGCTCTTGCGCGATCTGGGCAGCGGGCAGGCCGATGCTGCACTGACCGCCAACTACGCCTGGACCCGCCGCCGCTTCGACCAGCTGCCCTTCCCGCAACAGGGTTGGGGGCTGGGTGTGGAGCTGGGCGCTGGCTACACCCTGGCCGGTGAACGGCGACCCTTCGGCCGCACCGTGGGTCGCTGGCTGGGCTATTGGCCGCTGGGCGAGACCACAATGACCCGTTTCAACGGCCAGCCCCCCCGGTCTTCGCCCTGGGCCGGCGCCGGTCTCGGTTCGCACATGGGCCGCCTGGTGCTGCGTGCGGAGGCTGGCGCGGTGTGGGCCAAAGCCGATACACCCGTCCCCGAAACACAGCTGTTTCTGACTGGCGGTGACGCTTCGGTGCGCGGCTATGCGTTGCGCAACATCGGGGTGCCTCAGGCCGATGGCGGCGTGTCCCCCGGCCGCTACCTGGGGGTAGGCAGTGCAGAGTGGCAGCGCCCCGTCTGGCACAACGGCCAGCGCACGCCCTGGGAGACCGCGCTGTTCATCGACGCCGGTGCGGTGGCCGAGAAGGTGGGCGACCTCAAACCCCGCTGGGGTCTGGGTGCGGGCGTGCGCTACAACAGCCCGGTCGGGCCCTTGCGGCTGGATTTGGCCTATGGCGTCGAACCCCGTGCCTGGCGCCTGCACTTCAACGTGGGTTTCACGTTCTGATGCACACCCCCGATCTGTGCCCGCAGGACGAAGCCAGAGGCCCTGCACGCGCACGCCCGGCCCGGGCCGGGCTCTGGCTGTCCGCCGGCGTGCTGGCACTGCTGCTGGCCAGCGCCCTGGGCGCCTGGACATGGGCCGGTCATGACGGGTCGCTGGCGCGTGCGCTGGCCTGGGCGCAGGCCTGGCTGGACGACCCCGAGGGCGCGACTGGCCAGTTGCAGATCACCGGTGCAGAGGGCAGCCTGCGCCAGGGCGGAACGGTGGCATCGCTGCGCTGGACCCGACCAGGCCTGACGGTGCAGGCACAGGGCCTGACCGTCCGCTGGCACAGCGGACAGCTGCTCGATACCCTGCTGCTGCGCCAGCTGACGATCAGCGAATCGCACGTGGACCACCTGCAGGTGGAAACCGGATCGACACCCCCCAACCGGGAACCCCTGCAGTCCCTGGAACTGCCCTGGCCCGTTGACCTGCCCTGGTCGATCGACCGGTTCGACCTTCGCGGTCGCCAGTCCCTGCAACTGGTCAAGGCCCGTGGCCATTACCGCTACGCACCCGTGCTCCCCGGAGCAACGCCCGCCTGGGACCGTGCCGAGCCGGGGGTGACCTCGGCCCACCATCTGCGCGTGGACACCGTCACCTTCGCGCAAGGCCACTACCAGCTCGAGGCGGTGCTGGGCGCGCAGGCGCCCCTGCCCCTGCACGCCGCCGCCGTGGGGCGCGTGCAGACCGGAGTGCCCAACGGCGAGCACCTGGATCTGCAGGCCGCGGCCAGCGTCAACGGCACGCTGGCCGGCACAGACGCCTTGCTGGCGGTGCAGGTCCATGTGCTGCCTGCCGGCATCGAAGGCACGCCGCTGCTGACCGCTCGCGCGCAGCTGATGCCTGAGGCCTCCCAGCCACTGCAAGCCCTGAACGCGCAAGCCCATGCGCTCGATCTGGCGCTGCTGTGGCCGCAAGCCCCGTCCACCGCGATCTCTGGGCAGGTGCAAGCCGTTCCCGCAGGACCGGTCTGGCGCGCACAACTGGACCTGCGCAACGCGCGCAGCGGGCCCTGGGACCAGGGGCGGCTGCCGGTCGACCTCCTGCGTGGCACGCTGGAACAGGACGGCCCGCTTTGGCGCGCCACCGACCTGCAGGCCGCGCTGGACGGCGGGCAGGTACAGGGCAGCGGCCACTACCGTTTCGCCACTGAAGGCCAAACGGCGCAATGGGCAGGCGAACTGCAGGCGCGCGCCCTCAACCCCGCCCGCGTGTGGAGTCGCCTGGCCCCTGCCCGCTGGACACTGCGCGCCCGGGCACAACAGCGCGACGATCAGCCCGACACGATCGCGCTGGACGTGCAGCTGCAGGGCTCGAACGCCACCGCGACCGCCGATGCCCTGCAGCTGCGCGAGCTGCGCCTGCTCGGTCAGTGGCGCAGCGCGGGCGCCAGCGGTGTGCTGCGTCTGGACAAGGCCCGGCTGGATGCGGCGCAGGTACAGCTGGACGCCCAAGGCACGCTGGACATGACAGAGCGCCGCTTTGCCGGTCAGGGCACGGTGCAACTGCCCGGTGCGCGGGGTCGACTGGACGGTGTGCTCGCCGCGCAAGACGGCCAAGGAACGCTGGACCTGCGGCTGGACGCGGTCGAACGTGTACTGGCCTGGGGGCAGGGCCTGCAGCGCATGCCCGTCATCGGCCCGTCGGTGGCCGACCTGCTGGCCCACCAACCGCTGCTGCGCGACAGTGGCCTCACGGGCCAGGCGCGGCTGCGTGCGCAGTGGCGGGGCGGACTGGCCCCGACCGTACAGGCCGCCGATGGTCGCAGCCCTGCCAGCACCCCGAAAGCGCTGGAGGCCCGGGTGGATCTGGAAGTGCCTCACCTGAGCGCCCCGGCGCGCAGCGGCACGGACGGCTGGCGCGTGCACCAGCTGCAACTGCAGGCCAGCGGCCACCCGGACGATGCCGTGCTGCAGTTGCGCGGCCAGGTCACCCTCGGGCACTGGGGGACCACGCTGCAGACGCAGGGCCGTGTGCAGGGCCTGCGGGACTGGCCCGCCAGCCCGGGGGCGCCCGCGCGCCTGCGACTGGACGGCCTGACGCTGGACATCCGGGACACCCGCAGCAGCGCAGTCCTTGCCGGCTGGGCTCTGCGCACCACCCAACCCCTGCTGCTCAGCGCCAGCGGAAGCGGCCCCACCCTGACGCTGCAGGCCGCTGCGGCACAGTGGCAGCTGCAGCCGCAGGCAGCCGACGGCCCTCACCCACCCCGCCCATCCACCACCGACTCCGTGCTGCTGGCCTGGGACAGCCTGGGCTGGCACAACGGTGTGCTGCAAACGCGCGGACGTCTGCGCGGCCTGCCGCTGGACTGGCTGGATGCCCTCACCCGGACCGATCACGCCGACACCAGCCTGCTGACGCAGGCTGGGCTGGACAGCGACATGCTGTTCGACGGCGAGTGGGACATGCAGCTGCCCTTGCAAAGCCCCGGCGCCCCAAAGCTCGAAGCGCGGCTGCAACGCCGCAGCGGTGACCTGCAGATGCGATCCGATGCCGGCGAAACGCGCGCTGGCACGCCCGCACCGGACCGCCGGGTGAGCGCTGGCGTGCGCGACGCCGGCCTGAGCCTGAGCCTGAGCGGAAGCGCGCTGCAGGCCCGTCTGCGCTGGGACAGCGAACGCCTGGGGCAGATCAACGCAACCCTCGCCTCGTCCCTGGGGGCCAGCGTCGGCGCCACGGGACCACTGCCAGACCGCTGGTGGCCGGCCAGCGCCCCGCTGCACGGGACGCTGACCGCGCGCCTGCCGCAGGTGGGGGTGTGGTCGGCCCTGGCACCACCGGGCTGGCGCATGCGAGGCACCCTGCAGCTGGACGCTTCACTGGGTGGCACACGCGCCGCTCCCGACTGGCGCGGAACGCTGCAGGCCGACCAACTGGCACTGCGCTCGGTGATCGACGGTTTCGAGTTCTCACAAGGCGCCCTGCGCGCCAGCCTCAGCGGCGAACGCGTCACCATCGAACGGTTTGAACTCCAGGGCCCCCTGGGCGGCACCCTGCAAGCGGGTGGGCAGGCACGCTGGCCGGTGGTCAACGGGCAGCGGCAGCCACAGATCGACCTGCAGGTCAGCGCACGGCAACTGCGCGTGTCCGATCGCGCCGACCGGCGGCTCACGCTCTCAGGCCAGGTAGCGGCGCAACTGAGCGGGCCACGCCTGAACATACGGGGACAGCTCCAGGCCGACAGCGCGCTGTTTGTGCTGCCCGACGAAGCAACCCCCGGCCTGAGCGCGGACGTGGTGGTGCGCGGGGGCCGCAACCTGCCGCCCCCCCAGGAGGCTCGGGAGCGCGTGCAGCCCGATGTGTCGGTGGACCTGGACCTCGGACCGCAATTTGACGTGCGCGGCCGGGGCCTGCAGGCGCGCCTGACCGGCCGGCTGAACCTGCGCAGCACGCCTGCCCTGCCGACGCCGCGGGTATACGGCATGGTGCGCACCGTCAGCGGCAGCTACCGCGCCTACGGACAGCAACTGGCCATCGACACCGGGGAGCTCAGCTTCAACGGTCCCTACGACGATCCCGCACTGAATGTGCTGGCCATCCGACCCATGGGCCGCGGCACCGAGCAACAAGTGGGCGTACGCGTGAGCGGCAGCGCACAGGCACCGCGGGTTCGCCTGGTGGCCACTCCCGAACTGCCCGACGCGGAAAAACTGGCCTGGCTGGTGCTGGGCCGTCCGGCCACCGGCGCCGGCGCAGAGGCGGCCATCCTGCAGCAAGCCGCGCTGGCCCTGCTGGCCGGCAACGACAGCACCCTCAACAGCGGACTGGCCGGCGCCCTGGGGCTGGACGACATCAGCTACCGCAGCGAAACACTCAACGCCGACGGCAGCACCCGCGCAGCCATGGTGACCCTGGGCAAACGCCTGTCCAACGATCTCTACCTGAGTTACGAAACCGGACTGGCAGGTGCCCTGGGAACGGTTTCGATGTTCTACGACGTCTCACGCCGCTTCACGCTGCGGGCACGCGCCGGCGAGGAGAACGCCGTGGACCTGATCTTCACCCTGCGGTACGACTGACCCCCCACTACAATCACGCCCCGTTGCCGCCATAGTTCAATGGATAGAACGAGCGCCTCCTAAGCGCTAGATGCAGGTTCGATTCCTGCTGGGGGCGCCACCCCGCACCGGTCAGCGCGCACGCAGGGTGCGCGAGAGCAGGATCACCGGCGCCAGCCCCACCAGCACCAGCGTGAGCGCCGGCAATGCGGCCTCTCCCAGTCGCTCGTCACGCGCGAGCTGATAGGCGACCACGGCCA
>JBJTNV010000011.1:0-20679 GCA_046074205.1 Hydrogenophaga sp.
CGACATGGCCATGGTTGGTGGCACCGACGCCAAGACCTTGCGCGACACGATGGACAAGCTCAAGGACAAGCTCAAGACCGCCGCCATCGTGCTGGCCGCAGTCGATGGCGACAAGGTGCAGATCGCGGCCGGTGTGACCGCGGACAGCATTGGCAAAGACAAAGCCGGCGAGCTGGTCAACTTTGTCGCCCAGCAAGTGGGAGGCAAAGGCGGCGGCAAACCCGACATGGCCATGGTTGGTGGCACCGACGCCAAGACCCTGCGCGAGACCATGGACAAGCTCAAGGACAAGCTCAAGACCGCCGCCATCGTGCTGGCCGCCGTGGACGGCGGCAAGGTGCAGCTGGCTGCGGGCGTGACAGCCGACAGCATGGGCAAGGTCAAGGCGGGCGAGCTGGTGAACTTTGTCGCCCAGCAGGTGGGCGGCAAGGGCGGTGGCAAGCCCGACATGGCCATGGCCGGAGGCACCGATGCGTCGGGCTTGCCACAGGCGCTCGCCTCGGTGCAGGGCTGGGTGGCTGAACGGGTCTGATCGCGACGAAGCCCTGTGCCCGGGGGCGGTATCAGCCCGGTCGCAACCGCCGTGCCAGGGGCTGTTCGACGCAACGCTCGAACAGCAGGCCCGATGCCACGCTCAGGCCCCAGACCGCCAGGGCCATCCCCGTGGCGGCGGCAGCGGAGGTGGCGCCGCCGGCCACCCACACCGCATTGCCCAGCAGCAGCACCGGGTAATGCAACAGAAACAGCGCATACGACGAACGGCCCATTGCGTGCAGGCCCTGGCCGAGTCGGGCCGGCAGCGCGGCGGTGGTCAGCTGCGGCGCCAACGCCAGACCCAAGGCCAGAGCGGTGGCCAGCGTGATGCGCGTTCGCCATTGCAGCCACAGTGCCAGTCCGCCCAGGGCTGCCAGTGCGGCGGCACCGGTCAGGCGCTGCGCCATGGACGGCTGTTGTTGCACGGTACGGGCCAGTGCACCCAGGGCGTAGGCGCCCATGAAGTAGGGGGCCCAGGCGTCCAGGTCGCTGTCCCGGTTCCACCACAGCAGCGACGCCACGCACATCAGGGCCACCAGCGCCACCGCGAACAGGTCGCGGCCGGTTCGCAGGCCCAGCCACAGCACCAGCGCCATCAGCGCATAGAGCTGGAAGTCGATGGCCACGTACCAGACACCCGCCGACAGAGAGGCCTGGCCGAGCACATCGTGCAGCAGCAGTGCATGTGAGAGCACTTGCACGGCATCCACCGGATCGCCGGCCAGTTCGGCGCCCAGCCAGGGGCGTGTGAGCGCGCCTGCCATCGCGGCCAGCAGCATGGCGATCAGGAACGGCGCCGCCAGGCGCCGGTAGCGCGCGCCGATGGCCTTCGGCAGCACGGGCCACGGTGCACGCAGTGTGCGCAGCAGCCCCGGCAGTGCCAGGTAGCCACCGAGCACCAGAAACACCTGTACCGCCATGCGGCCGTAGTCGTAGAGCCAGTCCATGGACGCGGGCCAGGCGGCGTGCAGCGCGTCGGCCACCGGTCCGTAGGCCGACAGGTGGTGCCAGACGATGAGTTGCGATGCGACGACCTTGAGGGTGTCGATGGTGGGGTGGCGGCCGGTGCTCATGGGTGGGGGGGGGAAGGCCAGTCGAGCGAGAGACCGGACGTGAACGCGCGGGCTTGGCCGGTCAGCGGGTCGGTGAAGGCGATGCCGGCGGCCAGCAGCCGCAACGGATCCGAGAAATCCTCGGCGGCATCCGGCCCCCGTCGCACCTGCGGGTAGAACTGGTCGCCAGCGATGGGCAGGCCCAGGCCGTGGAGGTGTACGCGCAACTGGTGGCGCTTGCCGGTGACGGGCACGAGCCGGTAGCGTGCCCAGTTGCCTTGGTGTTCGATCACGTCGATGGCGGTTTCGCTGTTGGCCTCACCGGGGACCTCGTGCATGCGAAAGAACGCTTGCGGATCTTCTTCGATGCGGCTGCGCCGCCGCAAGGGAAAACGGCCGCTGTCACCGGCCGGGGCGATGGCCTCGTACTGCTTGTCCACCCGTCGTTCACGGAACAGGGCCTGGTAGGCCGCACGGTCTTGCGCGCGCACGCTGAACACCACCAGTCCGGCGGTCTCGCGGTCGATGCGGTGCACCGGACTGAGTTCGGGCAGTCCCAGCCGCCGCTTCAGGCGCACCAACAGGCTTTGCTGCACGTAGCGGCCGCCGGGGGTGACCGGCAGAAAATGCGGCTTGTCGGCCACCACCAGCTGCGCGTCCTGGAACAACACGCGTTCCTCGAAGGGCACCACGGGCTCGGCGTCGAGCGCACGCCAGTAAAACAGGCGGGTGCCGCCCTGGTAAGGGGTGTCGGGCGCCACCGCCCGCCCGGCTTCATCGACCACCTGGCCGCAGGCCAGGCGGCGCGACCATGCGTCCCGGTCGAGTTTGGGCAGGCGCTGGGCGAGGAAGTCCAGCACGTTTTCCCAAGGCCGGGTGCCTGCCGGCGGGTGGGGCAAGGCCACGCAGCTGGCACTGACGCCGTCTCGAACGGGGATCAGCGGGTTGCGGGGCGGGCGCGGCATGGGCGGGCGATGCCTCGTGGTTCAGGGGTATGCGCCGTCTGCAGGGATCACCGCTCAGACCCGCCGGAACACAAGATCCCAGACACCGTGGCCCAGCTGCAGGCCCCGGTGCTCGAACTTGGTCAGCGGCCGGTAGTCGGGCTTGGGGGCATAGCCGTTGCCGCCAGCGGGCGCCGTGTTGGCCAGCAGCGGTTCGGCGCTGAGCACGTCCAGCATCTGCTGGGCATAGGGTTCCCAATCGGTCGCCAGGTGCAGGTAGCCGCCGGGCTTGAGGTGGCGCGCCAGCCGGTTCACGAACGGGCCCTGGATCAGGCGGCGCTTGTGGTGCCGGCTCTTGTGCCAGGGGTCGGGGAAGAAGATGTGCACGCCGTCCAGGCTCTGCTCGGGCAGCAGGTGGTCCAGCACCTCGACCGCGTCGTGGCGGAAGATGCGGATGTTCCGGATGCCCTGTTCGCCGCACAGCTTGAGCAGGGCGCCCACGCCGGGTTCGTGCACTTCGCAGCACAGGAAGTTGTCGTCCGGCCGCACCTGGGCGATGTGGGCGGTGGCGCCACCCATGCCGAAGCCGATTTCCAGGACCAGTGGCGCGCTGCGGCCGAACGCAGCCGTGGCGTCCAGCGGGGCGCTGGCGTCGTAGTGCAGCAGGAAGCGCGGGCCGAATTCGGCGTAGGCGCGTTCCTGTCCGGGGCCCATGCGGCCGGCGCGCAGCACGTAGCTCTTGATCTGGCGCAGGTGGGTGCCTTCGGGCGGCTGTTCGCGCGGTTCGGCGTGGCGGGGATCGGTCATGACGGGGCGGTGGGCGGGGCGGCTGGGGGCGGGGCGCCGATTGTAGAAGCCCAGGCCGTCACCCAGCCCGCCAGCACCTCCGGCACGGTGCCGATGGCCGGCGGCAGGCCGAGCACCGCCGCCGCCCGGTTCAGGGCCGCCACCGGGTCGTTCAGGTCCAGCGCCTGCGCGCCGTTCTGCTTGCTCAGTTTCTCGCCGTTGTCGCCCATCACCAGCGGGGTGTGGTGGTGTGCCGGCACGGGCAGGCCCAGCGCGCGCTGCAGCAGGATCTGGCGCGGGGTGTTGTCTGCCAGGTCTTGGCCGCGCACCACGTGGGTGATGCGCTGGTCCGCGTCGTCCACCACCACTGCCAGCTGGTAGGCCCAGAGGCCGTCGGCCCGCCGCAGGATGAAGTCGCCGACCTCGGTGGCCACGTCCTGGGTCTGTTGGCCGAGCCGCCGGTCGGTCCATGCCACGGTGGTGCCGTCACCGGGGATGCGAAAGCGCCAGGCCCGCGGTGTGCGACCCTGCAGGCCGCCCCGTTCGGGCCGGCAGGTGCCGGGGTAGACGGCGGCGTGGTGGCGTTCGCGCGCCAGGCCCTGGGCCGCCAGCGCGGCCTCGATGTCCTTGCGCGAGCAGGCGCAGGGGTAGGCCTGGCCGGTGGCGATCAGGTGGTCCAGCGCCCGCTGGTACAGCGCGCCGCGCTGCGATTGCCAGACCACCGGTTCATCACTCTCCAGGCCGCAGGTGGCGAGCTGTTGCAGGATCAGGCGGTCGGCGCCGGGCACACAGCGCGGCGTGTCCACGTCTTCGATACGCACCAGCCAGCTGCCGCCGTGGGCCCGTGCATCCAGCCAGCTGGCCAGTGCGGCGACCAGCGAACCGGCGTGCAGCGGGCCGGTGGGGGAGGGCGCAAAACGCCCCCGATAAGCAGTTGAAGGCACCATGTGTCCGGCGTGCGTGTCGGGTCCAGCACACACCGTGGAACCGGCTTTGCCGGGCCACTGGTGTGGTCCCCCTGGGGGGAAGCCGCGCAGCGGCGCAGGGGGGTCAAATCATCGCCAAGGCCAGTTCAAGGCCCGAGACAAACGCGTCTTCGACACGGTGACCCAGGCACCAGTCGCCGCACAGGCCCAGGCCCTGCTGCGCGTCGTACAGGTACGCCTGGCCCAGCGGCTGCTGCGTCTGCGCGAAGCGCCAGCGGTGCACCACGGCATGGCTGGGGGTGGCGCGGATGCCGGTGATCTCGGCAAAACCCTTGAGCAGCTTGGCCTTGACTCGCTCTTCGCCATCCTCCAGGTGCTTGGCCGACCAGGCCGGGCTGGCCTGGACGGTCCAGCGTTCGATGCGCTCGCGACCCGGTTTGCTGTTCTCCCGCGCCAGCCAGCTGATGCGGTGGTGCGTGCTGCGCGCCGCGTTCCATTGCGGACCCAGCGTGCCCAGGCCCGGCTGCATGGCATTCGGGAAGGCGACCATCAGCGTCCAGCAGGGTGCGACCTGCACGCCCCCCAGCGCCTGGCGCCAGGCGGGCATCAGGCCCGATGCCTGCAACAGCTCATGTGCCTGCTGATGCGGGATGGCGAGCACCACACGGTCGAAGGCGCCGAACACTTGCTGTCCGCCGTCGGCATCTTCCGCCCGCAATTGCCACTGCGCGGGTTCGAGGGCGTCACGTTCGATCTTGGTCACCCGAAGCCCGGTTCGCGCCTGGGCTGGCAGGCCGCCCGGGCGGCCGGCGTCGGCGATGGGCTGGGTCCAGTGGTGTACCAGGGCACTCATGCCCGGTACGGCCACGAAATGGGGCTCGGTCGGTGGTGGGGCGCTGGCCAGCACATGGCCGAATGCGTCGAGCACGCGCACGGTGCTCACGCTCCAGGGCCGGACCTGGTCCTGAGCCGTCTGCAGGGCACGGGCGAAGCGGGCGTCGCGCACGGTGAAGTACTGCGCGCCATGGTCGAAACCGCCAAACTCGGTGCGCCGCGTCGCCATGCGACCGCCGAAACCGCGGCTTTTTTCCAGCAGGGTGACCCGGTGGCCCGCCTGCAGCAGCGTGCGTGCGGCCACCACCCCTGCCATGCCCGCGCCGATGACCGCGATGTGTGCCGGTGTCCGGGCGGTGGCGACGGGCCGCTGGGCCCTGCTCTGGTGGGTGTTGCTCATGGCGGGTTCCGATGGGGTGGATGAGCGGGCACTGTAGCAGCGCTTGGGGGCCACAGCGGACGGCCGCCGGTTCAGAGCTGGTGGTGCTGGTGCAGCAGCGCGTGACGGGTGGTCGGGTGCTGCAGGCGGTCGAGCCACCAGCGCAGGGCACGGCCGGTGTCACGGCCGTGGCGCGACGGGCGCCATGCATAGGTCAGTCGCAGGGTGCGATCGGGCTGCTGCACTTCCTTGACGACCAGCCGGCCTGCGTCGATATAAGGCTGTGCCAGCGGCAGTGGCAGGAAGCCGGCGCCGATACCCCGCAGCTGTGCTTCGAGCTTGTGCTGCATGGTGGGCACCGTGAACACGTCCTGTCCCGGTGCGATGTTGTGGGTCGCCCCGCGTCCGCGCTGGGTGCTGTCCGCCACCGCCACCACGCGGTGGGCCCGGCGGTCTTCTTCCGTGAGCTTGTGCGGGACCGCTGCCAGCGGGTGGTGTGGCGCGACAGCGAAGACAAATGCCAGCGTGCCCAGGGGCGCGGTCTGCACGTCGGCCGGGTGCATCAGGTCGCTGGCGATGCCCAGCGCCAGATCGGCCTGACCGGTGTGCAGGGCTTCCTGGGTTCCGGTGAGGGTTTCGGCGCGCAGCTTCAGTCGCGTCGGCGCGCCTTCGGCATAGAAGGCTTCACACAGCTCGAACAGTGTGGCGCGGGCGATGATGGCGTCGGCCGCGATGGTGAACTGCGGTTCCCACCCGGTGGCCACGCGCTTGACGCGCTGGGCCACGGCATCGAGTTCGTCCAGCAGGTATTGCCCGGCCCGCAGCAGTTCGCTGCCGGCCGGCGTGAGTTGCGCGCGGCGCGCGCTGCGGTCAAACAGCAACACATCCAGGGCGTCCTCGATCTGGCGCACCCGGTAGGTCAGGGCGCTGGGCACCATGCCCAGTTCGCGCGCCGCTGCAGCCATGCTGCCCAGGCGCGCGACCGCCTCGACCAGACCGAGGTTTTCGGGTGACAGGGCGGCGCGTTGTGGTGGGGAGGGCATCTGCAAATCCTTGTTTCCGGCGCTTTTCATTCAATCGAATTGAATGATGCCATCAAACCGGTACCGCCGGCCGATGACCGCTGGCCGGGACAATCTGCCTCTGCCGGCCGGGATGCCGGTACCCACCGGAGACCTTTCATGTTGCAGGTTCGACGCTCCCACGAACGCGGTTTTGCCGACCACGGCTGGCTCAAGAGCCACCATTCCTTTTCTTTCGCGGGCTACTTTGACCCGGCCTGGATGGGCTGGGGCAACCTGCGCGTGATCAACGAAGACCGCATCGCCCCCGGCACCGGCTTCGGCATGCACGGCCACCGCGACATGGAAATCATCAGCTACGTGCTGCAGGGCAATCTGGCGCACCAGGACAGCATGGGCAACGTCAAGGGCCTGCCGCCCGGCGACGTGCAGCGCATGAGTGCCGGCACCGGCGTGATGCACAGCGAGTTCAACCACGCCCAGGGTGAGACCACGCACTTCCTGCAGATCTGGATCGAGCCGAGCCAGCGCGGCATCGCCCCGGGCTACGAGCAGAAGACCTTTGCCGATGCCGACAAGCGCGGCCGCCTGCGCCTGGTGGCGTCGCCGGACGGCGCCGAGGGTTCGGTGCATATCCACGCCGATGCGGCGCTGTACGCCGGCCTGCTGGACGGCGATGAGACGGCCGAGCTGGCCATCGATCCGGCCCGCAAGGCCTATGTGCACCTGGTGCGCGGCACGGTCGAAGTCAATGGCCAGCGGCTGGAAGGTGGCGACGCCGCGTTGCTGGCCGGCGAAAGCCGCGTTGCGCTGGCCCGGGCGCAAGACGCCGAAGTGC
The DNA here is from genome assembly GCA_046074205.1 of Hydrogenophaga sp. GTDB lineage: Bacteria > Pseudomonadota > Gammaproteobacteria > Burkholderiales > Burkholderiaceae_C > Hydrogenophaga. The sequence goes on from JBJTNV010000011.1 coordinate 7,316, forward strand.
TGGTGTTCGACCTGGCCGCCTGATTTTTCTTGACGTTCCTTCTTTCAACCCCTACAGGAGTCCAACCATGTCCAAGATTGTTGTCGTGTTCCATTCCGGCTACGGCCATACCCAGCGCATCGCGCAGGAAGTCGCATCCGGCGCTGATGCCGAGCTGCTGCCCATCGATGCCGACGGAAACCTGGCCGACGGGGCCTGGGAGCAACTGGCCGAGGCCGATGCCATCATCTTCGGCACGCCCACCTACATGGGTGGCCCGAGCTGGCAGTTCAAGAAGTTCGCCGACGCCTCGTCCAAGGCCTGGTTCACCCGTGCCTGGCAAGACAAGTTCTTCGCCGGCTTCTCGGGCAGCGCCAGCCTGAACGGCGACAAAGGCCAGACCCTGGCCTACCTCAACACCCTGGCGTCGCAGCACGGCGGCCTGTGGGTCAGCCTGGGCATGCCGCCGGCCAACACCAAGGCGGCCACCCGTAACGACGTGAACAACCTTGGCGGTTCCGTGGGCCTGATGGTGCAGGCCCCGTCCGACGCCGGCGCCGATGCCATTCCGTCCGGCGACGTGGAAACAGCGCGCCAGTTCGGTGCGCGCGTGGCCGCCGTGGTGGGCAAGTTCAAGGGCTGACACAAGCGGGCTGGCGGGCCGCCCACCGCCCCGGGTTTCAGGGGCCGGGCCGCCCAAGCCTGAACGTGGGGGCTAACATCCCCCACATGAAAATCTTCAGCATCCTTCCCTGGGCAGACTGGCTGGCGCTGGTCTGCTTTTTCGCGCTCTGGGTGGGCTACGCGTGGTTTGCCCGCGTCTGGGGGCAGCGCCAGTCATCGCTGCTGAGCACCACCAACCGCTACCGCCGCCACTGGATGCAGCAGGCCACGTCGCGCGATCCGCGCATGCTCGACGGTCTGATCACACAGACGCTCTCCAACACGCCGGCCTTCTTTTCGTCCACCTCGATCCTGGTCATCGGCGGCTTGTTCGCCATCCTGGGCACCACCGAGAAAGCGTCCGATCTGATGAGTGGCATCCCGTTCGCGCAGGCGACCTCATTGATCGTCTTCGAGTTCAAGGTGCTGCTGCTGGTGGCGATCTTCGTCTACGCCTTCTTCCGTTTTTCGTGGTGCATGCGCCAGTACACCTTTGTGGCGCTGGTCATTGGCTCCATGCCGGCGCCCGAGTCGTTCGACAGCGGTGAACACGACCGCCAGAAGTTCGCCGACCGGGCCGCCGGCATGGTCGGAGCGGCCGCGGAGACGTTCAATGACGGGCTGCGCGCCTATTACTTCTCGTTCGCGCTGCTTGCCTGGTTTGTCTCGCCACTGGCCATGGTGATCGCCACGGTCATCGTGGTCGCCATCCTGTACAGCCGTGAGTTCCGCTCGGAGGTATTGCACCTGCTGCGCGAGTGAAGCGTGGGCACCGCCTCCTAAAATCGGGTCCATGTTCATCCACCTGCGCCTGCACACCGAGTTCTCCGTCGTCGACGGCACCAACCGCATCGACGATGTGGTGGCCGCTGCGGTGGCCGACGGCCAGCCCGCCCTGGGCATTTCCGATCTCAACAACCTGTTCGGCGGGGTCAAGTTCTACAAGGCTGCGCGGGGCGCCGGGCTCAAGCCGGTGCTGGGTGCCGAGGTCATGCTGCAGGGCTTCTCCAACGAGACACCAGGCGCCATGCCCGGCGGGCCGCAGCCGGCGCCGCACAAGGTCATCCTGCTGGTGCAGGACAAGCAGGGTTACCTCAACCTCAGCGAACTGATTGCCCGCGCCTGGACCCGGAACGTGGTGCGCGACCAGGCCCTGGTGCGCTGGGAGTGGCTGCAGGAACTCAATGCCGGTCTGATCCTGCTCTCGGGCGCACACAGTGGTCCGGTGGGCCAGGCCCTGCTGGCCGGTGATGCGCAGAAGGCGTCCGACATCGCACTGCAGATGGCCGCCGTGTTCACCCACCGCTTCTACCTGGAGCTGCAACGTGCCGGCCGAGCCGATGACGAGCGCCATGTGACCGCTGCGGTGCAACTCGCCGCGCGCCTGCACCTGCCGGTGGTGGCCACGCACCCGGTGCAGTTCCTGGCGCCTGACGACTACGAGTCGCACGAGGCCCGTGTCTGCATCGCCGAAGGCGAGATCCTGGCCAACAGCCGGCGGGTGCGCCGCTTCACCCGCGAGCAGTACTTCAAGAGCGCGGCCGAGATGGCGGCCCTGTTCGCCGACATCCCCTCGGCCGTGGCCAACACGCTGGAGATCGCCAAGCGCTGCAACCTGACCCTTGAACTGGGCAAGCCGCAACTGCCGAACTTCCCCATTCCGCCGGTGGACGGGCGGATCATGTCGGTGGACGAGTACTTCCGCCACGTGTCCTACAAAGGGCTGGAAGGGCGCCTGAAGCACCTGTTCCCCGACGAGGCGAAGCGCAACGGGCAGCGCCCCCGCTACGTCGAACGGCTGGAGTTCGAGCTCAACACCATCCTGAAGATGGGGTTCCCGGGCTACTTCCTGATCGTGTCGGACTTCATCCAGTGGGCCAAGGAAAACGGCTGCCCGGTGGGGCCGGGCCGGGGTTCCGGCGCCGGTTCGCTGGTGGCCTACGCGCTGCTCATCACCGACCTGGACCCGCTGCAGTACAACCTGCTGTTCGAGCGCTTCCTGAACCCCGAGCGGGTGTCGATGCCCGACTTTGACATCGACTTCTGCCAGGCGAACCGTGACCGGGTGATCGACTATGTCAAGGAGCGCTACGGCAAGGACGCGGTGAGCCAGATCGCCACCTTCGGCACCATGGCTGCGCGCGCGGCCATCCGCGATGTGGGCCGTGTGCTGGACCTGTCCTATGGTTTCTGCGACGGCATTTCCAAGCTCATCCCCAACAAGCCGGGCATGAGCGTGACGCTGCAGTACCCGCCGAACCCCAAGGTGGAGGGTGACAAGAACAACTACGCCATCGAGATGGAGCCCATCCTGGCCGAGCGCATCGAGAAGGAAGAAGACGTCAGGACCCTGATCGAGCTGGCGCAGAAGCTCGAAGGCATGACCCGCAACATCGGCATGCACGCTGGCGGCGTGCTGATCGCGCCGGGCAAGCTGACCGACTTCTGTCCGCTCTACCAGCAGCCGGGCAGCGAATCGGCGGTGAGCCAGTACGACAAGGACGACGTCGAAGCCATTGGCCTGGTGAAGTTCGACTTTCTGGGGCTGGCCACGCTGACCATTCTGGAGATCGCGCGCGAATTCATCATGAAGCGCCACAAGGGTCAGGAAAACTTCCGCTTCGAGGACGTGCCGCTGGACGACAAGGCGGTGTATGCGCTGTTCTCCCGGGGCCAGACCGAGGCCGTGTTCCAGTTTGAAAGCCGCGGCATGCAGGGCATGCTGCGCGACGCCAAGCCCAGCCGGCTGGAAGACCTGATCGCGCTGAACGCGCTCTACCGCCCGGGCCCGATGGACCTGATTCCGACCTTTGTGGCGCGCAAGCACGGCCGTGAGCCGGTGGCGTACCCGCACCCGCTGGTCGAACCCGTGCTGGCCGAGACCTACGGCATCATGGTCTACCAGGAGCAGGTGATGCAGACCGCCCAGGTGCTGGGCGGCTACTCACTCGGCGGCGCCGACATGCTGCGCCGGGCCATGGGCAAGAAAAAACCCGAGGAGATGGCCGAGCACCGCGTCATTTTCCGCAAGGGTGCGGCCGACAAGGGCATCAGCGAAGAGAAGGCCGACGAGGTCTTCGACCTGATGGAGAAGTTCGCGGGCTATGGCTTCAACAAGTCGCACGCGGCCGCTTATTCGCTGCTGGCCTACCACACGGCCTGGCTCAAGGTGCACTACACGGCCGAGTTCTTCTGCGCGAACATGACCGTGGAAATGGACAACACCGACAAGCTCAAGGTGTTGTGGGAGGACGCGCTGAAGATGGGCATGGCCTTCGAGCCGCCCGACGTCAACCGCGGCGGCTACCGCTTCGAGCCGGTGACCGACACGCTCATCCGCTACGGTCTGGGTGCGGTCAAGGGCACGGGGCAACTCGCCATCGAAGCCATCGTGGCGGCTCGCGAGGGGCGTGGCGAAGGGGCGAATGGCGACGAGCGAGGGCCCTTCACCAGCCTGTTCAACTTCTGCCTTCGGGTGGACCGCCAGCGCATCAACAAGCGCACGGTCGAGGCCCTCATCAAGGCTGGCGCCTTCGACACCATCCACCTCAACCGCGCCGAGCTGCTGGCCTCGCTGGACGTGGCCTTCGAGTACGCGGCCACCTCGCAGGCCAATGCCCACCAGGGGGGCCTGTTCGACATGCTCGGTGGTGACGACCATGGATCGAGCACGCAGGAGCCCGATCTGGTCGCGACCCTGCCCTGGGGCGTGAAAGAACGGCTGACCCACGAAAAGACGGCCATGGGCTTCTACTTCTCGGGCCACCTGTTCGACGAGGTCGAGCGCGAGGTGCGGCGCTTTGCCCGCACGCCGCTGGCCGATGTGAGGGACAGCCGCGATCCGGTCATCCTGGCCGGCATCCTGTCGGAGTTCCGCGTCATCAACGGCCAGCGTGGCAGGCTGGCCTTCTTCAAGCTCGACGACCGGTCGGCGGTGATGGAGGTCAGCGCCGACGAAAACCTGATCAACCAGCACCGCAACCTGCTCAAGGACGACGAACTCATCGTCGTTCAGGCCCTGGTGCAGCCCGACCGCTTCTCGGGCGGCTTGCGGCTGAAGATCCAGCAGATATGGGATCTTCCTTCGGCTCGCTGCCGCTTTGGCAAATTCCTGCGCGTGGCCGTGCATGGCACCCCGCCGTCTGTGGCACAACTGGTGCGCGAGTTCCCCCCCCGGCGGGAAATGAGCGAGCAGGGCGAGCGGGTGCAGGGTCTGCCGGTGCGGCTGGCGGTGCAGCGCCCGGGGGCCGAGTGCGAGTTGCAACTGGACGATCGTGCCCTGTTCTTTCCCACCGACGCGGCGCTGGCCAGCTGGATGGCCCAGGCGCACGGCCAGCGCGCCGACATTGCCTACAGCTGAGCCTAGTCCTGCGGTCGCAGACCGATGATCAGGGGCGATGGCACGCGGCCGTCGGTGTCCCGCGGCAGTGAGCCGGTCCGATCGATGGCCTTGAGCACGGCCTCATCCCAGGCTTCGTTGCCGCTGCTTTTCACCAGGCGTCGGCCCACGATGGTGCCGTCGGGCAAGGCGCGGACCTCCACCTCGGCACGCGGGTTGCCCGACAGGGGATCGGTGAACACCACGTTGGGCTTGATGCGCGCTGCCACCTTGCCGCCATAGCTGGGCGACGGCCCACTGGATTTGGGTGCGGTTCCACTGGCCTGCGGTCCGCCGCTGGCGCCGGCCTGTCCCAGCAGACGGCGGATGTTCTCCTGTCGCAGGCGTTCGGCTTGCGCTTCGGCTCGTTCGCGAACGCTTTTGTCTTCGGCAGCCTTGCGTTCGGCAGCCTTTTTGTCTGCTGCGGCCTTGTCGGCTGCTTTCTTCTCGGCAGCAGCTTTCTCGGCTCTCGCCTTCTCACGGGCTTCCTGCAGGGCGCGCTGCGCGTCGGCCTTTTTCTGCTGTTCCCGCTGGGTGGCGATGTCGGCCTGCTTCGGGCCTGGCGGCGGTGGTGCGGGTCGGGTCTCGGGCTCCACCACAGCCTCCGCGGGGGGCGGGGCTTCGGCGCGTGCGGCGGCCTGCTCTGGCAGGCGCGACCACAACTCGGCTTCGAACACCGGCACCGGGGTGTCGCGTTTCCAGCCCACCCCCCAGGTGAGTGCGGCCAGCAGCAGGCCGTGCGCGAGCAGCGCAAGGCCCATCGGTCCCCACCACGGGTCGGGCGGCGCCAGGCGCCGGTGTGCCGGCTCGGCGGGTGGTGAAGGGGCCGGACGCACGCTCATGCGGGCATCAGGGTGCGGTCTGCACCGACAGGCCGACGCGGTGAACCCCTGCCCGTTGCAGGGTATCCATCACCTTGACGACGGTTTCGTATTTCACGTTCCGGTCGGCACTGATGACCACCGGTACCGGCGCCGCCGTATCCGTGCCTTGCAGCTGCGCGACGCGCGCGGCCAGCTGCGCCAGCGGCACCACAGGGCCTTCGGCGCCGCTGCTGCCCTCGCGCACCTGCAGGCGCTCCTCGCGGTCGACGATCACCTGCACGAACCGGTCGGGTTGTCGGCCCGCCTGGCCGACGCTGGGCAATTCGATCTGGCTCGGCGTGATCAGCGGTGCCGTGACCATGAAGATGATCAGCAGCACCAGCATCACGTCGATGAAGGGCACCATGTTGATCTCGTTGATGGTGCGGCGACCGCGTCCGCGGGGGGCTGTCTTGGCCATGGTGTGGCTCAGTGCGCAGCGGCCGTCTGGCCAACCGGAACCGCTCCGTGGCGCTGCAGGATGTTGGAGAACTCTTCCATGAAGGTCTCCATGCCGTTGGCCACCCGGTCGATGTCATGCGCAAAGCGGTTGTAGGCCACCACGGCGGGGATGGCCGCAAACAGGCCGATGGCCGTGGCCACCAGGGCTTCGGCAATGCCGGGAGCCACGGTGGCCAGCGTCACCTGAGCCAGGGATGCCAGGCCGGTGAAGGCATGCATGATGCCCCAGACCGTGCCGAACAGGCCCACATAGGGGGCCACTGAACCCACCGTTCCGAGAAAGGACAGGTTCGATTCGAGCACGTCCAGTTCTCGCTGGAAGCTGGCGCGCATGGCGCGACGCGCCCCATCGAGCAACGCGCCGCTGTCGGTGATGCGTCGCTCGCGCAGCTTCTGGTACTCGCGCAGCCCGCTGGCGAAGATGCGCTCGGTGGGGCCGCCTCGCCCGCCGCTGTGGGTGGCAGCGCTGTAGAGGTCCGTCAGACTGGTGCCCGACCAGAAATTGCGTTCAAACGCGTCGTTCCGGGTGCGCACACGGCGCAGGGCGAACAGTTTGCGGAAGATGGCTGCCCAGCTGATGACGGACACCAGCACCAGCAGGGCCACCACGGCCTGGACGACTCCGCTGGCGTGGAGCAGCAACTGGACGATGGACAGGTCTTGGTTCATGGTCGTGTCAGGTTGAAGAGGAGGATGGGCTGGCAGACAGCAGCGCCTGCAACACCGCCGGCGGAATGCGTTGGGGCCGCTGGGTGGCCGCTTCCACCCAGCCGATGCGGATGCTGCCTTCGCACAGCAGCCGCGGCGCAGTATCCGCCTGCTGAGCCAGGAGGTGGGCGGACTGCGCGATCGTCAGCGAGGCCTTGCCGATCTCCACGGGCGTGGCCGAAACCAGCAGCACATCGTCGAGCCGGGCGCTCTGGCGGTAGCTCACGCGGCAGTCGCTGACGACAAACATGCCACCGGTCTGTTCGCGCAGGGCCTGCTGGCCCAGGCCCAGCTGGCGCAGCCATTCAGTGCGCGCACGCTCGAAGAACCTCAGGTAGTTCGCGTAGAAGACGATGCCGCCGGCGTCGGTGTCTTCCCAGTAGACACGAACAGGCCACTGAAAGCCGGTGGACGTGTGGCTCACAGCGCGGCCTCGATGCGGGCCACCGCTTCCTGCAGTTGCGGCAGGGCATTGGCCGTGGAAAACCGCAGCCAGTGCTGGGGTTCGGCATGGCCAAAATCGCGTCCGGGTGTGGCAGCGATCTGGCAGCGGCGCATCAGTTCGAAGGCCAGCGTCCAGCTGCCGCCGGGCGCGTCGCCCGAGCCCTGCATCGGGATGCCCCAGCGTTCGCACAGACCGCGCACGTCGGCCCAGGCGTAGAAGGCGCCGTCGGGCATCACCGGCACGGTCAGGCCCAGGCGGTTGAGTTCGGGGATGAAGGCGTCGCGCCGGGCCTTGAACTCGGCGCGGCGGCGTTCGTACTCGGCCAGGCTGTCGGGTTCGAAGCAGGCCAGGGCTGCGTGCTGGGCAATGGTGCTGGCGCAGATGAACAGGTTCTGCGCCAGGCGCTCGACGGGCGGCACCAGCGCGGGTGGCAGCACCAGCCAACCCAGGCGCCAGCCGGTCATGTTGAAGTATTTGCTGAAGCTGTTGATGCTGATGACCTCGTCACCCAGGCCGTCAGGCAGGCCCAGGGCGCTGTGACCGTAGGCGTCGTCGTGGCTCAGGCCCAGATAGATCTCGTCCACCAGGGTGATGCCGCCGCGTTCGCGCACGAAGCGGGCAATGCGTTCGAGTTCGTCACGGGCGATGCTGGTGCCCGTGGGGTTGGACGGCGAGGCCAGCAGCACGCCGCGGGTGGCGGGCCCCCAGGCCTGTTGCACGCGCTCGGCACTGAGCTGGAAACGGTCTTCGGGCCCCGAGGGGATCAGCACCGCCTGGCCCTCGGCTGCCTGCACGAACTGGCGGTTGCAGGGGTAGCAGGGGTCGGGCATGAGCACGTCGTCCCCCGCCTCGATGAGCGCCAGGCAGGCCAGCTGCAGGGCCGCAGAGGCGCCGGCGGTGACGACGATGCGGGCCGGGTCGATGGCCAGGCCGAAGCGGCTGGCGTACCAGCCGCTGATGGCCTCGCGCAGGGCGGGCAGACCGGTGGCGTCGGTGTACTGGCTGCGCCCGTCGCGAATGGCGCGCTCGGCGGCCGCTTGCACCAGCGGTGGCGCGGTGAAATCGGGTTCGCCGATGTTCAGCCGGATCATCGGACGCTCACCGGCCCTCGCCCGTGCGGCCCTGTCACTGGCGGCCTTGGCCAGCTCCATGACATAAAAGGGTTCGACGCGGCGGGCGCGCTGCGTGATGCGCATGCGGTGCCGTCCGTTCAGGCCGCGCCGGAGGGGGCAGGTGCCTTGCGCGCCGGTGTCGGACTCGCGGCAACTTCCACCGGCCGCAGCTGTGCGGCCAGCGGGTGCAGCACACCATTGACGTATTTGTGTCCGTCGGTTCCGCCGAAGGATTTGGCCAGCTCGATGCATTCATTGAGCACGACGCGCCAGGGCACGTCGGGGCAGTGCAGGAACTCGTAGGCACCGATCCACATGACCGCCCGTTCAATCGGCGAGAGCTCCGCCAGGGGGCGGTCCAGCCGGGGCGTGATCAGCGCATCGAGTGCATCGGCCTGTTCAACGCAGCCATGCAACAGGGCGTCGTAATGCACACTGTCCGCTTTGTGAAAGCCCACCAGGTCGCGCGTGAAGGCGTCAATGTCGCCAGCCTCGTTGTGGCCCACGAGGTGCTGGTAGAGCGCCTGCAAGGCGAATTCGCGTGCACGGGTACGGGCCGATTTGTCTGCGGCCTTGCGGGGTTTGGTCTGTTCGGTGTTCATGGTGTCAGCCGATGCGTGCGAGCAGGTGGGCCATTTCGATGGCCACACGGGCGGCGTCTCGCCCTTTCTCTTCCTGCCGTGCCACCGCCTGCGACACGTTTTCCACGGTGAGGATGGCGTTGGCAACCGGTGTCCGGGTGTCCAGCGCCACCCGGGTCACGGCGGCGCCCGATTCATTGCACACCAGTTCGAAGTGGTAGGTCTCGCCACGAATGACGCAGCCCAGCGCGATCAGGGCGTCGAAGCGGTCCCGCCGGGCCATGGCCTGCAGCGCAATGGGTACTTCCAGCGCACCGGGGACGGTCACGCGCTGGATGTTGTTTTCCGCCACGCCCAAGGCCACGAGCTCGTCGTGGCAGGCCTCGTAAAGCGCGTTGGTGATGCCCTCGTTGAAACGGGCCTGAACGATGCCGATGGACAGCTGGCTGCCGTCAAGCTGTGGGCTGCTGCCTTTGTCTGCGCCAAACATGGTGTGCTCTCTCTGTGAAAAAGGGGTCAGGCGTTGCGGCCGACGAAGCCGGTGATTTCCAGTCCGTAGCCGGTCATGCTGGGCATGCGGCGCGGCTGGCCCATGAGCTGCATGCGCTGCACGCCGCATTCGCGCAGGATCTGTGCTCCCACGCCGTAGGTGCGCAAGTCCATGCGGCCCCGCTCGGGCGCTTGCGCCGACCGTGCCGTGCCTTCGAACTGCGCCAGCAGTTGTTCGGCCGTTTCGCCGCAGTTGAGCAGCACGGCCACGCCTGCGCCGGCCTCATTGATGTGGCGAAGGCTGGCTTCCAGGCTCCAGCTGTGCATGGAGCGGCCGACTTCCAGTGCGTCGAGCACCGACAGGGGTTCGTGCACGCGAACGGCCACACTGTGCTCCGGGGACCACTGGCCTTTGACCAGGGCCAGGTGCAGCGCGCCGCTGGGCTGGTCGCGAAAAGCGTGGGCGGTGAACTCTCCGAAAGCGGTGTGCAGCGGGCGGCTGCCGACCTTCTTGACCAGACTTTCAGTGCGGCTGCGGTATTCGATCAGGTCGGCGATGGTGCCGATCTTCAGGCCATGTTCGGCGGCGAACAGCTGCAGGTCGGGCAGGCGGGCCATGGTGCCGTCATCTTTCATGATCTCGCAGATCACGGCAGCCGCCGAACAGCCGGCCATGGCGGCCAGGTCGCAACCGGCTTCGGTGTGGCCGGCGCGCATGAGCACGCCGCCTTCCACCGCCTGCAGCGGGAAGATGTGTCCGGGCTGCACCAGATCGGTCGCCTGCGCGCCGGCGGCCACGGCCACCTGCACGGTGCGCGCGCGGTCGGCGGCGGAAATGCCGGTGGTCACGCCTTCAGCCGCTTCAATGGAGACGGTGAAGGCAGTGCCCATTTTGGTGCCGTTGCGCGGCACCATGGGGGGCAGCTGCAGTCGCTCGCAGCGCTCACGGGTCAGCGTCAGACAGATCAGGCCGCGGCCGAAGCGCGCCATGAAGTTGATCGCTTCGGGTGTGACGTGATCGGCGGCGAGCACCAGATCACCTTCGTTCTCTCGATCTTCCTCGTCCACCAGGATCACGATGCGGCCGGCACGCATGTCGGCGACGATGTCTTCGACCGGGGAAATGGCCACTGGGGCCAGGGTGGCGGGGGCGTTCATGCGCTGTCCTTGGGTTGATGGCTGCCGAGCATGCGCTCCACGTAGCGGGCCACGGTGTCGATTTCGAGGTTCACCGCGTGGCCGGTGTGCAGTTGGCCCAGCGCGGTGTGATCGACGGTATGGGGGATGAGGTTGATGCTGAATTCGCAGCCGGCGGGGCCGTCGGCCACGCGGTTGACCGTCAGGCTCACGCCATTGACGGTGATCGACCCCTTGTAGGCCAGGTATTTGCCCAGCGCGGGCGGCGCCAGCACACACAGCGTCCAGCTCTCTCCGACCTGTTCGAAGCGCGTGACGGTACCGATGCCGTCCACGTGACCGGAGACGATGTGGCCGCCGAGGCGGTCGTTGGCACGCAGTGCTTTTTCCAGGTTGATGGGCTGGCCGGGCCGGTCCAGGGCGGTGGTCCTGGCCAGGGATTCGGCCGAGATGTCGATGGTGAAACAGTGCCGGGGCAGGTCCAGCGAGGTGACGGTCATGCAGGCGCCATTGAGCGCAATACTGTCGCCCAGGCCGACGTCGTCGAGGTAGCCCGGCGGCGCCTCGATCGTCAGGCGCTTGCCGTGGTCCAAAGAACTGCCGAGGGCGTGGAGGGCGGCGATGCGCCCCACGCCGGTGATGATGCCGGTGAACATCCGGGTATTTTCGCAGGGTTTGTGCCCCCTGGTCGCCGTCGGGGCATCCCCGGCGACAACTTCAGCTGGTGGCGGTCGGCTCAGGGGTGCACAAACGCGTCCCGGCCACGCACCCGGGCCAGGATGCGAAGGTCCTCGCCCACCCGGTCCACGTCGCCGAAGGCCAGTGAGATGCCCTCGCTCAGGTCTTGTAGCGGTCCAACGTGGGCCACGCCGCTGCCCTGTCCGAGCAAGGTGGGCGCCAGGTAGAAGAGGCACTCGTCCACCAGGCCTTCGCGCAGGAAGGAACCGTTGAGTTTGTACCCGGCTTCAACGTGCAGTTCGTTGACCTCGCGTCGCGCCAGGTCCTGCAGCATGGCCGGCAGGTCGACCTTGGCGCTGGTACCGGGCCGTCGACCCGGGCAGTGGACCACGGTGGCGCCGCGGTCGTGCAGTGCGGCCGTGCGCCCGGCGTCTTCGCTGGCGGTGTAAATCAGGATCTGCCGTTGCAGTCCGTTCGCCGGTGTACCCAGCAGCCGGGCATCCAGTGGTGTCTCCAGCCGGCTGTCGATCACCACCAGGTGTGGCTGCCGCGGTGTATCGACGTGTCGAACGTCCAGCATGGGGTTGTCTTCCAGCACGGTGCCGATGCCGGTGAGCACTGCGCAGGCCCGTGCACGCCAGGCATGACCGTCGGTGCGCGCGGCTGCTCCTGTGATCCACTGGCTGGTCCCGTCGGGCAGGGCGGTGACGCCATCCAGTGAGGACGCCATCTTCATCCGGACCCAGGGTGTTTGGCGGATCATGCGGCTGAAAAAGCCGATGTTCAGTTCGCGCGCGTCGCGTGCACTGTTGCTGTCCACGGGCAAGACCTCGACGTCGATGCCCGCGGCGCGCAAACGTTCGACGCCGCGCCCCGCCACCATCGGATTGGGGTCCAGCGTGGCCACGACCACCCGGCCAATGCCGGCAGCCTCCAGCGCATCACAGCAGGGCGGTGTCCGGCCGTGGTGCGAACACGGCTCCAGCGTGACATGCGCTGTGGCGCCCGCCAACGTTGCGCCGCGTGCCCGCGCGTCGCGCAGCGCCATGACCTCGGCATGGGGGCCACCGACGTGCTGTGTGTGCCCACGACCGATCTCCTGACCTTGTGCGGACGTGATGACGCAGCCGACACGGGGGTTGGGGTTGCTCATCCGCAACGACTGCCGGGCCAGCTCAAGGGCCCTGTGCATGGGGTGTTCGAGACGGTGCATGGGCATGACGGGTTCAAAGGCCCTGGAAGCAATTGGCCAGCGTCGAGCCATGGGCCTGGTTCGACTGCGTTCGGGCCCCGCGCTGGTCGATGGCAAGGTCGCCACACCGGTCGCCTGTCATGGCGCCAGTCCGCACGGCCTGCAGGGTGTAGGTGTCGGGCTGGGTATTCACCGTCACCCCCTGGCCATTTTCGACCAGTCGGATGTTGTACAGGGTGTCGCCCGCCATGGGCGTGCGGTCCAGGCCAGCGGGCAGGCGGGCGCCGGCAAAGGTGTCCTGCGCGCTGTAGAACTGTTTCATGAATTGCTGGGCGCCCAGCAGCGCACGCAGCATGTCGGTTCGCTGGGCGCGTCGCACGGACTCGGTGTAGGTGGGGTAGGAGATCGCAGCAAGGATACCAACGATGCCGAGCACGATCATGAGCTCGATCAAGCTGAATCCGCCCGCGCGGCGGTGGCGGTGGTCAAGCGGGTGCATGGGTGGTGCTGGTGGTGATTGGCCGAGGGTAGGGTGGATGCGGTCGAGCCGTCAGCGCGGTGGCCGAACCAGCGGGTAGTGGCTGTGCATCCAGACGGTGGCGCAGTCCGGGCGGGCCGACGGATCGACGGATCTGTCGGCCCGCAGGCGCTCGGTGACGGTCGGGCACCCGCTGGGC
>JBJTNV010000012.1:0-22658 GCA_046074205.1 Hydrogenophaga sp.
CAAGGTCGACCTGCGCATCGCCCAGATCGTCAAGTGCGAGGCGGTCGAAGGATCGACCAAGCTGTTGCGCCTGACGCTGGACGTAGGCGAAGGCCGGACCCGCAACGTCTTCAGCGGCATCGCCAGCCAGTACAAGCCCGAAGATTTGGAAGGCAAGCTGACGGTGATGGTCGCCAACCTGGCGCCGCGCAAGATGAAGTTCGGCATCAGCGAGGGCATGGTGCTGGCCGCCAGCCACGCCGACGAGAAAGCCCAGCCCGGCATCCATGTGCTACAGCCCTGGCCGGGCGCGCAGCCGGGCATGCGCATCCACTGACCGGCTAACGCCCGTACCCCCATCAGCGGCTTCACTGCCCTGCAGCGCCCGCCGCAGACAGACCTGAAGCCCGGTGGTTCCGGTGGACACACACACCGGCCACCGGTTCTCGGTGTAAACCCCATGGTGTGCGGGACACAGCCAACGGTGTCTGCCCACGCCCCCGGCGCTAACATGGGCCCATGCTGCAGAACCTGCCCCCTCTGGCCCCCTTCCGACCCCGTCTTCTGGCCGACATAAGGGGTTACGACAGGGACCGCTTCTTCAAGGATCTGGGCGCGGGCGCGACGGTCGGTATCGTGGCCCTGCCGCTGGCCATGGCCTTTGCCATCGCCAGCGGACTCAAGCCGGAAGCCGGGTTGTGGACGGCCATCATCGCCGGCTTTCTCATCTCAGCACTGGGGGGGACCTCGGTACAGATCGGGGGGCCGGCCGGGGCCTTCATCGTTATCGTGTACGGCATCGTCGAGCGCTACGGCCTGGCCAACCTGCTGATCGCCACGGCCAGCGCAGGCGTGCTGCTCTTCCTGCTCGGCCTGTTCCGGCTGGGTGCGCTGGTGCGCTACGTACCGGTCAGCGTGGTGATCGGTTTCACCAATGGCATTGCGGTGCTCATCGGGCTTTCGCAACTGCGCGACTGGCTGGGTCTGGACGTCGCCAAGATGCCCGCCGATTTTTTCCAGCAAATCGGTACGCTGTGGCAGCACATCGGCAGCTTCAACCCATGGGCTTTCGCACTGGGTACGGCATGCATCGTCGGCCTGTTTGTCTGGCCGCGCCTATGGGCCGTCGACTCGCAATTTCGCCGCCAGCTGTCGCAGTACGACACGGTCAGCGCGCTCAAGGCCACCTCGCGCCTGCCGGCACCGGTCGTGGCACTGATCACGCTGTCGGTGGTGGCCTGGGCGTTGGGCCTGCCGGTCGAAACCATCGGCAGCCGTTTTGGCGGCATTCCCCAAGGCATGCCCCGCTTCGAGTTGCCCGCTTTTTCCTGGGAAACGGTCAAACAGCTGGTCACGCCCACACTCACCATCGCGCTGCTCGGCGCGATTGAATCGCTGCTGTGCGCCCGCGTGGCCGACCAGCTCAGCGACACCCCCAAGCACGACCCCAATCAGGAGCTGATGGCGCAAGGCGTGGCCAATTTTGCAGTGCCTTTCTTTGGCGGCATGCCCGCCACCGGCACGATTGCCCGCACGGTCACCAACATCCGCTCGGGCGCCGCCTCGCCGGTGGCCGGCATCGTGCACGCAGCCACGTTGGCCGCCGTGGTCCTGATCGCCGCGCCTCTGGCGCAACACATCCCGCTGGCCGTGCTGGCCGGCGTGCTGCTGTTCGTGGCCTGGAACATGGGCGAGTGGCGGGAGTTCGGTCGCCTCAAACAGTTTTCCAACCACTACCGTCTGATGATGGTTTCCACCTTCCTGGTGACCATCGTCTTCGACCTGACGGTGGCGGTCGAGCTGGGACTGGTACTGGCGGTGGTGCTGTTCGTGCGGCGCCAGAGCGACATTTTCCGCGCGGATGCGGTGGCCCGACATGAACACCAGCTCACCTACCGCCTGTATGGCTCGCTCTTCTTCGGCGCCGTGGCCAAGATCGATCCGATCGTGACCGAAGTGGAGAACAGCCCGCACCCGGTCAACGTGATGCTCGACGCCACGCAACTGGTCTCGCTGGACACCACCGGACTGGACGCCCTGGAGCAACTGCACAAGGCCCTGGAGCGTCGTGGCGGACACCTCAGCATGGTCGGGCTGAATGAGCAGCCCCGTTCGCTGATCGTGCGCACGGGTTTTGCCCAACGCCTGCACACCTGTCAGTGAGGACTGACTCGCCGGCTGCTCGGGGCCGGCCTCGGTAGAATCCCGCATTCCTTTGCGTTACCCACCGAACACCATGAACCTGTTTGCACGCCCGCACTACACGTCCGACGCAACGCAATTCATTGAGCAGCTCAAGGCCAATCAGCCGGACCTGGAAGCCGCACAGCGTGCCGGCCGCGCCCTGCTGTGGGAGCAGCAGGTGGACCATGAATTTCAGCGCGACGCAGAAGCCGCGCGCGTGGCGCAGGGCGCTTACGTCTACCAGACGCGTCCCGATCCGCACTGACCCCCGCGGCTCAAGCGCCCGGTCACCGCTCATGAGCCAGGACCTGAATGCACTCGACCAGACCCCGGAGGGGCTGGACGACGTGCTGCCCACGGTGGTCGATCAGGTGGCGTTGGCGCGCCTGTATGGCGAACCCCTGTTCGATCTTCCCCGTGACCTCTACATCCCGCCCGATGCACTGCGCATCTTCCTCGAGGCCTTCGAAGGCCCCCTGGACCTGCTGCTCTACCTGATCCGCAAGCAGAACTTCAATATCCTGGACATTCCCATGGCGGCGGTGACCCGCCAGTACCTCAGCTACGTCGACGAGATCCGCGCGAGCAATCTCGAACTGGCAGCCGAGTACCTGCTGATGGCGGCCATGCTCATTGAAATCAAGTCGCGCATGCTGTTGCCCCCCAGGAAGGTCGCCGAAGGAGAGGAGGCCGAAGACCCGCGTGCCGAGCTCGTTCGCCGTCTGCTCGAATACGAGCAGATGAAGCTGGCTTCGCAGCGCCTGGCCGATATGCCGCAGTTCGGGCGCGACTTTCTCAAGGCGCAGGTCTATGTGGAACAGTCCCTGGTGCCGCGCTTTCCCGACGTGCATGTGCTGGACCTGCAGAGCGCCTGGCGCGACATCCTGCAGCGCGCCACCCTGGTACAGCACCACAAGATCAGCCGCGAAGAGCTTTCGGTACGGGAGCACATGAGTATCGTGCTGCGCAAGTTGCAGGGGCAGCGCTTCGTCGAGTTCGGCGATCTGTTTGACCCCAGCCGGGGCCCTCAGGTGCTGGTGGTCACGTTCATTGCCATGCTCGAGCTGGCCAAGGAAACGCTGATCGAGCTGACCCAGGCCGAGGCTTTTGCGCCGATTTACGTCCGCCTCGCCTACACGCCCAACTGATGACCACCACCCACGAATTCGATGTCTTGATCATCGGCAGCGGCCTGGCCGGTCTGACCGCTGCGCTCAGACTGGCGCCCACGCACCGCGTGGCAGTGGTCACCAAGCGCGGCATCTCCGACGGGTCCAGCAACTGGGCGCAGGGCGGTATCGCCGCCGTGCTCGCAGAGGGCGACAGCTATGCCTCGCACGTGGACGACACCCTGGTGGCCGGCGCCGGCCTGTGCGATCTGGAGGCCACCCGTTTCACGGTGGAAAACGCGCCCGCGGCCATTGCCTGGCTGCAGTCACTGGGGGTGCCCTTCTCGACCGAAAACGGCGAATTGCACCTCACGCGCGAGGGCGGCCATACCCACCGCCGCATCGTGCACGCCACCGATGCCACCGGAGCGGCGGTACAAGCCACCCTCAGCCGCGAAGCCAGGGCCACACCAGGCATCACGTTCTTCGAGAACCACATGCTGGTCGACCTGATCACCGACCGGCACACCACGCAACGCACGGACGCCACCGGCGTTCAACGTTGCCACGGCGCCTATGTGCTGGATGTGGACCGCGACGAGGTCGAGGTGTTCAGCGCGGCGAACACCCTACTGGCCACGGGAGGTGCCGGCAAGGTATACCTCTACACGACCAACCCCGACACCGCCACCGGCGACGGTATCGCCGCCGGCTGGCGTGCCGGCTGTCGCGTGGGCAACATGGAATTCATCCAGTTCCACCCCACCTGCCTGTACCACCCCAACGTCAAAAACTTCCTCATCACTGAGGCGGTGCGCGGCGAAGGCGGACAACTCAAGCTGCCGCCCCATCTGGGCGGCCACCGCTTCATGCCCGACCACGATCCGCGCGCCGAACTGGCGCCGCGCGACATCGTGGCCCGCGCCATCGACCACGAGATGAAAAAGCACGGCCTGGACTGCGTGCACCTGGACATCTCCCACCAGCCCCCCGCCTTCATCCGCGAGCACTTTCCCAACATCCTGGCGCGCTGTGCCGAACTGGGCATCGACATCACGAAGGAACCCATCCCCGTGGTGCCCGCCGCGCACTACACCTGCGGCGGCCTGGTGACAGACCTGGAAGGCCGCACCGATATTGATGGACTGTATGCCGTGGGCGAGACCACCTGCACTGGCCTGCATGGCGCCAACCGGCTGGCCAGCAACTCGCTGGTGGAATGCATGGTGTTCGCACAGGCGGCGGTGCGCGACATCCTGGGCCGTCCGCAGCGCAAGGTGCCTGCGCTACCCGCCTGGGACGAGAGCCGCGTGACCGATGCCGACGAACAGGTGGTGATCTCGCACAACTGGGACGAACTGCGCCGCTTCATGTGGGACTACGTGGGCATCGTGCGCACCAACAAACGCCTGGAACGTGCCGCCCACCGCATCACCTTGCTGCAACGGGAAATCCACGAGTTCTATTCACAGTTCCACGTCACGCGCGATCTGCTGGAGTTGCGCAACCTGGTGCAGGTGGCCGACCTGATCGTCATGAGCGCCATGCTGCGCCACGAAAGCCGCGGCCTGCACTTCAGCCGCGACTACCCGAACCTGCTGCCCGAGGCCAAGCCGACCATCCTCGTGCCTCCGGCTCGTTGACCTCGCACCACCATCCGGAAGTGCCCCAAACGGTCGCAAGAGATGTCTTGGACCGGAATGCCGTGGAACCGGCTTTGCCGGGCCACAGGCATTGCCCCCTCCCCCGGAGGGGGTCGCGCGCAGCGCGGCGGAAGAGGTCTCTCTATGCCGCGCCGATGTTGGGGACCAGCGCGCCCGCGTCCTGACCCGCCCTGTGCGCGGCCGTGAAGGCCAGCATGCGGTCGATGGGCAGCCGGGCGCGCGGGATCAGGGCCGGATCGACGTAGATCTGGTTTTCGCCGGTCTCCAGCACACGGGCCACGCCGGCCAGACCGTTCATCGCCATCCAGGGGCAGTGCGCGCAGCTCTTGCAGGTGGCGCTGTTGCCGGCGGTCGGCGCCTCGATGAAGACCTTGTCCGGGTTCTGCTGGCGCAGCATGTGCATCATGCCGTTGTCGGTGGCGACGATGAATTCACGCGCCTCCATCTCGCGCGCCGCTTTCAGGATCGCCGACGTCGAGCCCACGGCATCGGCCAGCTTCACCACCTCGGCCGGGCTCTCCGGGTGCACCAGCACGCGTGCCTTAGGATGCTCCTTCTTGAGCGCTTCCAGCTCGAAGGCCTTGAACTCGTCGTGCACGATGCAGGAGCCGGTCCACATCAGCATGTCGGCGCCGGTCTCGCGCTGGATGTAGCCGCCCAGGTGCTTGTCGGGCGCCCACAGGATCTTGTGGCCCTTGTCCTTGAGCGCCTTCACGATGTCCAGTGCGCAGCTGGACGTGACCAGCCAGTCCGAGCGCGCCTTCACCGCCGCGCTGGTGTTGGCGTAGACCACCACCGTGCGGTCCGGATGCTGGTCGCAGAAGGCGCTGAAGGCGTTGATCGGGCAGCCCAGGTCGAGCGAACAGTTGGCGTCCAGGTCCGGCATCAGCACCGTCTTTTCAGGACTCAGGATCTTGGCCGTCTCGCCCATGAAGCGCACGCCGGACACCACCAGGGTCTGCGCCGCATGGTCGCGGCCGAAGCGCGCCATCTCCAGCGAATCGCTGACGATGCCGCCGGTCTCGATGGCCAGGTCCTGCAGGTCCGGGTGCACGTAGTAGTGCGACACCATGACCGCGTTGCGCTCTTTCAGCAGCGCCCGGATGCGCTCCTTGAGCTCGGCGCGCTGCTTCGGACCGGGCTCGACCGGCACCCGCGCCCAGGCGTGCTTGGTCGGGCACGCGGGCTGCTCGTATTCGACGTCGATGACGGCTTCGTTGCTCACGGCAGTTGCTCCATTCGCATTGAGAAATCAATGGCCTTGACATCCTTGGTCAGGGCTCCGATGGAAATGCGGTCCACGCCGGTTTCTGCAAGGGCGCGCACGGTGTCCAGGTTCACGCCACCCGAGATTTCGAGAATGGCGCGGCCGGCGTTGCGGCGCACCGCCTCCTGCAAGGTCGGAATGTCCATGTTGTCCAGCAGGATCATGGTGGCGCCGCAGGCCAGCGCCTCGTCCAGCTGGGTCAGCGTCTCGACCTCGATTTCCACAAACCGTGCCTGCGGTGCGGTCTCCTGCACGCGGCGCAGCACAGCAGCCACGCCCCCTGCGGCGGCGATGTGGTTTTCCTTGATCAGCACGGCGTCGTACAGACCGATGCGGTGGTTCACACCGCCGCCGGCCTTGACCGCATGCTTCTGCGCCAGCCGCAGGCCCGGCAGGGTCTTGCGCGTGTCCACGATGGCCGCGCGGGTGCCTTTGACGGCCTCGACGAACACCGCCGTCTTGGTCGCCACGGCCGACAGCAGCTGCAGGAAGTTCAGCGCCGTGCGCTCGGCGGTCAGCAGGGCCTGGGCGTTGCCCTCGATCTCCAGCACCACCTGGTCGGCGGCGCAGCGCTGGCCGTCGGTCACGCGCCAGGTCAGGCTGGCCTGCGGGTCGCAAGCCAGCACCGCTGCTTCCACCCAGGGGCGACCGCAAATGACAGCGCTCTCGCGCGCCAGGATGCGGGCTCTCGCACGTCGCGCCGGGTCCACCAGCGCAGCGGTCAGGTCACCACGGCCCAGGTCCTCGGCCAAGGCCCGTGCCACGTCCGACCGCGCCAGTTCGGCCAGGTCGTCGGCCGTGAATTCGGAGAGGTGTTTCATAGGGACGCAAGCATAGCCGGATCGTCTATAGTGCCGCTTCCCGAGCCCCCCAGAGACGCCCCATGAGCACAGCACCCGCGCCCAGCCTGGCCTCCGGCACGCCCTACGGCACCCTGCCCTCGGCCTCGCCCCTGCCCCAACGCAAACCGGTCAGCCTGCCCAGGTTGCAGGAAATGCGTGAGCGCGGCGAGAAGATCACCATGCTGACGGCCTACGACGCCACTTTCGCGGCCGTGGCAGATGCCGCAGGCATCGAATGCATCCTCATTGGGGATTCGCTGGGCATGGTGTGCCAGGGCCTGTCCAGCACCGCTGGCGTGACGCTGGAGACCATGGTCTATCACACGGAGAGCGTTGTCCGCGGCCTTCGCCGCGTCCAGGGAACGGCCTGGGTCATCGGTGACCTGCCGTTTGGCAGTTACCACGAATCCAAAGAGCAGGCGATGCGCAGTGCGGCGCAACTGCTGCACGCGGGCGCGCACATGGTCAAGCTCGAGGGCGGTGGCTGGACCGCCGACACCGTCCGTTTCCTCGTCGAGCGAGGCGTACCCGTCTGCGCCCACCTGGGCCTGACGCCACAGACCGTGCATTCGCTGGGTGGCTACCGCGTTCAGGGCCGCGACGAAGCAGCTGCCCGCACACTGCGCACCCAGGCACTGGAACTCCAGGACGCCGGGGCCAGCATGATGGTGCTGGAAATGGTGCCGGCGGCACTGTCCGGTGAAATCACATCTGCGCTGCCCACCTGCCACACGATCGGCATCGGTGCCGGCAAGGGCACTGCCGGTCAGGTGCTGGTGATGCACGACATGCTGGGCGTCAACCTGGGCAAGAACCCCAAATTTGTGCGCAACTTCATGGACGGTGCACACAGCGTGCGTGAGGCCATGCAAGCCTATGTCCGGGCGGTCAAGGAAGGCCACTTCCCTGACGACCAGCTGCACGCCTGGTGATACCGACCATCCCCGCAGCGCCTGCAGCGCCCCCCGACCCGCTCCCCGTCTCTCGCATGAAAATCGTCCACTCCGTCGAAGACCTGCGCGCTGCGCTGCGACCGTTCAACTCGCCTGTGTTCGTTCCCACCATGGGCAACCTGCACGACGGGCACCTGGCACTGGTGCGCACCGGCCAACCGCTGGGCGACGTCACCGTCTCGAGCATCTTTGTCAACCGCCTGCAGTTTGCACCGCACGAAGACTTTGACACTTACCCCCGGACACTGCAGTCCGATTGCGCACGGCTTGAGCAGGCCGGCTGCGACATCGTGTTCGCACCACCGGAAAAAGAGCTTTACCCTGAGCCGCAGGTCTACAAAGTCCAGCCGCCGTCGGATCTTGCCGATATCCTGGAAGGTCACTTCCGGCCCGGCTTCTTCATCGGTGTCTGCACCGTGGTGATGAAACTGTTCCAGTGCGTGTTCTCCGATGCCAAAGGGCCTCGCCACGCGCTGTTCGGCAAGAAGGATTACCAGCAACTGATGGTGATCCGCCGCATGGTGCAGCAGTACGCCATGCCGGTCACCATCGTGGCGGGCGAAACCCAGCGCGCTGCAGACGGCCTGGCGCTGAGTTCGCGCAACGCTTACCTCAGCGAGAAAGAACGTGCCGAGGCGGTGCAGCTGTCACTGACTTTGAGAACACTGGCACGCGATGCCCTGGCCGCGGCCGGTGCGCTGCCGGAAAAACGCGACGCCCTGGAAGCCCAGGCCATGCGGGCACTGGCCTTGCGCGGCTGGCAACCGGACTACCTGACCGTGCGCCGCCGCTCCGACTTGCAGCCGCCCCGGGCGGAAGACGCGCTCAGCCCGCAGTCACTGGTGGTGCTCGGTGCGGCGCGACTGGGCAGCACACGGCTGATCGACAACCTGGAAATTTAAGCTCGCCTGCGATCCGGTCTGACGGTGGCTCAGGCCTGCAGGGCTTCGTCTTTCGGATCGCGCCCCATCAGGGCAGCCACGGCTTGCGCGGGTTGCAGGCGGCCGTCCAGCAGGGACACCACCGCTTCGCTGATCGGCATTTCAATGCCCAGAGCCCGGGCACGCTGAACCACGGTCCGCGCGCTGTACACCCCTTCGGCCACGTGACCGAGCGAATCCACGGCCGCCTGCAGGCTCAGGCCGCTGGACAGCAACTGACCCACCTTGCGGTTGCGCGAGAGGTCTCCGGTGGCGGTGAGCACGAGGTCACCGAGACCAGACAAACCCATGAAGGTTTCCGCCTTGGCCCCCAGCGCCAGGCCCAGCCGGGTCATTTCGGCCAGCCCCCGGGTGATGAGCGCTGCGCGCGCATTCAGCCCCAGACTCAGACCGTCACACAAACCGGTGGCAATCGCCAGCACGTTCTTGACAGCACCGCCGACCTCGACGCCGACGATGTCGTCATTGGCATAGACCCGCAAGCTGGGGCCATGAAACGCCGCCACCATGGCATCGCGCACGTCAGCGTGTTCGCTGGCTGCCACCAGCGCTGTGGGCTGGCCCCGTGCCACTTCCTGTGCAAAGCTGGGGCCGCTGAGCACGCCGGACCGCAACCCGGGAGCGACGGCAGCGCATACCTCGTGCCCCAGCAGCCCGCCCGGGGCGCCGGCCTGGGGGCTCTCGAAGCCCTTGCAGATCCAGATCACCGGCACGGTCAGGTCCTGGAGTGTGACCAGCATGCCGCGCAGCGCGGCCATGGGCGAGCCGATGACCACCAGATCAGCGTTGTGCCGTGCGGCCGCAGCCCCGTCCATGGGGCCCTCCGCGACGCACAGGCCCGCAGGAAACGTCTGACCCGGCAGGTAGCGTGCGTTTTCCCGGCGTGCAGCCATGTCCCGCACCTGGACGGCGTCGCGAGCCCATAGCGTGACGCGCCGGTGGTCACCCGTCTGCGCCGCGGCATGGATGGCCAGCGCCGTGCCCCAGGCACCGGCCCCGAGGACCAGGATATGCATCGCCGCCCCGGACCAGCGCCGTTACTGCACGCCGCCGGCGGCGGCCTGCTGGGCCTGCTGCTGCTCGTACATGGCCTGGAAATTGATCTCGGTCAGGTGCACGGGCGGGAAACCTGCGCGCTGGATGAGATCGGCAACATTGCCCCGCAGATACGGATAGACGATCTGCGGGCAGGCGATGCCCATGATCGGCCCCATCTGCTCCTGCGGTACGTTGCGGATCTCGAAAATGCCAGCCTGCTTGGCTTCCACCAGAAACACGGTCCTGTCTTCAATCTTGGTCTGCACAGTGGCGGTCACCGCCACCTCGTACACACCCTCTGCAACCGGATGGGCCTCGACGCCCAGCTGAATGTCCACCGACGGCTGGGCCTGCTCCAGCAGGATGGCCGGCGAATTGGGCTGCTCCAGAGACGCCTCCTTGAGGTAGATACGCTGGATCTGGAACACGGGAGCTTGGTCGGACATGGTGGGCTTTCAGCTGGGACAGACAAGGAAGCCCGCAGGGGAAGGTGTTCCCTCCGGCGGGCACATGTGGATTATCGCTGCGGCCGACACGGCCGCTAAGCGGACGTGATCAGGCCTGCAGCAAGGGCAGCAGACCACCGCGGCCATCGAGCGCGTGCAGATCGTCACAGCCACCGACATGGGTGCCACCAATGAAGATCTGCGGCACGCTGGTGCGGCCAGTGATGCGCGTCATCTCGGCTCGTACGTCGGGCTTGCCGTCGACGACGATCTCTTCGTAATCGGTCACGCCGCGGGCCTGCAGCAGCGCCTTGGCGCGCATGCAATACGGACAAAAGTCACTGGAATAGATCTTGACTGCCGCCATGGTGCTGTTCTTGGTCGTTCAGGATTTTTCGATCGGCAGGCTGGCGGCGCGCCAGGCTCCCATGCCACCGGAGAGCGAGTGCGCATTCTCGTAACCCAACTTTTTGGCGGTGGCCACGGCACGGCGGGAACGCATGCCCGACGCACAGACCAGGATGACCGGCGTGGTTTTGTTTTTGACAAGGCCCGGCAGTTGAGCCTCAAGCTGGCCCAGTGGCGCGTTGCGGGCGCCGGCAATATGGCCGGCAGCAAATTCAGCGGGACTGCAAACGTCGACAACCGCCGCTTTCTCGCGGTTGATGAGCTGCACCGCTTCGGCCGCGTTGACGGAGCCACTTCCGGCGCCACCGGACAGCGCTGGCCAGAGCAACAAGCCGCCCGACACGAGGGCCAGCAGGATCAGGGTCCAGTTTTCGATGAAGAAACTCACGGGCAAACCTTTCTGAAGAGTCGGGGATTCTAAAATGCCCGGCCGGCCTGCGTTGCGTCCTGCTTTCCCAGACCTGTCCGGCCACCGCTTCCCGCACCCCCAGCCCTCCTCTGCAGCCATGTACAAACTCGTTCTCATCCGCCACGGCGAATCCACCTGGAATCTCGAAAACCGCTTCACCGGCTGGACCGACGTGGAGCTGACGCCCACCGGCATCTCCCAGGCCATGTCGGCCGGCAAGCTGCTCAAGGCGGAAGGCTACGCGTTCGACATCGCTTACACCTCGGTGCTCAAGCGTGCGATCCACACCCTGAACTACTGTCTGGACGAAATGGACTGCACCTGGCTGCCGGTGGTCAAGGACTGGCGGCTCAATGAGCGCCATTACGGGGGCCTGCAGGGCCTGAACAAGGCCGACATGGCCAAGCAGTATGGCGACGAACAGGTATTGATCTGGCGCCGCAGCTACGACACCCCTCCGCCAGCACTGGAGCCGACCGATCCGCGCTGCGAGCGCAACGACCGCCGATACGCCGGGCTGCAACCCGGACAGGTTCCGCTGACCGAATGCCTGAAAGACACCGTGGCCCGGGTCATGCCGTTCTGGAACGAGGTGCTGGCACCGGCCATTCGCAGCGGACAGCGCGTGGTCATCGCGGCGCATGGCAACAGCATCCGCGCCATGGTCAAGTACCTCGACGGCATCGCCGACGCCGACATCGTCGGCCTGAACATCCCCAATGGCATTCCGCTCGTCTATGAACTGGACGGCGACCTGCGGCCGATCCGCCACCACTACCTGGGCGATGCCGAGGCCGCTGCCCGCGCAGCCGCCGCTGTGGCCAACCAAGGCAAAGCCTGAGACCGGACAGTGGCGCCGCGGAACCGCCACGGCGCCGGCCACTCCAAGGCGGTATATTGACCCGTCAGCAGCGCCAACCCGGTGCTGCGGGGTCCGACAACGGGAAATGCAGATGGGTCAGAAACTGAAGATTGCCAGCTGGATGGCGGTAGGCGCCATGGCCGGTGCACTCACCATGGTGCAATTCCAGGCGGTGGCGCGCAGCAACCTGGCGCCGTTGCCACTGGAAGAGCTGCAGCAACTCGCCGCCGTGTTCGGCATGATCAAGACCGATTACGTGGAGCCGGTGGATGAGAAAAAACTCATCACCGAAGCCATATCGGGCATGGTGGCCAGTCTCGACCCGCACTCCCAGTATTTCGACAAGAAGTCCTTCAAGGAATTCCGCGAAGGCACCAGCGGCCGCTTCGTGGGCGTGGGCATCGAGATCACCATGGAGGACGGGCTGGTCAAGGTGGTCTCGCCCATCGAGGACTCGCCGGCGTTCCGTGCGGGCCTCAAGACCGGCGACCTCATCACCAAGATCGACGACACGGCTGTGAAGGGCCTGTCCATCAACGAGGCCGTCAAGCGCATGCGCGGCGAACCTCGCACCAAAGTGCTGCTCACCATTTTCCGCAAGGATGAAAACCGCAGTTTTCCGGTCACCATCGTGCGCGAAGAAATCAAGACACAAAGCGTCAAGGCCAAACTGATCGAACCCGGTTATGCCTGGATCCGCGTGTCGCAGTTCCAGGACCGCACCGTCGAGGACTTCGCCCGCAAGGCAGAAGACCTTTACAAACAGGACCCCAAACTCAAGGGGCTGGTACTGGACTTGCGCAATGACCCCGGCGGCCTGCTGGACGCGGCCGTGGCACTGTCGGCCGCTTTCCTGCCCGAAAACGTGACCGTGGTGTCCACCAACGGGCAGCTGGCCGACAGCAAGTTCGTCTACACCACCGCCCCGCAACATTACCTGCGCCGTGGCGGGGCCGACCCCATTGAGCACCTGACCAAGGTCACCCGTGGCGCCTTCAAGCGTGTTCCCCTGGTGGTGCTTGTCAATGAGGGCTCGGCTTCGGCGAGCGAGATCGTTGCCGGCGCCATGCAGGACCACAAACGGGCCACCCTCATGGGCAGCCAGACCTTTGGCAAGGGATCGGTGCAGACGGTGCGTCCGCTGGGGCCAGACACCGGTATCAAGCTGACCACGGCGCGTTACTACACGCCCAGCGGCAACTCGATCCAGGCCAAGGGCATCGTGCCGGATGTGATGATCGACGAGACGCCCGATGGCAATCTGTTCACGGGATTGCGCATGCGCGAGGCCGACCTGAACAAGCACCTGGTCAACGGCGACGAAAAGCCGGGCAATGGCATGACCGATGCGGAACGTGCGGCCGAGCAGACGCGGGAGCAGGAGCGTGAGCAAGCCCGCAAAAAGATCGAAGAGGAAGCCAAAAAGAACCCTGGCCAGCGTCTGGTGCCGGAATTCGGCAGTGAGCAGGACTTTCAGCTCCAGCAGGCTTTGCGCCAGCTCAAGGGACAAGCCGTTCAGGTCAGCAAGACGCTCACCGTGCGGACCGAAGAGAAGAGTGACAACTGAGCGTCCGACGCCGTGGAAGATGCTCAGCTCCTGCGCTACTCGCGCCATATCCTGCTCGATGAACTGGGCGTCGAGGGGCAGACGCAACTGCTCGCATCACACGCGCTGGTAATCGGTGCCGGTGGCCTCGGGTCGCCCGTGGCCCTGTACCTGGGAAGCGCTGGGGTCGGCCGCATCACCATGGTCGACCACGACACGGTCGACGCCACCAACCTTCAGCGCCAGATCGCCCACACGCTCGATCGTGTGGGCACACCCAAGGCGGATTCCGCTCGCACGGCAATTGCCGCGATCAACCCCGACCCGCAGGTGACCGCGGTGCGCCAGCGCGCCGACAAGGTCTTGCTCGACCGGCTGGTACCAAGCGCCGATGTTGTGCTGGACTGCACCGACAACTTCAGTACGCGCCACGCCATCAACCGGGCCTGCGTGCAGCATGTCAAACCGCTGGTTTCGGGCGCCGCCATCCGCATGGACGGACAGCTCAGCGTATATGACCCACGCGATGCCGACAGCCCTTGTTATGCCTGCGTCTTCCCGGAAGACAGCGGTGTGGAGGAGGCGCGCTGCGCCACCATGGGCGTGTTCGCGCCGTTGGTGGGAATCGTCGGCGCCATGCAGGCAGCCGAGGCGCTCAAGCTGCTCACCGGCATGGGTTCCCGACTGATCGGGCAGCTGTTGATGATCGACGGCCGGGACATGGCTTTTCAGCGGATCGGTCTGCCCCGCAACCCGCGGTGCCGGGTGTGCGGCACTGTGCACAACTGAACCCTCTCACCCCATCGACCCCGCGGTGAGCACGCGGCACGCTCCCTGGGCTTAACGGGGCGGGAACGGACAGGGACCATGGCGGCGGCGGAAGTCTCGCGGGTTCTCCGGGTCCGTAACCCCGAAAATGCCTTGGCGTTCGATCCTGGCCTGTGCCTCCTGTCGCGCGTACGGCCCTTGGCCCCGACGCCAGCGGTACGACCAGGCCATGCCTTGACGCACCATCACCGCTCCCACATCATCACCGGCGTGTTCCAGCCGGGCCAGTGGCCGCCCAAAGTCGTCCAGCCGGCGTTCACGCACCACAACCACCTGCTCCAGCACCCTGGCTTGCAGCGCATCTCGTGATGCGGCCCCCCCGTCCTGGCAGATTTCCGGGGCATCCAGCCCGTCCAGACGGAGCTTGCGCAGGCGGTCGTCGGACAAGGGCTGCACCCACAGCGTGTCACCGTCGACCACGCGCGTGACGCGTGCCGAGTAGACCTCATTGGAACGCGCTGGCGCCCCGCTCGTCTGGGCCCATACGCCTGCGCTGATCCAGACCAGCAAGCCCACACAGGGAATCCGGGCCACGCGCGTGAATGTCACTTGCCCACCGAGGATCCCACCGGTCTGCCACGATCGGACGGCGCTGCGCAGCAGAGGAGCCATCTGCTAGACCGCCATGTAACGACCCGGCCGGTGGTTGACAGCCAGCGTCATGTTCAAGACCACCGCCCCCACCACAGACCAGGCAATCTGTTGCCAGTCCACCACGGCAAACGCCGCCAGCACGATGGCGCAGTCGAACACCATTTGCACCTTGCCGGCACGCCAGCCAAATCGCTCCTGCAGCCAAAGGACCAGGACATTGAGTCCCCCCAGGCTGGCCCGGTGACGAAACAGGATCAGCATGCCTGTGCCCATGAGCAGCCCCCCTGCAACCGCGGCAAAGCCGGTGGACAGGTGGTCAATGCCGATCCATTGCGGCACCCACTGCACCAGCAGGGCCAGCAACGCCACGGCAGCAAAGGTCATGGCTGTGAAGCGCACCCCCATGCGGTGCAGTGCCAGACCATAAAACGGCAGGTTGATCAGGAAAAACACGGCGCTGAAGTTCCAGCCGGTGGCGTAGTGCACCAGAAAGGCCAGACCCGCCGTGCCACCGGTGAGCAGTCCGCACGCGCGAAACAGCATCACACCCAGCGCCACGAACAGCGTTCCGGTGAACAGGGCTTGCACGTCCTCGTGCGGGCGGTGCCGTGCCGGTGATGGAGCGGAAGCGGGAACGTGCAAGGGAACTTTGGAAGCGCTCAAGGCGTTCGATCTGTCAGATAAGGGGGTGCGCAGTATGGCCCCAGGGGCCGGTCCAGCGCTTGACACAGGTCAGGCAAAGGCCTTCGCACCGGTCGGTTCAGTCCGCCGAGGCAGTGACAATCCAGCCTTCCAGCGGATCGGCCTCGGGCAGACCGTAACGCGGGTGACCGGCCTCATGACGCGTCTGCGCCCAGGCCGCCTGCAACAGGCACAGCACAGCATCCAGCCGGTCGCCACAGGCATCGTCTGCCAGTTCGTCTCGCTGGGCATGGCTGAGCTTCAGGCGCAATCCCACTGCCTGGAGCAAGGGCAGTTCGCCGGCTTCCAGGGCCTGTGCCAGAGTGCGGCGCGCAATCAGTCGCTGGGGGGTCTGACGGGCCTTGTCATCGCTCTTGTAGCTGGTCTTGCCCAGCACCTGGCGCGCCATCAGGCCAGGGTAGGCCTCCAACGCCACGCGCGCCGGGTCGCCGGCGTGCAGACCCGGCAAATACACCCCGGCAGCGATCAGCCGTGGCACACCGGCGTGCAACATGAAGGCCACGGGCGGGTTGACCCATTTCATGCTGGGACTGGCGCCAGCGGGGCCGTCGGTCGCTCGATGGGCGAACTTCCCCCCCACGGGCCGTGCATCACAGAATGCCGCAAAGGTGTCACGGATCTGTGCGCGGCTGAGGCTCGCGTAGTGCGCCATGCAGGCGGCCCATGCGGTAGGCCAGCCCAAGGCCTCGACCAATTCCCGTGGCAGGCCAAAGGGCAGGTCGAACCCGCCGACCCAGGGGCCGGGCACCTGCAGGCGTTTGGCCCAGGCGTCCAGCGTGTCGAAGGTCTCGATGCGCTCAAGCAGCACCCGCCCGCGGTCCTGATGACCTACCGCCAGCGTGATCGGTTTCCGGCGGCATGGCGAGCTGCTGAAGTCGCAGCCCAGCAGGGTGGTCAATGCGCACAAGCTGTTTTGCCGCCGGGTCGCCCCAAGGCAAAACAGCCGCCCGGGGTGGCAGCGACCCGCGCAGCGGCGGAGCGTGGGGGATTCATGCCCTAGGCCCGCCCGATGATGCTGGCAGTGGCCATCAGCTCTTCAAGCAGCGCCAGCGACACCTTGCCGGAAACGCTGTAAGGATCGAACTCCGGCCGCTCGGAGTACTTGAGCACGATGGAGGTGTTGAGCTTGGACAGGTTGACCTGGCCCATGGTCCAACCGCCGAAGCGGCGTTCGGAAATTTCTTCGTAATGCAGCAGCACCACATCCGTGTGGCGCTTGTCTTCGACGATGTGGTTGTAAAGCGCATTGACCGCGTCCCGCCCACCTTCGATGGCCTGCAGAAAAACGCCACCACCGTAGCAAAGCACGCCGGTGATGCCGTTGTGCAGGTTGTGCGCACGCGAGACTTCAAGAATGGATTCGATGGCGGACTTGGAGCAGTCCTTGTCCACCGCGCGACTGACATAGAGCAGGCGTACCAGCATGGTGAGAAACGATCAGGAGTTGCGGGGGATAAGGGAAAGGAATTCGCGGCGCAGGTTGGGGTCTTTGAGAAACACGCCGCGCATGACCGAATTGATCATTTTGCTGTCCATGTCTTTCACGCCGCGCCAGGCCATGCAGTAGTGGCTGGCTTCCATCACGATGGCCAGCCCGTCGGGCTGCGTCTTTTCCTGGATCAGGTCCGCCAGCTGCACCACGGCTTCTTCCTGGATCTGGGGGCGCCCCATGATCCACTCAGCCAGTCGGGCGTATTTGGAAAGCCCGATCACATTGGTGTGTTCGTTGGGCATCACGCCAATCCAGATGCGACCGATGACCGGACAGAGGTGGTGGCTGCACGCACTGCGCACCGTGATGGGACCGACGATCATGAGCTCGTTGAGGTGCTCGGCGTTCGGAAACTCCGTGACCGTGGGCCCCTTCACGTAGCGGCCGGCGAAGACCTCCTTGAGGTACATCTTGGCCACGCGGCGCGCGGTGTCTGCGGTGTTGTGGTCGTTCGCGGTATCGATGACCATGGCGTCCAGCACACCCTGCATTTTCACGGTCACTTCATCGAGCAGCTGCTCAAGCTCACCGGGGCGGATGAACTCTGCGATGTTGTCGTTGGAGTGAAAACGCTGGCGGGCAGCCTGGATGCGTTCACGGATCTTCACGGAGACGGGAACGCCCTCTTCCGCGGCGGTGTTCTGGGCTGGGGTCATGTCGGCATCGGTCTTTATGCGCATGGGCCATGCTAACACCGCCCCTGCAACCCGGTGGCCCGTGGGCGTATCGCGGGGTGCGTCAGCGTCAATAGCGGTGACCGGTGAGAAACAGCAGTGCCCGCATCAGGCCGAAGGCCACCCGGTCGGCCAGACGCTGCCCCCATGACCGCTGTGCCAGCGTGTGCCCGTCCAACGCTTGCCCCTGGTCGGTAAACAGCGCTTCCAGCCGCGCGTGAAGCAGGGTGGCAAAACGCCGGTCGGTGCTCATCACATTGGCCTCTCGGGCCAGCAGCAGTGACAGCGGGTCAAGGTTGGTTGAACCCACTGTGGCCCAGCGTCGGTCAATGACCGCCACCTTGGCGTGCAAGGCGCTCGGGGCGTACGCCCGGATCTCAATACCCGCGGCCAACAGCGGCTCGTATACCGGACGCGCAGCGTGGTACTGCATGAAGTTCTCGTAGCGCCCCTGCACCAGCAGGCGCACCCGCACGCCGCGTTGCACCGCCAGCACCAGCGCACGACGCAATTTTCGGCCCGGGATGAAATAGGCGTTGGCGATCACGATGTCATGCCGCGCTTCGCCGATGGCCTTGAGGTAGGCCCGCTCAATGTCATGCCGGTGCCCGACGTTGTCACGCAGCAGCAGCGCGGCGTGCGCGCCCTCCACCCCCTCGGCACTGGCAACCAGGTGCCCGATCGCGGGTTCATTGTCCCTGGACCCCGCATGGCCAGGACGAGCACGCCAGGCCAGCCCGCTGCGCTGTTCGAGCTTGGCCAGCAGCTGCACCAGGTCGTCTTTGTGGTCAGCCGCGCGCAACGCTTCCCAGGCTGCCTTGAACTCGCGCTGGCGCGCGCTGCGCACCGCCTGCAGACGCCACCACAACTGCTCCATGGTCTCCACCATGTCCTGGACCAGCGGCCCCACCACGCGCAGCGAAAAATCCAGCCGCGGCACCGCCAGCCGGCCCAACGCAACGTCATGCAAGTCGTCGATGAGGTTGATGCCGCCACAGAAGCCCACCACGCCATCCACCACGCAAAGTTTGCGGTGCAAGCGTCGCCATCGGCTGGGAATGAGCAAACCCAGCCGACCCAGCGGCGCATAGGTATGCCAGCGAACGCCTGCTGCAGCAAAACGGTTTTGCCATTCCGCCGGCACGGCAGGTGTTCCCACACCATCGATCACCAACCTCACCTGTACGCCGCGCCGCGCCGCGCGTTCCAGCGCCTGTGCCACCGTCAAGGCCGATCCTGAAAACTCGAAGATATACGTCTCCAGGTGCACCACGGAGCGGGCCGCGTCCATCGCTTCGACCAGTGCGGGAAACAGGGTGGCGCCGCCTTGCAACAGCAACAACTGGTGCGCGCCACGCGATGGCAGCGCGCCCTTGCCGCGCGGGGGAGATGGGTGGGCGGCGTGCGACTGCGCCTTCACAGGGCCAGCTCTGCAATCAGGGGCAAGTGATCGGACATCCGCGACCAGGCCCTGCCGTGCGGCACCTGGGCCGACACCAGCCTCAGACCTCTCACGTAGACACGGTCCAGGTGCAACAGCGGCAGGCGCGAGGGGTAGGTCGGAAGGCGAATGCCCTCGAACGTGCGCAGCCCCAGATCGGCCATCGGGCGCAGCAGCTGTGCCCCCCAGTCGTTGAAATCGCCGGCCACGATCAGCGGATCAGACACCGGCACCTCGCGCGCAATGAACGCACCCAGACGCTGTACCTGGCGTTCTCGGCTGGCGTGGATCAGTCCGAGGTGCACCACCACCACGTGCACCCGCTGCCCATCCACCAGCACCTGCCCATGCAGCAAGCCGCGCTGCTCGAAACGGTGGTCCGACACGTCAGCGTGGCCACTGCCCAGCACCGGCCAGCGCGAGAGCAAGGCATTGCCATGCTCGCCATGCCGGGTGATGGCGTTGGTCCGGTAGACGGATTCGTAGCCCTCGGGTGAAAGATAGCCCGCCTGGTCCAGATCGGGCCAGCGGGTGAAGTAACGTTCGAGCTTGCGGTGGTGACGCCGAACCTCCTGCAGGCAGACGATGTCGGCATCGAACTGCTCCACCGCGTGCACCAGGTTGTGGATCTCCAGCCGGCGTGCCGGACCGAGGCCCTGCACGCCCTTGTGAATGTTGTAGGTGGCGACGCGGATCGTGGTCATGTGCAAATCATGCCACTGGCTTGATCAGGTGGCGTCCGCACAGCTCGCCAGGCGGGGAAGCCAGGAAATGGCCTCGGCGTTGGAAAACGAAAAACAGCGATCCATCGCCTCCAGCCACGGCAGCCAAACCTGGGCACGGTGCTCACGCGGGCTCAGCATCACCGGACACGGCGAGGGGATGCACAACCCGAACACCTGCTCAGTGTTGCGGAACACCCCCGGGGCATAGCGGTGCTGCCACTCGGGGTAAATCTCGTAAATGTTCTGCAAACCCCAGTCGCTCAGGCGATGACCCGGCGCGTTCACGTCCAGCCCGGTTTCCTCCATCACCTCGCGCGCGGCGGCGGCCTCGAAAGGCTCGTCCTCGGCGTCCAGCGAGCCCGTCACCGATTGCCAGAAACCTGGCGTCGCGGCACGCTCGATCAGCAGCACCTCCAGCGCCGGGGTATGGATCACCACCAGCACCGAAAGAGGGATCTTGAAAGAGCGGCTCACTCGTCGGCGAAGAAATCGGAATCGATGCGCTTGAGCTGGTAAGTCGCAGCGACCGAGACGCCCAGATCGTGCTCGATCATCAGGTCGGCCAGGCGGGCGCCGTCGATCAGGACCACCTTGTACTGGCTGGTGCTTGCGTAGTCCTTGGCCTCCTGTGTGAACCAGGATGTGGTGATGAACACCCCCTTGTTGGCGCGCTGACCGGCCAGTGCGCCGACGAACTTCATGATCTCCGGGCGACCGACCACACCTTCCCAACGTTTGGCCTGCAGGTAGATGGCGTCGAGCCCCAGCCGGTCTTCGTTGATGATGCCGTCGATGCCACCGTCGCCCGAGCGACCGACCGTCTGACCCGCCTCCTCCCGGCTACCGCCGTAGCCCATGCGGAGAAGCAGCTTTACCACCAGCGACTCAAAGAACTGGGGATCACATTGCTTGACATTTGCCAGCACGTCATTGGCGAGTGCTCGACGGATCACCAGAAACGCGTCTTCCAGCGTTTCCTCGGGCGACAAGGCGCTGTTCGGCGTGTCCACCACCGACAACGGCTCGGGCGCACTGCCCGCAAGGGGTTGTCGGTACTCAGGAAACGTCTGCAACAGTCGGATGTCAATCCGGGTGGGTTTCTTGGCCAACACTTGCTTTCCGCGATCGGAAATCACGATCACGCCACGCTTCGGCTGGTCAATCAGCCCAGCCTTTTTCAGGTGGGTTTTTGCCCACGCCAGCCGGTTGTAGAACAACGGCGCTCGTCCACTGGGCAGCATTTCCTGCCACTCCGCAGGTGTCAACTGAAACTGCTTGCCCAGCATGTCGGTCGCCACCCGAACCTCATGCGGCTGCCCGTCCGCAATCAGCTCCATCAAGGGGAGCATCAAACTTTGAAAGTCCGGAATGGCCAAGTGATATCTCCGAAAGAAAAAGGGCGCTGAAACCAGCGCCCTTTCATTCTGCCGCAGGCCATGCAACGGCCCCGGGAATCAGC
Organism: Hydrogenophaga sp.; assembly: GCA_046074205.1. Taxonomy (GTDB): domain Bacteria; phylum Pseudomonadota; class Gammaproteobacteria; order Burkholderiales; family Burkholderiaceae_C; genus Hydrogenophaga. The sequence goes on from JBJTNV010000012.1 coordinate 21,564, forward strand.
CCGGCTTGACCGCGTCCGGGTTGCGCAGGCGGATGTGCAGCTCGCGCAGCTGCTTCTCGTCCACCGGGCTCGGGGCCTGGGTCAGCAGGCACTGGGCGCGCTGGGTCTTGGGGAAGGCGATCACGTCGCGGATGGAATCGGCGCCGGTCATCAGGGTGATGATGCGGTCCAGACCGAAGGCCAGGCCACCGTGCGGGGGCGCGCCGTACTGCAGCGCGTCCAGCAAGAAACCGAACTTGAGCTGGGCTTCTTCGGGTGTGATCTTGAGCGCGTCGAACACCTTCTGCTGCACGTCGGCGCGGTGAATGCGGACCGAGCCGCCACCGATTTCCCAGCCGTTGAGCACCATGTCGTAGCCCTTGGCGATGCACTTCTCGGGCGCGGTGACCATCCAGTCTTCGTGGCCGTCCTTGGGGGCGGTGAAGGGGTGGTGCACGGCGGTCCAGCGGTCGGCCTCTTCGTCGTGTTCGAACATCGGGAAGTCGACCACCCACATCGGGGCCCAGCGGTCTTCGAACAGGCCGTTTTTCTTGCCCAGGGCGCTGTGGCCGATCTTCAGGCGCAGCGCGCCGATGGCGTCGTTGACGATCTTGGCCTTGTCGGCGCCAAAGAACAGGATGTCGCCGTCCTGCGCACCCGTGCGGGCCAGGATTTCGGCAATGGCCTTGTCGTGCAGGTTCTTGACGATGGGCGACTGCAGGCCGTCCTTGCCCTTGGCCAGTTCGTTGACCTTGATCCAGGCCAGGCCTTTGGCACCGTAGATCTTGACGAACTCGGTGTAGGCGTCGATCTCGCTGCGCGGCATCTCGGCACCGCCACGCACGCACAAGGCCACCACGCGGCCGCCCTTCATCTGTGCCGGTGCGCTGAACACCTTGAAGTCCACATCGGCCATCACGTCGGTGAGCTCGGTGAACTCCATCTTGATGCGCAGGTCGGGCTTGTCGGAGCCGAAGCGGTGCATGGCTTCGGCATAGGCCATGACCGGGAACTCGCCCAGCTCGACGTTCAGCACGTTCTTGAAGACCTTGCAAATCATGCCCTGGAACATGGCGCGAATGTCTTCTTCGCCGAGGAAGGAGGTTTCGATGTCGA
>JBJTNV010000013.1:0-14229 GCA_046074205.1 Hydrogenophaga sp.
CGGCGATCTCGGCGGGCGTCTGCTCCGGATACGGCACGCCGAGCGTGCGCATGACGGAGAGCTTGGACGGGAGGGCGGCGACGTCGGTCTTGGCTTTGAAGAGCCAGGGGTAGTTGGGCATGTTGGAGCCCGCGGAGATGGAGCGGGGGTCCATCATGTGCTGGTAGTGCCAGGAGTCGGGATACTTGCCGCCGACGCGGGCGAGATCCGGGCCGATGCGGCGGCTACCCCACTGGTAGGGATGGTCGTAGATCGACTCGCCGAGGCGGGAGTAGTCGCCGTAGCGGAGCACGTCGGGCACGAGCGTGCGGATCATCTGCGAGTGGCAGTTGTAGCAGCCCTCGCGCAGGTAGATGTCACGGCCGGCCAGCTGCAGCGGGGTGTAGGGCTTGATGCCCTGCACCGGCTCGGTGGTGGACTTCTGGAAGAACAGCGGCACGATCTCGACCAGGCCGCCGATGGCGACGACCAGGACGATCAGCACGATCATCAGGAAGTTGCTGGTCTCGATCTTCTCGTGGTCGAAACCGGCTTTTTGGTTGGGGTTGCTCATGTTGGAACTTCCTTCGATTCGTCAGGCGTGGGCGGGAGCCGGCACGTTGGCCTGGACCGCACGGCCCGTGGCCACGGTCATCCAGGTGTTCCAGAGCATCACCAGCATGCCGCCGAGGTACAGGAGGCCGCCGCAGACGCGGATCACGTAGAACGGGTAGGTGGCCTTGACCGACTCGACGAAGGTGTAGGTCAGGGTGCCGTCGGGGTTGATGGCACGCCACATCAGGCCCTGCATGACGCCGGCGATCCACATGGCGGCGATGTACAGCACGATGCCGATGGTGGCGATCCAGAAGTGCAGCTCGATCGCGGGCACGCTGTACATCTTCTTCTGGCCGAACAGGCGCGGGATCAGGTAATACAGCGAGCCCATGGAGACCAGGCCCACCCAGCCCAGCGCGCCGGAGTGCACGTGGCCGACGGTCCAGTCGGTGTAGTGGGACAGGGCGTTGACGGTCTTGATGGACATCATCGGGCCCTCGAAGGTGCTCATGCCGTAGAACGACAGGGACACGATCAGGAAGCGCAGGACGGGGTCGTCACGCAGCTTGTGCCAGGCGCCCGAGAGGGTCATGACGCCGTTGATCATGCCGCCCCACGAGGGCGCCAGCAGGATCAGGGAGAAGATCATGCCGACCGACTGGGTCCAGTCCGGCAGCGCGGTGTAGTGCAGGTGGTGAGGACCCGCCCACATGTAGGTGAAGATCAGGGCCCAGAAGTGCACGATCGACAAGCGATACGAGTACACCGGACGCTCGGCCTGCTTGGGAATGAAGTAGTACATCATGCCCAGGAAGGCCGCGGTCAGGAAAAAGCCCACCGCATTGTGGCCGTACCACCATTGCATCATCGCATCCTGCACCCCCGCATAGGCGGAGTAGGAGTGCGTCAGGCTGGTGGGGATGGCGAGGTTGTTGAAGATGTGCAGCAGGGCAACGGCAATGATGTAGGCGCCGAAAAACCAGTTCGCCACATAGATGTGGCGCACCTTGCGGATGCCGACCGTACCAAAGAAGACCACCGCGTAGGTCACCCAGACGACTGCAATCAGGATGTCCAGTGGCCAGATGAGCTCAGCGTATTCCTTGCCCTCGGTCATACCCAGCGGCAGTGTCACCACCGCGCCGACGATCACCAGGTTCCAGCCCCAGAAGGTGAGCCAGGCCAGAGCGTTGGAAAACAACGGGGTGTGGCAGGTGCGCTGAACGACGTAGTAACTGGTCGCGAACAGCGCGCAGCCACCGAAGGCAAAGATCACTGCATTGGTGTGCAGCGGTCGCAGGCGGCCATAGGAGATCCACTCGATCCCCATGTTCAGCTCGGGCCAGGTCAGCTGGGCAGCAATGATCACGCCCACCAGCATGCCAACCACGCCGTAGATGACGGACATGATCGCGAAACCACGCACCACGCCGTCGTTGTAGACCGCCGGCTGGCCGGTCTTTGTTGTCACGGACATACAGGACTCCTCATAAATGTCACTCTCGGGAGTGTGCTGATTGGCACCCCCCTCTTCCTTGACTTAAGTCAATCGCCACCCAGAATCCGCTGCCCCTCGCGCTCGATGTTGTCAAACTGGCCCGAATGCAGGGCCCACCAGAACACCCCGATGATCACAAACACCAGGAGCACGGAGAGGGGAATCAGCAGATACAGGATGTCCATGGACGGGCCTCGGGAAAGCGTGTCAGTGCACAAGCCAGCAGGATGGCATGCTATGCGGCCGTCGGCGTACCGCCATGGGCAGCGTGCGAGCCAAAGGGAGTATTGGAGGCCAAGCGCAATGCGTTGAGGATGACCAGCAGCGAACTGGCCGCCATGCCCAGACCAGCCAGCCAGGGTGGCATCCAGCCCAGCAGAGCCAATGGAATGGCCACCAAGTTGTAGAGTGCGGCCCACAACAGGTTCTGCCGGACGGTGCGCATGGTGTCACGCGCCAGCTGCAGGGTTCGCACGACATCCATCACCTGCCCGCTCTGGATCACGTAATCGGACTGAGCCTGCGCCAGCGGTGCTGCATGTCCCAACGCAAAAGAGGTGTCGGCGCGCGCAAGCACCGGGCCATCGTTGAGACCATCACCGACCATGGCCACCCGAATGCCCTGGGCCTGCAATCGCTCGACTTCGGCCAGCTTCTGCTCGGGCGTCGCCCCGGCCAGCACCTGATCCACCCCGACCCGGATGCCCACCTCGCGGGCGGCTGCCTCCCGGTCCCCCGACAACAGCCACGTGCGAATGCCCATGGTGCGCAAAGCCTGCACCGCAGACGCAGCGTCCGCGCGGATGCCTTCCTGCAGGGTAAAAGTGGCCAGCCAGCCTTTTGCGTCGGCGAGGTGCACCCGAGGCCAGTCGGCTTCAGGCTCCGCCATCAACGTCTGCTCAAGACCGCAGAAAGCTGCCGACCCCAGGCGCAGCATGCCACCCTCGCGATCTTGCCCTTGCATGCCCTGCCCCGCCCGCTCGCTCACGTCCGAGAGGGCGGGCAAGGGCGAGCCGGACCGGTCGGCCCGGGCCCGCACCAAGGCACGGGAAGCCGGGTGCAGCGATCCCTGGGCCAGCGATACCGCCAGGTCAAGCGCCTGGGCGCCGGTCACGCCTTCGCGCGTGATCACCGATGCCAGCAACAGCTGGTCATGCGTGAGCGTGCCCGTCTTGTCGAACACAATGGCTTTCACCTGCGACAGCGTTTCGAAGGCTTGCAGCCGGCGCACCAGAATGCCTTGGCGCGCCAAGGCGCCCGCTGCACTGAGCATGGCGGCAGGGGTGGCCAGCGACAGCGCGCAAGGGCAGGTGACGATCAGCACCGAGACCGCCACGGCCAGCGCTTTGGTGTGGTCCAGCTGCCACCAGTAAACTCCTGCGGCCAGTGCCGCCAACACCACGAACACCAGGAACGGCGCCGCAATGCGGTCGGCCAGAACCGCCAGACGCGGCTTTTCAGTGGACGCTTTCTCCATCAGCGCGACGATTTGCGCGAAACGCGTCTCGCGCCCCAGGCGCTGCACCTGCAACAGCACGGGTCCTGCCAGATTGAAACTGCCCGCAACCACAGACTCCCCCTGGCGGCGCGTCACGGGATGTGACTCCCCGGTCAGCAGGGCTTCGTCCACAGTGGCCGATGCATTGAGCAAGACACCGTCACCCGGAAACGCCTGCCCCGCCTGCACACGCACCACATCACCCACGGTCAGGCGACGCACGGAAACCGTTTCAAACTCACCATCGCCCTGCCGCCGGTCACACAGATCGGGAAGGCGGTTCATGAGCACGTCCAGTGCGCCAGCCGTGCGATCGCGCGCCTTGAACTCCAGATAACGACCCCCCAGCAAGAAAAACACGAACATCGTCACCGAGTCGAACCAGACCTCATGTCCCCAGGGGCCGTGCGGGTCAAAGGTGACCGCCGAACTCAGCAGGAAGGTGACCAGAATACCCATGGTCACCGGCGTATCCATGCCGATACGGCCGCGCTTGAGATCGCGCCATGCACCGGCATAGAAAGGCCCGCTGGCAAAAAAGACCACGGGCAATGTGAGCAACCACGAAGCCCACCGCAACAGCTGCTGGATGTCGTCCGGCATCTCGCCGGGACCGGCCACATACGCCGGCCACGCATACATCATGACCTGCATGCTGCAGAAGCCGGCGACGAACAGGCGCCACAGCGCCTGCCGGGTTTCACGCAACCGTTCGGTGATCGACAGCGCTTGTTGCAATGGCAGCAGGCGGTAGCCGGTCTGCCCCACCGCATGGGCCAGCCGCGACATGCGGATCTGCTGGGGGTCCCAGCGCACGGTCAGTCGCCGCGTCGCGGCATGGACCTGTGCACTGCGCACCCCTGGCAGACCCTGCAGCGCGCACTCCACCGTATCGGCACAGGCCGCGCAGTACATGCCTTGCACCATCAAAACCGACTGGGCCGTTCGTCCGTCGGCGTCTTCCATGTATTCGGTGAAGTCCTGTTGTTCGACCGGGTCGTCGAGGACGGTGAAGTCATCGGTGACGGTCAACGGACCACGGTGCCCCCCAAAGATATCGCCAGAGCCATCGGCGACCCGGGCCGATGGTGCAGGCGCGCGTGCGCCGGGCAGTGCCTGCATATCTGCGGGCCCCGCCGGGGGCCAGGCGGTAACCTCGTTCATGCGTGAAGGGTAATCCACGGGTGGTTTCATGCGCTTGATTTAAGTCAATCGGATCTGGGGCCAGGAGGTCTAACCTATTGTCTTTCCAGCAATTTTTTCAGGAGCTCCCATGTACAAGCGCATTCTTGTGGCCACTGACGGTTCGAAACTTTCGAAGATGGCGGTCGAGCACGCCATTGGACTGGCCGACATCACCGGCGCCGAAGTCGTGGCCCTGAAGGTGGTGCCACGGTACCCGCAAACCTATTTTGAAGGCGGCGTGGCGCTGGCCGCTGCCGAGGTCGCCCGTATCGAAAAGCAGTGGCAGGACGACGCCATGGAAGCGGTCAATGCGGTCAAGGCGGCCGGTCAGAAACGGGAAGTGAAGGTCAAACCGGTGACCGTCAAATCCGATCTGGTGGCCGAAGCCATCATTGCCGCGGCCAAACGCAACAAGGTCGACCTGATTGTGATGGCCTCGCACGGCCGAAAAGGCATCAAGCGCCTGTTGCTGGGCAGCGAGACACAACAGGTGCTGACCCACTCCCACATCCCGGTTCTCGTCTTGCGTTGAGCTGATATCGCCGTGAAAAGGCCCGCATTCGCGGGCCTTTTTTTGGTTGGGTCACACAGGGCTCAGGCAAACGACTCCCTGTACTGCGTACGCAACAGGTTCTTCTGCACCTTGCCCATGGCATTGCGTGGCAGTTCTGCCACCACCACGCAGCGCTTGGGGACCTTGAAGTTCGCCAGCCTGGTTTTCAGCTCGGCGATCACCCGGTCAGGGTCGACGGTTGCGCCGGACTGGGCAATGACCAACGCCACGCCAACCTCTCCAAAGTCCGGGTGTGGCACGCCCACCACCGCGCTTTCGGCCACACCGGACATCTCGTTGATGACACCCTCGATCTCGGCCGGGTACACGTTGTAGCCGCCAGAGATGATCAGATCCTTGCTGCGGCCAACGATGGTGACGTAGCCCCGCTCGTCGCGCTGGCCCACGTCGCCCGTTTTGAAGAATCCATCGACGGTGAACTCTTCGGCTGTCTTCTCGGGCATGCGCCAGTAGCCTTGAAAAACATTGGGCCCTCTCACCTGGATGCCACCGATCCGGTCGGTCGGCACCGCAAGACCAGTGTCGTCCACGATGCGCAGGTCCACACCCGGCAGCGCAAAGCCCACCGTCCCACCCCTTCGCTCGGTGGCACCACCGTAGCGCATATCCGGTCCGCAGGGGTTGGAGGTCAGCATCACCGTTTCGCTCATGCCGTAGCGCTCAAGAATGGTGTGACCCGTGCGGGTCTGCCATGCTGTGAACGTCTCGATCAGCAGCGGTGCGGAGCCCGAGATGAACAGGCGCATGTGAGCAGCCTGTTCCCTTGTCAGCGACGGCTCGGCCAGCATGCGCACATACAGGGTGGGCACACCCATGAAAACCGTGGCCTCCGGCAGTTTGCCAATCACCTGCTTCGGATCGAACTTCGACAACCAGATCATCTTGCTGCCGTTGATGAGCGCGCCATGGATGGCCACGAACAGCCCGTGCACATGGAAAATGGGCAGCGCGTGGATCAGCACGTCGTCCTGTTGCCACTGCCAGTACTCGCGCAGCATCAAGGCGTTGCTGCGCAGGTTGCCATGCGTGAGCATGGCACCTTTGCTGCGGCCGGTGGTGCCACTGGTGTAGAGAATGGCGGCGAGGTCGTCGTCCTGCTTATCGGCAGGCGTGTGGCGGTCGCTGTGATGCGCGGCGCGCTCCAGCAGGCTGCCGGTGCGGTCATCACCCAGGGTGAAAACATAGGCTGTGCCGGCGGTGAAAGCAATCTTGCTGACCCAGCCGTGGTTCTTCGGGCTGCAGACCACTACCGCCGGTTCGGCGTTGCCGATGAAATACGCCATCTCGGCGCTCTGGTAGGCCGTGTTCAGCGGCAGGAAGACATGGCCGGCGCGCAACGTGGCCAGGTACAGCATCATGGCCTCGACCGACTTTTCCACCTGCACCGCGATGCGCGAGGCTGGTGGCAGCTCCAGCGAGTCCAGCAGGTTGGCCAGCAGGGCAGTGGCTCGGTCCAGGTCGCGCCAGGAATAGCGCAACCCCGTGTCAGTCTCGACCGCCGTGCGGTCCAGATCGGCGGGAAATGCCTCCCGCAGGGCAACAAAAAGATTCTGTTGGCACATGGCGATCAGAAAATGTCAGAAACGCGGAGTGCGCTTGGCCAGGAAGGCGGCGATGCCCTCCCGGTGTTCGAAGCTGTCCGCATAGTCGTAGGCCGTTGCCAGAAGGGTCTGGACACCCTGGCCGTCTGCCCAAGCCCTCAACACTTGCTTGTTCATGCGCGCCGCCTGCGGTGCCAGACGCACGACACGCAACGCCCGCTCCAGAGCCTCGGTGTGCACGTCGGCGTCCGGCAGCACGTCCTGCAAAAAGCCACGGGCCAGCATCGTCGGAGCGTCCAGTACCGCGGCCTCCAGCAACATCTGGCGGGCGGTGACCAGTCCGACTTCGCGGGCCACCAGCTCCGCTTCGCGCGGTGCCATCGGAAAACCCAGCTTGGCGATGGGTGCGCCAAAACGCGCACTCTGTCCTGCAAGGCGAATGTCGCAACAACTGGCCATTTCTACCCCGGCCCCCATGCAGTGGCCCTCGATCTGCGCAATGACGGGCAGATCACAAGCGAGCATGGCCGACAGTCCACCCCAGACATCACCTTCGTGGAAATCCCGCAACCCGTCGGGGTGAAAGCGGAAGTCGGTGTATTCGGCTATGTCCCCGCCCGCGCAGAAATGCCCGCCCTCTCCTGCCAACAGCACCGCGCGCACGTCATCACGTTGCGGCAGTTCGTTGAAGAGCTTGCGCAGTTCACGCCACATCACCCGGGACATGGCGTTGAACTTGGCCGGGTTGCACAGGGTGACGCGGGCAACCGCGTCTTCGACAGACAGGCGAATGTGACCAGACATGACGGAAGGGTTGAAGGGTTGCGGAAGGTTCGGCTAGTCAGGCCCAGGCGCACGACACCGGTTCAGGCCGTGCCACGGCGACCGGCCCAACGCCACAGCCAGGCGCCCGCAACGACCATCGGCACACACAGCCACTGCCCCATGCTCATGCCCAGGGAGAGCAGGCCAAGGTGTGCATCCGGTTCTCGGAAGAATTCGGCGATGAAACGAAACACACCATAGCCCAACAGAAACGCAGCGGCGACCTGTCCAGTGGCCCGCGGTTTGCTTGCGTAGATCCACAGGAGCACGAACAACAGCACACCCTCCATCAGGAACTGATACACCTGCGAAGGATGGCGGGGCAAGTCGCCTGCTCCGCGGAACACCATGGCCCAGGGCAACGAGGGGTCTGCCGCCCGGCCCCACAGCTCGCCATTGATGAAGTTGCCCACCCGGCCGGCCGCCAAGCCGCTGGGCACACACGGTGCGACGAAATCCATCACCTGCAGCCAGGGCCGCTGACGGCTTCGTGCGTACCAGACCATGGCCGCCAGCACACCGAGCATGCCGCCGTGAAAGCTCATGCCACCCTGCCAGACAGCGAAGATTTCCAGTGGATGGTCAAGGTAGTAGGCCGGCTTGTAGAACAGGCAGTAACCCAGGCGGCCGCCCAGCACCACGCCCATGACACCGAGAAACAGGATGTCTTCCACATCGTGCGGCCCCCAAGGGCGGGGCTGACGCACAGAAACAAAGGGTTCGTGACGCAGGCGTGCGCGACCCAGCCACACAAACAGGGCAAACGCGGCGAGATAGGTCAACCCGTACCAGTGAACCGCCAGCGGGCCGATCTGCAGGGCGACAGGATCAAATGAAGGATGCATCAACATGGCCCGGGATTGTGCACGTCACACGGCGGACCGTGCACCGGAAGCGGCCGCTGCAAAAAGAAACAGCCTCCGAAGAGGCCGTGGCGGTCACACACGCACCGGTCTGGCGTCAGTCGCCCAGCATGGACAGGTTGCGCACGGCGCCCTTGTCCGCCGACGTGGCCAGCAAGGCATATGCCTTGAGCGCTGCCGATACTTTGCGCGGACGCGGCTGAGCCGGTTTCCAGCCTTTGGCGTCCTGCTCGGCGCGGCGCTGGGCCAGCTCTTCGTCGCTGAGCAGCACGTTGATGCTGCGGTTGGGAATGTCGATACGGATGCGATCGCCGTGGCGAACCAGCCCGATGGCTCCACCGGCTGCAGCCTCCGGCGAAACGTGACCGATGGACAGGCCTGACGTGCCCCCCGAGAATCGGCCGTCGGTCAACAAGGCGCAGGTCTTGCCCAGTCCCTTGGATTTGATGTAGCTGGTGGGATAGAGCATCTCTTGCATGCCAGGCCCCCCCTTGGGTCCTTCGTAACGAACGATCACCACGTCACCCGCCTTGACCTTGTCGGCCAGGATGTCGGCCACCGCTTCGTCCTGAGACTCGGTCACGTAAGCCGAACCTTCGAATACGAGGATGGATTCGTCCACCCCCGCAGTCTTGACCACGCAACCGTCAAGGGCGATGTTGCCCCTCAGCACGGCGAGCCCCCCTTCTTGCGAGAACGCATGTTCGGCCGACCGGATGCACCCGGCTGCCCGATCCTGGTCCAGGCTGGGCCATCGCGTGGCCTGACTGAACGCCACCTGGGTGGGGATGCCGGCCGGGCCAGCCCGGTAAAACGTTTTGACCGCCTCGGAAGGAGCGCGTGCGATGTCCCATTCGTTGAGCGCGTCTTTCATCGTCGGGGCATGAACGGTCGGGACATCCGTGTGCAGCTTGCCGGCGCGATCAAGCTCTCCCAGGATGCCCATGATGCCGCCTGCGCGGTGCACATCTTCGATGTGGTACTTGTCGGTATTGGGTGCAACCTTGCACAGCTGCGGCACCACCTTGGACAGTCGGTCGATGTCGGCCATGCCGAAGTCAATGTCCGCCTCCTGGGCGATGGCCAGCAGGTGCAGGATGGTATTGGTCGAGCCACCCATGGCGATGTCCAGGGTGATCGCGTTTTCGAAACCCTTGAACCCTACTGCACGCGGCAACAGGCGGTCGTTGCCCTGCTCGTAATACTCGCGGCACAGCTCCACAATGCGACGCCCCGCCCTCTTGAACAGCTGCTCGCGGTCGGCATGCGTCGCCAGCACCGTGCCGTTGCCCGGCAGAGCCAGTCCCAGCGCTTCGGCCAGGCAGTTCATCGAGTTGGCGGTAAACATCCCCGAGCAGGAGCCGCAAGTGGGGCAGGCAGAACGCTCCACCTCGGCCAGATCGGCCTCGCTGACCTTGCTGTCAGCGGCCATGACCATGGCGTCCACCAGATCGAGCTTCCTGAACTGAACGGTCTGGGTTTGGGGACTGGCCAAGCGCACCTTTCCCGCCTCCATGGGACCACCAGAGACAAAAATCACCGGAATGTTCAGGCGCATGGCGGCCATCAACATGCCGGGGGTGATCTTGTCGCAATTGGAGATACACACCAGCGCGTCGGCACAGTGGGCATTGACCATGTATTCGACGGCATCAGCAATCAATTCCCGGCTGGGCAGTGAATACAACATGCCGTCGTGGCCCATGGCAAAGCCGTCGTCCACCGCGATAGTGTTGAACTCCTTGGCAACTCCCCCCGCCGCCTCGATTTCGCGCGCAACAAGCTGCCCCAGGTCCTTGAGGTGCACGTGGCCTGGCACGAATTGGGTGAAGCTGTTGGCAATCGCGATGATCGGCTTGGAGAAGTCGTCATCTTTCATGCCGGTGGCGCGCCACAGCGCGCGGGCACCGGCCATGTTACGACCGGCGGTGGAGGTTTTGGAACGGTAGGCTGGCATGGAACAGATCGATTCAAAGCAGGATCTCCATTATCCGGCAGCGTTTGCCGGCCCCAAAGCCACCCACCGCCAAAGGACGACGGCGCGCAGGGCTTGTGCAAAACCAGGGTTTCGGGATGGGACAGGGCGGCGCCTGTGAACATCTGGGCAACTGCCCCGACGCATCCGGACTGGGTAAAATCCGCGCCTGCGAGATGTTCGCTGTTACCCACGAGGACTCATGTCTATGAAACGCGCTCTGTTGATCATGGCAGCCGCTGCTGTCGTTTCCGCCCCGGCCCTGGCCGATGAAGCCCTGGCCAAGTCCAAGAACTGCATGGCCTGCCATGCCGTCGACAAAAAGCTGGTCGGCCCCGCCTACAAGGACGTGGCCAAGAAGTACGCCGGCGACGCCAAGGCCGCTGACATGCTCGCAGCCAAGATCATCAAGGGTGGATCCGGCGTCTGGGGTGCCATCCCCATGCCCGCCAACCCGCAGGTCAACGAGGCCGACGCCAAGAAGCTGGCTTCCTGGGTCCTGAGCCAGAAGTAATCGCTCTGCGATTCCCCAACAAAAAAACCCGCTGGCAAGCCAGCGGGTTTTTTTGTGACCCGATGCTGGTCGGCATCGGGTCAGGACACGGGGCCTGTCAGTTGTTTTCGGACAGCTGATCCAGGATGGCCGGGTTTTCCAGCGTCGAGGTGTCCTGGGTGATGGCCTCGCCCTTGGCGATCGAACGCAGCAGGCGGCGCATGATCTTGCCCGAGCGGGTCTTGGGCAGGTTGTCGCCGAAGCGAATGTCCTTGGGCTTGGCGATCGGGCCGATTTCCTTGCCCACCCAGTCTCGCAGTTCCTTGGCGATGGCTTTGGCTTCGTCACCCGTGGGGCGCGAACGCTTGAGCACCACGAAGGCCACGATGGCTTCTCCGGTCAGATCGTCGGGGCGCCCCACCACGGCAGCCTCGGCCACCAGATCGGTCTTGCCCACCAGGGCCGATTCGATCTCCATCGTGCCCATGCGGTGACCCGAAACGTTCAGCACGTCGTCGATGCGGCCGGTGATTCGGAAGTAGCCCCGGTCAGCGCTGCGCACCGCACCGTCGCCCGCCAGGTAGTAGCCTTTGAGCTCTTCGGGGAAGTAGCTCTTCTTGAAACGCTCCGGGTCACCCCAGATGGTGCGGATCATCGACGGCCACGGTTTCTTGACCACCAGAATGCCGCCCGAACCGTTGGGAACATCATTGCCCGTCTCGTCCACGATGGCGGTGGTGATGCCCGGCAGCGGCAGCGTGCACGAACCCGGCACCAGCGGCGTGGCGCCCGGCAAAGGGGTGATCATGTGACCACCGGTCTCGGTCTGCCAGAAGGTGTCCACGATCGGGCAGCGCTCGCCGCCGACGTGTTTGTAGTACCACATCCAGGCTTCGGGGTTGATGGGCTCGCCCACCGAACCCATGATGCGCAGGGAGGACAGGTCCCAGTTCTTCGGATGCACCTTCTCATCGGTGTCGGAAGCCTTGATCAGCGAACGGATAGCCGTGGGCGCGGTGTAGAAGATCGTGCACTTGTGCTTCTCGATCATCTGCCAGAAGCGGCCCGCGTTCGGGTAGGTCGGCACGCCTTCAAAGACGATCTGTGTGGCACCGGCTGCAAGCGGGCCATAGGCCACGTAGCTGTGACCAGTGATCCAGCCAATATCGGCCGTGCACCAGAACACGTCGCTGTCCCTCAGATCAAAGGTCCAGTTCATCGTCAGGTTGGCCCACAGCAGGTAACCGCCCGTGCTGTGCTGCACGCCCTTGGGCGTGCCGGTGGAGCCAGAGGTGTAGAGCACGAACAGGGGGTGCTCGGCGCCCACCATCTCGGCCGGGCAGTCGGTGGACTGGCTGGCCATCACGTCGTGCATGTAGCTGTCACGACCGGCGACCATGTTGCAGGCGGTCGGGGTGCGCTGGAACACGATCACGTCCTTGACACACTCGCATCCCCCCATGGCAATGCCCTCGTCCACGATGGACTTCAGCGGCAGCTCCTTGCCACCACGCAGCTGGTAGTTGGCCGTGATCACGGCGACCGCGCTGGCGTTCTGGATGCGTTCCTGGAGTGCCTTGGCAGAGAAACCACCAAAGACCACACTGTGGGTCGCACCGATACGGGCGCAGGCCTGCATGGCCACCACACCCTCGATGGTCATCGGCATGTAGATGACCACACGGTCACCCTTCTTCACGCCGCGGGCTTTCAGCGCATTTGCAAACTGCGACACCTTGGCCAGCAACTCCTTGTAGGTGACCTTGGTGACTTCGCCCCCATCAGCCTCAAAAATGATGGCGGTCTTGTTCTCGACCGGCGTGCCCATGTGACGGTCCAGGCAGTTGTACGAAGCATTGAGCTCACCATCCTCGAACCACTTGTAGAAGGGTTTGTTCGATTCGTCGAGGACCTTGGTGAAGGGCTTGTGCCAGGTGAGCGTCTCACGGGCACGTTTGGCCCAGAAACCTTCAAAGTCCTGTTCGGCTTCCGCACAAAGGGCGTTGTAAGCGTCCATGCCTGCGATACGCGCGGCCTTGACAATGGCTTCGCTGGGTTCGAACACGCGGTTTTCGACCAGGGTGGATTCGATGGCCGACGACGGTGTGGACATGGATTGTCTCCTTGCTGTGGAATGGGAAAAAGAACCGCCCAAGACTGTGCGCAGACGCTCTTACGAGCCACTTACATAGCGGTCACGAGGCCAGCGGCACGCCGGCGAGCGCAGCCGCAGGCTCCTACAATCCTGCGATGGTGGCCGGCGCATCCGGCGCCTTCACCCCCCGAACCTGCATTTCCTGTCCATGAACGACATGAGCCCTTCCCTCAAGACCCGGGGCAGCACACGCGCCTTGCCCAACCTGATTTTTGCCAGCCGGTGGCTGCAGCTGCCGCTCTATATCGGCCTGATCGCGGCCCAGGCCATCTACGTCTATCACTTCTGGGTCGAACTGGTCCATCTGGTCGAAGCCGCTTTTGGCAACCAGGACGCTCTGGCAGCCCTCATCAAGAGCGTGGGCTACAAAGAGTTCGCCGATGTGGGTTCACTCAACGAGACCATCATCATGCTGGTGGTGCTCGGCCTCATTGACGTGGTCATGATCTCCAACCTGCTGATCATGGTGATCGTCGGGGGTTATGAAACCTTTGTCAGCCGCATGCATCTGGAAGATCATCCCGATCAGCCTGAGTGGCTCAGCCATGTCAATGCATCGGTCCTCAAAGTCAAACTGGCCACGGCCATCATCGGCATCAGTTCGATCCACCTGCTCAAGACCTTCATCAACGCAGCCAACTACGACGAAAAAGTGCTGATCTGGCAAACCGTGATCCACTTCGTCTTCCTGCTCAGCGCACTGGCCATTGCCCTGGCTGATCGCATCATGCACCCCGTGGCCGACGTCTCCGATCACTGAACATCCGGCCTTTCTGCGCCAAACACACTCACCGCACAACGGACCCCAACATGAGCACCACCATCCGACAAGAAGACCTGATCGAATCGATCGCCGCCGCGCTGCAATACATCAGCTACTACCACCCGGCCGACTACATTGAGCACCTGGCCCGCGCTTACGAGCGCGAACAGAGCCCGGCCGCCAGGGATGCGATGGCACAGATCCTGACCAACAGCAAGATGAGCGCACTGGGCCACCGTCCGATTTGCCAGGACACCGGCATCGTCAACGTGTTCCTGAAGGTCGGCATGAATGTGCGCTGGGAAGGTTTCACCGGCAGCCT
>JBJTNV010000014.1:0-9775 GCA_046074205.1 Hydrogenophaga sp.
AGACCATCGTGGCGCAGCCGCTGGTGATCGGCCTGATCGCCGTGCCGCTGCTGATCCAGACCTACGGCATCTTCGCCATCGGCTACGTGGGCGCGCGCTGGCTGAAGCTGCCGCACAACATCGCCGCCCCGGCCTGCCTGATCGGCACGTCCAACTTCTTCGAGCTGGCCGTGGCCGTGGCGATCTCGCTCTTCGGCCTGCACTCGGGCGCCGCGCTGGCCACCGTGGTGGGCGTGCTGGTGGAGGTTCCGGTAATGCTGTCGCTGGTGGCCTTCGTCAACCGCACCCGGCACTGGTTCCCGGCGCGCACCTGAGCGTGGGCCTCAAGCCACCCAGATCGCGCGGAAGTCGTTGACGTTGGTGTGCGTCGGGCCGGTGATGACCAGATCGCCGAGCGGTTCAAAGAAGCCGTAAGCGTCGTTGCGGGCCAGGTGGTCGGCCAGCTTCAGCCCTTGCGCGGCCGCGCGCGCCAGCGTGTCCGGCGCCACCAGCGCGCCGGCGTTGTCCTCCACGCCGTCGATGCCGTCGGTGTCCGCCGCCAGCGCCCACACGCCCGGTTGCCCGCCCAGCGCCTGCGCCAGGCCCATGCAGAACTCGCCGGCCCTCCCGCCCCGACCGGGGCGGGCCTCCGATGACTCGCCCCGCCCCTTGGGCTGGCCCTCGACGCGCGGGCGCACCGTCACCGTGGTCTCGCCGCCGCTGAGGATGACGCAGGGCGCCTCGAAACTGCTACGACCCAGCGCGGTGGAGCGCGCGAGCGCCGCATGCACCTTGCCCACCTCGCGCGACTCGCCTTCGATCTCGTCGCTGAGCACGTAGGCGCGCAGGCCCAGCGCGCGCGCGGCTTCGGCTGCCGCGTCCAGGCTCTGCTGCGGCGTGGCGATCAGGTGTGTCTCGCAGCGCGCCAGCCGCGGATCGCCGGGCTTGGGGGTTTCGAGGGCGCCGGCTTCGAGTTGCTGGCGAACCGCCGCCGGCACGTCGATGCCGTAGCGGCGCAGGATGTCCAGCGCATCGGTGCAGGTACTCGCATCGGCCACGGTGGGGCCGCTGGCGATCACGCTCACGTCGTCGCCCGGCACGTCGCTGATGGTCAACGTGACCACGCGCGCCGGCGCGCAGGCGGCCGCCAGGCGACCGCCCTTGATGCGCGAGAGGTGCTTGCGCACCGTGTTCATCTCGCCAATGTGGGCGCCGCTCTCCAGCAGTTGCCGGTTGATGCGCTGCTTGTCGGCCAGCGTCAGCCCTTCGCAGGGCAGGGTCAGCAGGGCCGAGCCGCCGCCGGAGATCAGGCACAGCACCAGGTCGTCTTCGGTCAGCCCCTGCGTCAGCGCCAGGATGCGTTGTGCCGCTTCGACCCCTGCCGCGTCGGGCACCGGGTGCGACGCTTCCACCACCTCGATGCGCTGTGCGAGCCCTTGCGGTCGCGGCGGCGTGTGGCCGTAGCGCGTGACCACCAGGCCCGACAGCGGAGCATCGGCCGGCCACAGGGCTTCAACCGCCTGCGCCATCGCGCCACCGGCCTTGCCCGCGCCCAGCACCAGCGTGCGGCCCTTGGGTGGCGCCGGCAGGTGCGCGGCGGTGTTGTGCAGCGGCAGCGCTCGTTGCACCGCCACGTCGTACAAATGGCGCAGCAGGGCGCGGGGATCGTCCCGCATCACAGCACCCGCCCGGTGGGACGCCGCCCGTGCGCGGCCAGCCAGCCCAGGCCAACCTGCGTACCGCCCCGGCCCTTGTCGGCCGGGAAATACTCGCAGCCCACCCAACCGTCATAGCCGATGCAGTCCAGCCAGTCGAACAGGAAGCCATGGTGGATTTCGCCGGTGCCGGGCTCTGCGCGCCCCGGGTTGTCGGCAATCTGGATGTGCGCGATGCGCGGTCGGTGGCGCTGCAACGTGGCGGCCAGCTCGCCCTCGCTGCGCTGCGCGTGGTACACGTCGTATTGCAGGTACAGGTTGTCCAGCGCCAGTTCATCCATCAGCGCCAGCGCCTGCGACGGCCGGTGGAGCAGGAAACCGGGCACGTCGAAGCGGTTGATCGGTTCGATCAGCAGCTTCAGCCCGTGGCGTGTCAGCGCTTCGGCCGCAAAACGCAGGTTGGCCTTGAGGGTCGCCAGCGCCAGCGCTTCGTCCACACCGGCTGGCGCCATGCCGGCTAGGCAGTTGATCTGCGGCACACCGAGCTGTGTGGCGTAGCCGATCGCCTGCTCCACGCCCGCACGGAATTCATCCACCCGCTCCGGGTGACAGGCGATGCCGCGCTCACCGGCCGCCCAGTCGCCGGCTGGCAGGTTGTGCAGCACCATGCGCTGACCGTTGGCCCGCAACAGCGCAGCCAGTTCGTCGGCCGGATGCGCATAGGGAAACTGGCATTCGACCGCGTCAAAGCCGCAGGCCTTGGCGGCGGCAAAGCGGTCGGTGAACGGCAGGTCGGTGAACAGCGTGCTGAGGTTGGCTGAGAATGCAAACATGCCGCGCATTGTGTCGCAGCCTCCGCCGGAATCGACTCCATGAACACCCTGCTGATCCACAACGCCACCTGCATCGCCACCGTCGACCACATCGAACCCGGCCAGGGGCGCGAACTCAAGGACGCATCGCTGTTCGTGCGCGACAACGTGATCGAATGGATCGGCCCGACCGTCGACCTGCCCCGCGCGCTGCGCGAATCGGCCGGCGAAACCATCGATGCGCGCGGCCACCTGGTGACGCCCGGTCTGGTGAACACGCACCACCACATGTACCAGTCGCTCACGCGCGCCATCCCCGGCGTGCAGGACGCGGAGCTCTTTTCCTGGCTGCGCGGGCTGTATCCGATCTGGGCCGGGCTGACGCCCGAGATGGTGCAGGTCTCGACCCAGGTGGCGATGGCCGAGCTGCTGCTGTCCGGCTGCACCACCAGCAGCGACCACCTGTACATCTACCCCAACGGCGTGCGCCTGGAAGACAGCATCGAGGCTGCGCAACGCATTGGCATGCGCTTTGTGGCCACACGCGGCAGCATGAGCGTGGGCCAGTCGCAGGGCGGCCTGCCGCCCGACCAGGTGGTGGAGCAGGAAGACGCGATCCTCAAGGACAGCCAGCGCCTGATCGAGACCTGGCATGACGCCGCGCACGGCGCCATGGTGCAGATCGCGTTGGCGCCGTGCTCGCCGTTCTCGGTCAGCCCCGCACTGATGAAACAAAGCGCCGAGCTCGCGCGCAGCTTCAAGGGCCAGGGCGTGCGACTGCACACCCACCTGGCCGAGAACGACCACGACATCGCCTACAGCCGCGAAAAGTTCAACAAGACGCCTGCGCAGTACGCGCAGGAACTGGGCTGGCTGGGCGACGACGTCTGGCACGCGCACTGCGTCAAGCTGGATGACGAAGGCATTTCGCTGTTTGCTGCCAGCCGCACCGGCGTGGCGCACTGCCCCTGCAGCAACATGCGCCTGGCCAGCGGCATCGCCCCCATCCGCCGCATGGTGGACGCCGGCGTGCCGGTAGGCCTGGGCGTGGACGGCAGCGCCAGCAACGATGCCGCGCACATGGTCAACGAGGCGCGGCAGGCGCTGCTGCTGGCCCGCGTGGGGCGAGCGCTCGCGCCCCCCGAAACCCGCGGCGGCCAAACCTTCTTCGGCTGCGACCTGGGCCCGGCCGAGATGACCGCACGCGATGCGCTGTACATGGCCACGCGTGGCGGTGCGCAGGTGCTGGGCCGCACCGATATCGGCCACCTCGCGGTGGGCATGTGCGCTGACCTGGCGCTGTTCGACCTGAAGGGTCTGGGATTTGCCGGCGCAGCGGTGCACGACCCCGTCGCCAGCCTGCTGCTGTGCGCCAGCGCACCGGCGGCCTGCACCGTGGTCAACGGACGGGTGGTGGTGCGCGAAGGCCAGCTGACGTCGGTCAACACCGGACCACTGATCGAACACCACAATCGGCTTGCCCTGCAGCTGGCGCACGCCTGCCGCTGACGCCACCGGAACACCCGGCGATTCGGTCTGCCTGACCCGGGGTTTTGTCGGCCCTGCCGGTCTGCGCAGGCACAATGTCGGGCTGGGCGCCTTCTGCCCGGACGGAGACCGCCAGGTCCTGCCGTCCCTGAACACACCACCCTCCGCCCGCTGGGCAGTACCGAGAACGCACACATGAAACGTCTGGACGATTACCGACTGAAGCTGGGCAAGACCGAACTGGTGCCCATCATGATCGGTGGCATGGGCGTGGACATCTCCTCCTCGGATCTGGCACTTGAAGCCGCGCGGCTGGGCGGTGTCGGACACATCTCCGACGCCATGATCAAGACGGTGACCGACCGTCGCTACAAGACCAAGTACGTCAAGGCCAAACAGGCGCAGTACAAATACAACGTGAATTCATCGGACAAGTCGCCGGTGAAATTCAACCTGGGCGACCTGGCCGAAGCCACTCGGCTGCACGTCGAGCACACCATGGGCCGCAAACGTGGCAACGGCATGGTGTTCATCAACTGCATGGAAAAGCTGACGATGAACGCGCCCAGGGAAACGCTCAAGGTCCGCATGGCGTCCGCGCTGGATGCCGGCATCGACGGCATCACCCTGGCGGCGGGCCTGCACCTGGGCAGCTTCGCACTGATCGAAGACCACCCCCGCTTTCGCGACGCGAAGTTGGGCATCATCGTGTCGAGCCTGCGCGCCTTGCAGCTGTTTCTGAAAAAGAACAGCCGGCTCAACCGTCTGCCCGACTATGTGGTGGTCGAAGGCCCGTTGGCCGGCGGACACCTGGGTTTCGGCATGGACTGGGCGCAGTACGACCTGGCCACCATCGTCTCCGAGATCGCCGCCTGGCTGCAGGCCGAGCAGCTGGACATTCCGCTGATTCCGGCGGGGGGCATCTTCACCGGCAGCGACGCGGTGCGCTTCATGGCCGCCGGCGGCTCGGCCGTCCAGGTGGCCACGCGCTTCACCGTCACCCGTGAATGCGGCCTGCCCGACGACGTGAAACAGGCCTACTTCGAGGCCGGGGACGCCGACATCGAAGTCAATGAAATCTCGCCCACCGGGTATCCGATGCGCATGATCAAAAGCAGCCCGGGCATTGGCGACGGCATCCGCCCGAACTGCGAAGCCTACGGTTACCTGCTCGATGCCAATGGCAAGTGCGCCTACATCGACGCCTACAACCGGGAGGTGGCGGCACACCCGGGTGAAAAACGCGTTCAGGTCTGGGACAAAACCTGCCTGTGTACGCACATGCGCAATTTCGAGATCTGGACCTGCGGCCAGACCACGTCCAGGCTCAAAGACACGACGCTGCGCAACGCCGACGGGAGCTACCAGCTGCTGACCGCCGAACACGTCTTCCAGGATTACCAGTTCAGTATCGACGACCGCATTGCCCTGCCGTCCGCCGAACCAGCCGAGGGCTGACGACCGGCGCAACTGGCGGGCAAACCCTGATCGCCCGCTGCGCGCAGACCGCTAGATTCGGGGGCTCTCGTCGACCCTCGGAGCACACGCATGCACACCATCGCCCCCGAATTCCTGGCCCTTGAGCGCCTCTACCACTGGGAGCGGACCGCCCCAAACCGGATCGCACTGACCCAGCCGATGGGGGACGGAACGGTCAGGGACTTCAGCTGGTCGGAAGTGGCCGACCAGGTTCGCCGGATGGCAGCACACCTGCGGGACCAGGGATGGCCTGCGGGCAGCCAGGTGGCCATTCTCTCGAAGAATTGCGCCTGGTGGATGATGAGCGACCTGGCCATCTGGATGGCGGGACACGTGTCGGTCCCGCTCTACCCTACGCTGGCGCCGGACACCATCCGCCAGATCCTCGAGCACAGCGAAAGCCGCGCGCTGTTCGTCGGCAAGCTCGACGGATGGGAGCAGATGAAGCCGGGAGTCCCCGAGGGCATGCCCTGCATCAGCTACCCGCTCTCGCCGGAAGACGCCCGGACCCGTTTTGACGACTGGGACGACATCCTCGCGCGCACCGCGCCCATGGCCGAATCGCCCACCCGTGGTGAAAACGAACTGGCCACGCTGATCTACACCTCCGGCACCACCGGCATGCCCAAGGGCGTGATGCACTCCTTCGGCAATTTCGCCTGGGCGCTGGACCGTGGCCTGCAGCGCATCCCGCTGACCCAGGACGACCGCATGCTGTCCTACCTGCCACTGGCCCACGTGGTCGAGCGCATGCTGGTCGAACACGGCTGGCTGCGCACCGCCATGCGGGTGTACTTCGCCGAGTCGCTCGACACCTTCACCGCCGACCTGCAGCGCGCACGACCGACGGTGTTCTTCTCGGTGCCGCGCCTGTGGGTCAAGTTCCAGCAGGGTGTGCACCACAAGCTGCCGCCGGCCAAGCTGCAGCGCCTGCTGGGCATTCCCATCCTCGGCGGCATCGTGCGCAAGAAGGTCAAGAAGGCCCTCGGCCTCGACCAGTGCACCTTCGCCGCGGGTGGCGCCGCCCCCATGCCGCTGGCCCTGCTGCAGTGGTACGGCCGGCTTGGCCTGCCGATCAACGAGGGCTACGGCATGACCGAAAACCTCGCGCTCTCGCACATCACCGTCCATGGCCAGAACCAGCAAGGCACCGTCGGCCCGACCTACCCGGGCGTGGAACACCGCATCGACCCGGCCACCGGCGAAATCCAGATGCGCAGCCAGGCGCTGATGTCGGGTTATTACAAGGAGCCGGAAAAAACAGCCGAGATGTTCACCGCCGACGGCTGGCTCAAAACGGGGGACAAGGGCAGCATTGATGCCCAGGGCCTGCTGCGCATCACCGGCCGGGTCAAGGACCTGTTCAAGACTGGCAAGGGCAAGTACGTGGCGCCCGCCCCCATCGAAGACAAACTGGTCATGCACGAAGCGGTCGAGGCCTGTGTGGTCACTGGCGCCAACCTGGGCCAGCCGCTGGGCATCGTCATGCTCAACGCCGAGGCGGCGGCCGGGGCTTCCGATCCCACCATCCGGCAGACGCTGGAGGCCTCCCTGGGTGCGCACCTTGAGCGCATCAACGCCACGCTGGACCCGCACGAGCGCCTGAAAACACTGGTCGTCACCACCACCGCCTGGACGGTGGACAACGATGTGATCACGCCCACCTTCAAGGTCAAGCGCAACCGCATCGAAGACCTGTACGCCCAGCACTACGAAGCCTGGGAAGCCACCGGCCGGGTCGTGATCTGGCTGTGAATGCGCCCCCGGGGACCAGAGGAGCCGAAAAAAACCCGCCAGCGGCGGGTTTTTTCATGGGGCAGTGCCGGCACTCAGATGCGGTAGTCCTCGACACTCTTGCCCGCAGCCAGCACGGCGCGCACCCACTCGGGCTTGCGGCCCGGGCCGCCGGCCCAGAGTTCGCCATTCGGGCCACGGTACTTGGCCGGCGCCGCCGACTTGGACTTGGCGGGCTTGCGGGTACCGCCGGCGGCGGCGCCACCCAGATCAGCAACCGTCAGGCCGTATTGCTTCATTTTGGACTTGATGTCCGCGATCACGCCGGACAATTCGTCTTTGCGCGCCTGCTCAGCCTGCGCCATCAAAGCCTGGGCCTGGGCCATCAGTTCGGAATAGGTTGCCATTGCATTTCCTTTGGAATCCATGAAAACAGGGGAGACATGATCGCATCCCGAGATGCTGGGCGGATTCTAATGCTTATTTTCATCCGGCAGCCATCGCTGCAGTTCCGGGGGCAATTCCGTTTGGAGTTTCAGAACCTCCCCGCTGACCGGGTGGCGCAGTTGCAACCGCCAGGCATGCAGAAACATGCGTTTGAATCCGAGACGGGCCAATTGGCGGTTGAGCTCGAAATCACCGTACTTGTCATCCCCGGCAATGGGGTATCCGGCATGCGACAAATGCACGCGGATCTGGTGTGTTCGCCCGGTTTTGATGGTGACTTCAAGCAAACTGAAATCCGCCTCGATGCCCAGACCCGGCGGGGCAGGAACGCGCCGGGCCACCCGGACCAGCGTGACCGACCGCATACCGTCGGGATCGTCCTGGGTGGTGACCCGGACGCGCCGCTCGCCGTCGGGCAGCAGGTATTTGTGCAGCGGCAGATCAATGACCTTATGGTTGGCCGGCCACTGCCCGCGCACCAGGGCCAGATAGGTTTTCCCTGTTTCCCGTTCGCGAAACTGGTCCTGGAGTGCCTTGAGTGCACTTCTCTTTTTGGCAATCAACAGCAAACCGCTGGTTTCACGGTCGAGTCGATGCACCAATTCCAGCAGCCGGGCCTGAGGCCGGGCCTGACGCATCTGTTCGATCACGCCGAAACTCACGCCGCTGCCACCGTGCACCGCCATACCGGCGGGCTTGTCGATCGCCAGCAATGCCTCGTCCTCAAACACCACGGGAAATTCGCGTGGCGGCGCCGGCAGTTGCGCCTTGTCTAGGGCACGTTCGGACAGGCGAATCGGGGGAATGCGCAATACATCGCCCGCCTGGACGCGCTCGTCAGCCGATGCCCGCCCTTTGTTGCGACGCACCTCGCCGGAGCGAATGATGCGGTAGATGTGCGTCTTGGGCACCCCTTTGAGCACGCGAATGAGCAAGTTGTCCAGCCGCTGGCCGGCCGACTCCTCGTCCACCGTCAGGTACTGCACGGGCGCGCTGGGCGAAGTGGAAGTCATGAAAATCCCGGGAAATGCTGCTGCAAAAACCACCCCACGCCGATGGGGCTGCGCTCTATAATGCGCGGTGCCAGACGAGTGCCGTAAGTGTTTGATTTGCTTGAGTTTAAGCCAGTCAACCGGCACAGGCCCCCGACGCAGCAGATGCCGGGGCCACGCCTGGCCCAAGAGATGGCCAGCCGCACGTCCCGCCCCGCAGCCCCTGCCCCCGTCGCTTCCATGCGAGCGCCGGCAAGCGGTCTGCCCGGTCGGTCAGCGGTCAGGGCCCGAACGAGAAACCGCCAAACCGAATACGGAATACCCCCATCGACCAGCCGCCCCGCAGGGGATGGCTGGTCGAGGATGTCAGTGAAGTCAGCGATGCAACCGGCACGATGGAAGTCTGCAAAGACAAGCGTCACGCCTGCCCTGCTCACCCACGTCCACGCGCCTACGCCCTGACCCGGTGATCGATGCGGTGCCCACCACGGGCACCCACGGATCGGTCACCCCGACAGCGGCTCTCCGGCAATTCCCTCCCCGTTTGCGTTTTTCATCGGGCTCGTGGCCCCGCCACCCGCCGCCTTGTGCGACGGGCCAATGACGTCATGTCACAGCGAAGGAAAAGCCACATGAAGCGCATGCTGATCAATGCCACGCAGGCCGAAGAACGCCGCCTGGCGATCGTGGACGGGCAGAAACTGCTCGACTATGAAATCGAAATCGAAGGGCGCGAACAGCGCAAGGGCAACATCTACAAGGCCGTCGTCACCCGCGTCGAGCCCTCTCTTGAAGCCTGCTTCGTCGACTACGGCGAAGACCGCCACGGCTTCCTGCCGTTCAAGGAAATTTCCAAGCAGTACTTCCAGGGCAACGTTTCGCCATCCCAGGCCCGCATCAACGACGTGATCAAGGAAGGCCAGGAGCTGCTGGTCCAGGTCGAAAAGGAAGAGCGCGGCAACAAGGGCGCGGCGCTGACCACCTTTGTGAGCCTGGCCGGCCGCTATGTGGTGCTGATGCCCAACAACCCGCGTGGTGGTGGCGTCAGCCGCCGCATCGAAGGCGAAGACCGCCAGGAGCTCAAGGCCGCGCTGGACCAGCTCGAATACCCCAACGGCATGAGCATCATCGCGCGCACCGCCGGTATCGGCCGTGAAGCCGCCGAACTGCAGTGGGACCTGAACTACCT
>JBJTNV010000015.1:0-28153 GCA_046074205.1 Hydrogenophaga sp.
CCGACAGGGTGGCCGGCAGGCCGAAGCCGGCGGCCCAGGCGCGGTATCCCTCCTTGAGCGGCTGGAACACGCAGTCGATGCCCTTGGTGCGCACCGCGGTGACGGCGGGCGACCACATGGACTGGATCACCACTTCGCCGGAGGCCATCAGGTTGACGGACTCGTTGAAGTCCTTCCACAACGCGCGGAACTGGCCGGCCTTCTTGGCCTCGATCAGGGTCTTGATCGTCAGGTCGATCTCGGCCTTGGTCATGTTGCCCTTGTCCTTGTACTTGTGGATGCCCATGGCTTCCACCACCATCGCGGCGTCCATGATGCCGATGGACGGGATGTTCAGGATGGCGGCCTTGCCCTTGAACTCGGGGTTCAGCAGTTCGGCCCAGGAGGAGATCGGGCGCTTGATCAGGTCGGGGCGGATGCCCAGCGTGTCGGCGTTGTACACGGTGGGGCTCAGCGACATGAACTGCGTGGGCGCAGCGGCGAGCTTTTTGGACTTTTCGCTCTCCAGGTACATCACTTTCTTGGGAGCCGTGCCCTGGTCGCCCACCTTCTTGCCGGCGACTTCACCCTTGGTGAACAGGGTGGTGATCTTGTCGGCGTTCTTGATCCTCTTGGAGTCGATGCCCTTGAGGTTGCCGGTCGGCACGATCTTCTTCAGGGAGAAGTACTCGGTGTCGATCAGGTCGAAGCTGTTGGGGGCGGTGACGGCGCGCTTGGTCACGTCGTCGGTGGTCACGGCCACGTACTGGATCTTGATGCCGGTGTCCTTCTCGAACTTCTCGGCAATCGTCTTGTCCTGGTTCACCGCGGTGCCCAGGTAGCGCAGGGTGATCTTCTCCTGCGCGATGGCCGGAGACAGGCCGCTGGCCAGGATGCCGGCCATGCCGGCGGTGCCCTGCAGCAGGCTGCGGCGCGACAGGCCTTCGGTTGACAAGGGGTTGTGCAAATCGGACATGGAAAGCTCCTTGGTTTGAGGTGGGGGACGGGGGAGGGAGAAAACAGACGGGATCAGGTGGCCAGGGCGTGTGCCTGGTCCGCGTTCCAATGCAGATCGGCGCGTTCACCGGGGGCCCAGGGACGGGCAACGAATGCGGATTCGGGCAACATGACCGACACGCTTCGGTCGGCACCACCGCCGTCGAGCTGCAGGCCCAGCAGCACATAGGTGCCCTGGTACTCGACGTCGCTCACGGTGGCGGTCCAGCCGGTGCTGCCGGCTTCGGTCAGGCGGATGTGGTCATTGCGCACGGCGACCTTGCCGTCGGCGGTCTGCAGCACGTTGTGGCCACCCATGAAGCGCGCCACGAACTCGCTGGCCGGGCGGTTGTAGACGGTGTGCGGCGGACCCGCCTGTTCAATACGGCCGTGGTTCATCACCACCATGGTGTCGGCCAGCGCCATGGCCTCTTCCTGCGAGTGCGTGACGTGGATGAATGTCAGTCCCAGCTCGCGCTGCCAGTGGCGCAGCTCGGCGCGCATCTGGATGCGCAGGAAGGGGTCGAGCGCGGAGAGCGGCTCGTCCAGCAACAGCACACGCGGCTGGGTGATGAGGGCACGCGCCAGCGCCACGCGCTGCTGCTGGCCGCCGGAGAGTTCGCCCGGCTTGCGCTGCGCCAGGTGGCCCATGGCCACGCGCTGCAGCAGGTCCTGCGCGCGGGCGTGACGTTCGGCCTTGGCCACGCCCTTCATCTTGAGACTGAAGGCCACGTTGTCCAGCGCCGAGAGGTGCGGGAACAGCGCAAAGCTCTGGAACATCATGGCCGTGCCGCGTGCAGCCGCCGGCAGGCGGGTGATGTTGCGGTTCTCCAGCAGGATGTCGCCGCTGGTGGTGCTTTCGTGCCCGGCGATCATGCGCAGCGTCGTGCTCTTGCCGCAGCCCGAGGGGCCGAGCAGGCAGCAGTAGCTGTTGGCGGCGATGCGCAGATCGATGGCATCGACGGCGGCGGCCCCCGGACCATACTGCTTGGTCAGGGCGATCAGTTCGACGGCGGCGGGGGCGGAGGAGGGTGCGTCCATGCCCGCTGTCTTGCACGAGCCGTGCCAGCCACTTTGTATGCAATCCGCACAAGATTGCATACAAAGTGGCACCGGCTTTGTGCGCAATCGGCTGCAGTGTGTGCGTGTCGGTCCGTGGCGGTGCGTCTGCACCGGCATGAAGCGCACCGGGCTGGGCGGATAATCGCCCCATGCGAGTGCCGTTCACCAAAATGCAGGGCGCGGGCAACGACTTCGTCGTGCTCGACGAGACGCGCGGCCGCCTGGGCCTGAGCGCGGCCCAGTACCGCTTCCTGGCTGACCGGCATTTCGGGGTCGGCGCTGACCAGATCCTGTCCGTGCGCCCCGCGCCGTCGGCCGGCGTGGACTTCGAATACGTGATCCACAACGCCGACGGCGGTGAGGTCGAGCACTGCGGCAACGGTGCGCGCTGTTTCGTGCGCTTCGTGCGCGACAAGGGCCTGACCGACCGCAACCCGGTGCGGGTGAAGGTCCGGCACGGCGAGATCAGTCTGGCCCTGAACAACGACGGCCGCGTCACCGTGGACATGGGCGCCCCCATCTTCGACCGGGCGCGTGTGCCTTTTGACGCCGCCGGCCTGACGCCCACCCGCATGGGGAATTTCGAGCGCTGGCCCCTGCCGCTGACGGGCGGCGAGGTGGTTCCGGCGGCCGTGCTGTCCATGGGCAACCCGCACGCCGTGCTGCTGGTGGACAACGTGGACACCGCTCCGGTGGCCGCCTGGGGCCCGCAGATCGAACGCCATGCGCAGTTCCCGGCCCGCGTCAACGCCGGCTTCCTGCAGGTGGTGGACCGCTCGCATGTGCGGCTGCGCGTGTACGAACGTGGCGCCGGCGAGACCCTGGCCTGCGGCACCGGTGCCTGCGCGGCCGTGGTGGCCGGCATCCGCCTGGGTCTGCTGGACGCGCGCGTGGATGTGCAGACCCACGGTGGCGTGCTGACCATCGAATGGCAGGACACGCCCACCCACGACGCCCCGGTTTTCATGACCGGTCCCGCCACGCCTGTCTTCGACGGGGTGATCGACATACCCGACCTCGCCTGAACCCCATGCCGCACACCACCATGACCGACGCCTCCATCCCTCCGATCACCGAAGACGACATCGCGCATTACCTGGCCAACACGCCCGACTTTTTTGAACGTCATGCGGGACTGCTGGCCGCGGTGCAACTGACCAGTCCGCACAGCCATCGCGCCATCAGCCTGCAGGAGCGTCAGGCCGAGCTGTTGCGCGAAAAAATCCGGGGGCTGGAGCTCAAGGCGGCCGAGATGATCCGCCACGGGCACGAAAACACCGCCATTGCCGACCGTCTGCAGCGCTGGACACGGCAGTTGCTCCTTTCACGAACGCCGGCCGAACTCCTGGCCGCTGTGACCGGTGGGATTGCCGCGCAGTTTGATGTGCCCCAGGTGGTCGTCAGGCTCTGGGGGGTGGCGCCCGACTTTGCCGGGCTGCCCGAAGCCCAGGCGGTGAGCGAGGACGTGCAGGCTTTTGCCGCCTCGCTGAGCCAGCCGTACTGTGGTGCCAATCCCGGGCTGGAGGTGGGGCACTGGCTGCCCGATCCGGCGAGTTCACTGGCCCTGATGGCGCTGCGCGCCGCCGCCGATCAGCCGGTCTTTGGCTTGCTGGTGCTGGCCTCGCCGCAAGTACAGCGCTTCACGCCGGACATGGGCACCGACTTTCTTGAGCGCATCGGCGCCTTGGGCGCTGCCGCGCTGTCACGACTGCTGCCCGCCTGAGTCGCGCTGCCCCGCACGGGCAGCGAATGAACACCATCGCCAGCGGATGTCCTCCGATCCCCCGTCCACCGCCGTGGCTCCCGACGAGGCCTGGGTCCAGGCCTACCTGGCACACGCGCGGGTGCAAAAACGCCTGGCTGAGCGAACGGTGACCCTCTACGCGGCCGACCTTGAGAAGTTGCAGCAGCATGCGCGGACCGCGGGTGTGGGGCTGGCTCAGGTGGGCAGCGGGCACATCCGGCGCTGGGTGGCGAACATGCACGGCGCCGGCCGCAGCGCGCGCGGCATCGCGCTCATCCTCTCGGGCTGGCGCGGTTTCTATGCCTGGCTGGGGCGCGAGAGCCTGATCGGACAGAACCCGGTGCAAGACGTCCGGGCGCCCCAGGCGGGCAAGCCCTTGCCCAAGGCCCTGGGGGTGGACGACGCGGTGGCACTGGCCGCGTACGAGCAGGAAGGCGAGGACCCCCGTCGGGAAGCGCGCGACCGCTGCATCACCGAGCTGCTGTATGGCTGCGGCCTGCGGATCGGCGAACTGGTGGGGCTGGACGTGGCCGCCAGTACGACTGCGCTCGGCTGGATCGACCCGCAGGCCGGCGAAGCCCATGTGCTGGGCAAGGGCCGCAAGCGCCGCAGCGTACCGGTCGGCAGCGCGGCCCTGGCGGCGCTGGCCAATTGGCTGGCGGTGCGCGGCGACTGGGCGTGCGACGACCCGGCGCTGTTCATCGGTAGCCGTGGGCAGCGCCTGACGCCACAGCACATTCGCGTGCGGCTGCGGCGCCGGTCGATGCTGGCGGGCTTGTCCACACCGGTGCATCCGCACATGTTGCGCCATTCCTATGCCAGCCACATGCTGCAAAGCAGTGGTGATTTGCGTGCCGTGCAGGAGTTGCTGGGTCATGCCAGCATCAGCACAACACAGGTGTACACGCGTCTGGATTTCCAGCACCTGGCCCAGGTGTATGACGCCGCCCATCCGCGGGCGCGCAAGAAACCCTGAGCGGGGCAGGGCAGGCGGGTATTCCCGGTGGCACCGGCGGATACTGCCCCCAGAATACCGGTCTCGTGTTGTTTGCTGCTGTCCATGCCATGAAGGAGTCTCCCGTGTTCAAGCTGCTGTCCGTTTTCAAGACAACCGTGCTCGCCCTGTTGCTCAGCGTCTGCGCAGGCGCCCAGGCCGCTGACGACGTGATCAAGACCGTCTACCACATGAGTGAAGGCATCCCCCAGGCCTCGCGCGCCATCAACAACATCCGCAACCATCTGGCCGCTGACCCCAAGGCCAAGATTGTGGTGGTCACCCATGGCCTGGGTATCGACTTCCTGCTCGATGGTGCAACCAACCAGATGGAGCAGCCGTTCGCCGGTGCCATTGGCGAACTGGCCGGCAAGGGAGTGGAGTTCCGGGTGTGCAACAACACCCTGGTCTCGCGCAAGATCGATCCTTCCAAGGTGGTGATGGAAGCCAAGATCGTGCCGTCTGGCGTGGCCGAGGTCGCCAAACTCCAGGCCCGGGAAGGCTTCGTTTACCTGAGGCCTTAACGCAGTCCTCCCCCCCCCCCCCCGCGCGCGCCGCCTGCGGCGCGGGGGGACAATTGCCTTCATGAAGATCATCCGACTCAAACCCGGCAAGGACCGCTCGCTGCTGCGCCGCCACCCCTGGGTGTTCGACGGCGCCATCGCCAAAGGCGGTGCGGATGCCGGAGAGACCGTGCGTGTGGACAGCGCCGACGGCCAGTTCCTCGCCTGGGGCGCGTACTCGCCTCAATCCAGAATCCGCGTGCGCGCCTGGAGCTTCGAACAGGACCAACGCATCGACGCCGGCTTCTTCCACGACACGCTGCGCCGCGCCATCGCCTTGCGCGAGCGTATGGGCATCGCCAGCAACGGCTTGCGCCTGGTGCATGGCGAATCCGACGGCCTGCCCGGCCTGGTGGTGGACCGCTACGGCGACACCCTGGTGGCGCAGTTCGGCGCCGCCGGTGTCGAGCGCTGGAAAGACGTGATCGCTGACGCGCTGCTGGACCTGACCGGCTGCCCGCGCCTGTACGAACGCTCCGACGCCAGTTCCCGCGCGCTGGAGGGGTTGCCCGAGGTGACGGGCTGGCTGCGCGGTGACGGTCCCACGGCCTTTGCGCTGGAAGAACACGGCTGGCGCCTGGGCCTGGACATCGCCCTGGGGCACAAGACCGGTTATTACCTCGACCAGCGCGACAGCCGGCGGGTGCTGCACGACTACGCCAAACGCCTGAAGTTCGCCCAGGTGCTCAACTGCTTCAGCTACACGGGTGGTTTCTCGGTGGCGGCGCTGGCGGGCGACGCGGGGCACGTGACCAGCATCGACTCGTCCGGCCCGGCGCTGGAACAGGCGCGCACCAACCTGCTGCTCAACGGGCTGGACCCGTCGCGGGCCAGCTTCATCGACGCCGATGTGAACGCCTCGCTGCGCCAGTTTGTGGCCGAGGGCCGGTTGTTCGACGCCATCGTGCTCGACCCGCCCAAGCTCGCGCCGACCGTGGCGCACGCGGAGCGGGCTGCTCGCGCCTACAAGGACATCAACCGCCTGGCGTTCAAGCTGCTGCCGCCGGGTGGCGTGCTGTTCACCTTCTCGTGTTCGGGCGGTATCGGTGTCGAGCTGTTTCACAAGATCGTGGCGTCGGCCGCCATGGACGCCGGGGTGGATGGCGCCATCCTGCAGCGTCTGGGTGGCGCCTGCGACCACCCGATGACCACGGCGTTCCCCGAGGGTGAGTACCTCAAGGGGCTGGTGGTGATGAAGAAGTTCTGAGCCCCCATGCTCGACCGTGGGCGCGGACGGCCCCCCCGGCGGGGGCTGATCCGCCCTGGGGCGGCCGGCGGATGTTCTGCCTTCTCACGGGTGTCCATTCCCTGCACTACACTCCCGGCCTGCTTTTTGCATACGGACCCCCGCCATGTCGCTGATTCCCGCCACCATCCTCACCGGCTTCCTCGGTTCGGGCAAGACCACGCTGCTCAGGCGCGTGCTGACCGAAGCCCACGGGCAGAAGATCGCCGTGGTCGAGAACGAGTTTGGCGAGGAGAACATCGACAACGAAATCCTGGTGGCCGACACGCAGGAAAACATCATCCAGATGAGCAACGGCTGCATCTGATGCACCATCCGCGACGACCTGCGTGCCACCCTGGCCGATCTGGCGCAGAAAAAGCGCAAGGGCGAACTGGACTTCGAGCGCGTGGTGATCGAGACCACCGGCCTGGCCGATCCCGGCCCGGTGGCGCAGACCTTCTTCATGGACGACGAAGTGGCCGAGCAGTACCTGCTGGACGCCATCCTGACCCTGGTGGACGCCAAGCACGCGGCACAGCAGCTCAACGAGCGTCAGGAAGCGCGCCGCCAGGTGGGTTTTGCCGACCAGATCTTCATCAGCAAGGCCGATCTGGTCGATCAGGAGGACGTGGACGCGCTGATCCACCGCCTCAAGCACATGAACCCGCGCGCGCCCGTGCGCCCGGTGCATTTCGGTGATGTGGCGCTCAAGGATGTGTTCGACCTGCGCGGCTTCAACCTGAATGCCAAGCTCGACATCGATCCGGACTTCCTGACCGTGGACAACCACGACCACGGTCATGAGCACCACGAACACGAACACGGCGAGCATTGCAACCACCCCTCGCACCAGCACGGGCATGCCCACGGACACCACCACCATCACGACGATGATGTGAAGAGCTTCGTCTACCGGTCCGACCGCGCCTTTGACCCGGCCAAGCTGGAAGACTTCCTGGGCGCCATCGTGCAGGTCTACGGGCCCAAGATGCTGCGCTACAAAGGCGTGCTGAACATGAAGGGAACCGACCGCAAGGTGATCTTCCAGGGCGTGCACCAGCTCATGGGCAGCGACCTGGGCCCGGTCTGGGCCGAGGGTGAGGTCCGCACCAGCAAGATGGTGTTCATCGGCATCGACCTGCCGCGAGACATTCTGGTCCAGGGGCTGGACCAGGCATTGGTCTGAGAACGCCGTGTTCCTTCTGTCCTTTCTCAAGGGTCTGGGTTTCCCCTCGGTGCCCGTGCCGGCTGGCGACGGGAAGCCGTCGCTACAATCGCCGCCCAGACCGGTTGCCCAGCGACGGTCAAAGGCCGAGCGCAAACAGGGTATAACCCCAGCAGCCCTGCGCGAGCCGGCCACGACGAATACCCCGGCGGTTGTTGCCGATCGCGGTATCGGCCCCCTGCAGCATGCTTCGTCAGGCACTGAGAGGAGAACCCTTGTGAAAGCACCGTCCCCCCGGACAGCGACCTCCCGCAAGACCGCCGGCACGGCGCCTGCGGAGCGGGCCAAGCCTTCGAAGCGTTCTGCCGCGGCGGCCCCTCCGCCGGTCCGGTCCGGCGCCAAGACGGTAACGAAGACGGTAACGAAGACAGTCAGCAAGACAATCGCCAAAGGGGCTGACAAGAAGGCTGGTGGCCGGTCAGTGGCCGCTCCTGCGCCAACCCCGAAAGCGGCACCCAAAGCCGCTGCGACGGCCCGCAAAACCCCTCGACAGCCTGCCGCACCGGTGGCCGTGACCGGTCAGCGCTCCTCGGCAGCAGACCGGGTCCCGGCGCGCCCGGCCTCCGCGCCTGTTCCCAGGCAAACGCCGCCGTCTGCAAAGGCTGTGGTCGCCGCCGCGCCGGTCAAACCCGCCCGGGCAGCAGCAGCCAAGGTCCCGGCCAAAGCGGCCGTCCAACCGGTGCGGGCGCCGGCGGTGGTGGTTGAGCCCAGCCCCCGGCCGCTGGGCAAGCGCGCGGCCAAAAAGGTCATGATGGAACAGATGACCCAGGCCGCCGTGGTCCCGACCCACGCACCCGACGCCGCGAAGGCCACTTTTTTCACCATGAACGAACGCGTAATGACCCCTACTGCGCCCCCCGCTGTCCAGAAAGATCCCAAGCGGGCCAACAACTGGAAGACGGTTTCCGTTGAAAGCCTGGTCGATCAGGACGTGCTGGCCATGCCCGACAGCGAGTACATGAACGATGTGCAGCTGGCCTTTTTCCGTCGCAAACTCGCGCAACTCAAGGCTGACATGCTGGCCAATGCCGGCGAAACCACCGAGCACCTGCGTGAGGACACGGTGGTGGTGCCTGATCCGGCCGACCGCGCCACCATTGAAGAAGAACACGCGCTGGAGCTGCGCACCCGTGACCGGGAGCGCAAGCTGCTCAAAAAAATCGAGCAGGCCATCGCCCGTGTCGACAGTGGTGATTACGGTTACTGCGAGGAGACCGGAGAACCCATTGGTCTGGGCCGTCTGATGGCGCGCCCCACCGCCAGCCTGTCGCTGGAAGCGCAGCAACGGCGTGAACTCAAGCAGAAGATGTTCGGCGACTGAGCCCCTGCTCACGCTCGCGCATCGCGGCGGCGGTTGTTGACGAAGCCCTTTTGGGGTCCTCATGGAAAGTTTTCACGGAACCACCATCGTCTGCGTGCGTCGCGAGACGCCGCAGGGGGTCCAGGTCGCCATCGGTGGGGACGGCCAGGTCACCCTGGGTCACGTTGTCGTCAAGGGCACGGCGCGCAAGGTCCGCAAGCTCTACCGCGATCAGGTGCTGGCCGGTTTTGCCGGCGCCACAGCCGATGCGTTCACGCTGTTCGAGCGCTTCGAGGCCAAACTGGACAAGCACCAGGGGCACCTGGTTCGGGCGGCCATCGAACTCACACGCGACTGGCGCACCGACCGCGCGCTGCGCCGTCTCGAAGCCATGCTGGCTGTGGCCGACCGCAGCGCGGCGCTGATCATCACCGGCAACGGTGACGTGCTCGAGCCCGAGCACGGTGTGGTCGCCATCGGCTCCGGCGGCGCCTATGCGCAGGCTGCTGCGCGGGCGTTGGTGCAGCACACCACACTCAGTGCCGAGGACGTGGTGCGGCAGTCGTTGGCGATTGCCGGCGACATCTGCATCTACACCAACATGAACCACACGGTCGAAGTGCTGGGCGCATGACCGCTGCTGGCGGCCACCGCGCCGGGCGGCTCTGGGTGCCGGTACCGCCCGTGCGCGATGGGGGGCCGCCTAACGTCCGTTCCACCGTCTTTCAGGCAATCCCATGTCTTCCATGACCCCGCAGGAGATCGTCTCCGAACTCGACCGCTTCATCATTGGCCAGAACGGTGCCAAGCGCGCGGTGGCGATTGCGCTGCGCAACCGCTGGCGGCGCCAGCAGGTCGACGAGAAGCTGCGCGCCGAGATCACGCCCAAGAACATCCTGATGATCGGCCCCACCGGCGTGGGCAAGACCGAGATTGCGCGTCGCCTGGCCAAGCTGGCCGATGCGCCCTTCATCAAGGTCGAGGCCACCAAGTTCACCGAGGTAGGCTACGTGGGCAAGGACGTGGACAGCATCATCCGCGACCTGGTGGAGATGGCGGTCAAGCAGGCGCGCGAGGCCGAGGTGCGTCGCCAGCGCCTGCGTGCCGAGGACGCAGCCGAGGAGCGGATTCTGGATGTGCTGGTGCCGCCGCCGCGCAGCGTCGGCTTCGAGTCGGCCGCCAGCCCCGACAACACGGCCCGCCAGGCCTTTCGGAAAAAACTGCGCGAGGGCGCGCTGGCGGATCGCGAGATCGACATCGACCTGGCCGAGCCGCGACCGGTCATGGAGATCATGGGGCCGGCGGGCATGGAAGACATGGCCGAGCAGTTGCGCGGCCTGTTCAGCCAGATGGGGCAGGACCGGCGCCGCACGCGCAGGCTCCGGATCGGCGATGCCATGAAGCAACTGATCGACGAGGAAGCGGCCAAACTGGTCAACGAGGAGGAGGTCAAGGCGCGGGCGCTGCAGGCGACCGAGCAAAACGGCATCGTGTTCATCGATGAAATCGACAAGGTGGCTTCGCGCAGCGAAGCCGGTGGCGCCGACGTTTCCCGCCAGGGGGTTCAGCGCGACCTGCTGCCGCTGGTGGAAGGCACGACGGTGTCCACCAAGTACGGCATGGTCAGGACTGACCACATCCTGTTCATTGCCTCGGGTGCCTTCCACCTCTCCAGGCCCAGCGACCTGATCCCCGAATTGCAGGGTCGTTTCCCGATCCGGGTCGAACTGCAGTCGCTGTCGGTGGACGACTTCGAGGCCATCCTGACCCGCACCCACGCCAGTCTTGTGCAACAGTACGAGGCCTTGCTGGCCACCGAGGGGGTGGTGCTCGAATTCACCCCCGAGGGCATTCGCCGGCTCGCCCAGGTGGCTTGCGATGTGAACGAACGCACCGAAAACATCGGTGCGCGGCGCCTGGCCACCGTGATGGAGCATCTGCTCGACGACGTGAGCTTTGATGCCGCCCGTTTGCAGGGTCAGACGGTGCGCATTGATGCAGCCCTCGTGGACGAGCGCCTGGGGGCGCTCAGCCGGAACGAGGATCTCGCCCGCTACATCCTCTGATCACCCCACACCGGACACCGGACACTGGTGCACCACGTCCGGCGTCCCGGCGCGTGTGGCTCCGTTGCGGTCCTGGTCCGGGGCGTGTGCGCAAGGTGTGCGTGTCCGCTGCCGCCCGCCAGCTCGTTCCCGTTCCCGCGGCGCGCAGGGTCTTCAAGCTTCACCTGCAGACCCCTTTGTAAGTGCTTGCTTTTGCTTAAATTTTCCCGGCTGACTATCTCCGGATGCAGCGCTAAGTGGTTGATTTAAAAGCAAAAAATCTGAAAAACCGCTTGTTTGGCTGCGATTTCCTGATACAGTGGGAAAAAGTGCAATTAAGTGGTGAAAGCTGCCTTTCAAGGGTTCTGAAACGTGTTCCAGGGTGCGTCCTCTCTCAGTCTCGATGCCAAGGGGCGGCTGTCTGTGCCGACCCGGCACCGTGACGCCCTGGGTGCGACCGCCGGGCAGCTGACCATCACGCGGCACCCGCATGGCTGTCTGATGATTTTTCCGCGGCTGGAGTGGGACCGTTTCCGCGAGCGCATCGCCGCCCTGCCCATGCAGGCCCAGTGGTGGAAGCGCATCTTTCTGGGCAATGCCATGGACGTGGAGATGGACGGCTCAGGGCGTGTGCTGGTATCGCCGGAGCTGCGCGCGGCCGCCGGCATCAGCAAGGACGCCGTGCTGCTGGGCATGGGGGCCTACCTGGAACTCTGGGATGCGGTGACCTACCAGGCGCAGGAAGCCCAGGCCATGCAGGGCGAGATGCCCGACGTGTTCAAGGACTTCTCTTTCTAGAGGATGGCGGTGCAAGACGCATGGTCCCATCAGACCGTCCTGTTGAGCGAGGCTGTCGAGGCGCTCGCGATCAACACGGAGGGTCATTACGTGGACGCCACCTTTGGTCGCGGCGGGCACACCCGCCTGATCCTCTCAAGGCTGTCGGATCGCGGGCGGCTGACGGCCTTCGACAAGGACCCTCAGGCGGTCGCGGTGGCGCAGGACATGGCGGCCCGAGATGGCCGTTTTTTCATCAGGCACGCGGGTTTCTGCCACCTGGGCGAACTGGCGCCGGCCAGTGTCGACGGTGTGTTGATGGATCTGGGGGTGAGTTCGCCGCAGATCGACGACCCCGAACGGGGTTTTTCTTTTCGCAACGACGGTCCGCTGGACATGCGCATGGACACCACGCGCGGCCAGAGCGTCGCCCAATGGCTGGAAACGGCCGATGTGTCCACACTCGCGGAGGTCATTCGTGAATACGGCGAAGAACGGTTTGCTCAACAGGTTGCAAAGGCGATTGATCGTCGCCGACAGGAACGGGGCCCTCTTCGAACCACCCGCGAGCTGGCCGAAGTCGTGGCTGGCGCGGTCAAAACCCGCGAGCCGGGCAAGGACCCTGCAACGCGCACATTTCAGGCTTTTCGGATTTTCATCAACGCCGAGCTTGAAGAGCTGCAACAGGCGCTAGAGGCGAGCCTGCACGTGTTGCGTCCCGGTGGGCGGCTGGTGGTGATCAGCTTCCATTCGCTCGAAGACCGCATGGTCAAGCAGTTCATGGCGCGCCATTCGCGTGCCGTGGTGGACCGCCGCGTGCCCTTTGCCGAGCCGCTGCCCATGCCGCTGGCCGATGTGTACCGCGTGATGCCCGGGGCCGGAGAAGTCGCCGGCAATCCGCGCGCGCGCAGTGCGGTCATGCGTGTGGCCACCCGCACGGAGGCCATGGCATGAGCACGGCCGAAGGTACCCCCGTGGGGATGTCCGCCGCCGTGGCCCGCATCGGTGGCGGCCCGGTGCCGGGGGGCTGTCCATGATCCGCCTGAACCTGGT
Source organism: Hydrogenophaga sp. (assembly GCA_046074205.1). Lineage (GTDB taxonomy): Bacteria > Pseudomonadota > Gammaproteobacteria > Burkholderiales > Burkholderiaceae_C > Hydrogenophaga. The sequence goes on from JBJTNV010000015.1 coordinate 12,967, forward strand.
GCTGTTGTTGGCGGTGCTGGCCAGTGCGTTCTATCTGGTTCACACCCAGTACGAGTCGCGCCGTCTGTACACCGCCATTGACCGTGCGGAGGCCCAGGCGCGCCGGCTGGAGGCCGAACACGAGCAGCTGCGCGTGCTCAAACGCGAACAGGCCACTTCGGCCCGTGTGCAGCAGCTGGCCACCCGCAGCCTCAAGATGCATCCGGTCAACCCGGCGATCACCCAATATGTCGTGGTCGACGGTCGCGCGGCGCAGCCGGTCGTGGAGGTGCGGCCGTGAGATCCCGTTCGGCCCAGCGGCCCAGCCGCAGCATCAACTACGGCGCCAGTCCGCTGCTGGCGAGCAAGACGCCGGTCTGGCGCAGCAAGTTCATCGTGGCGGCCCTGGCGGGCGGCTTTGCGGCGCTGGCTGCCCGTGCGGCGTATGTGCAGGTGTTTGGCAACGATTTCTTTCAGCGCCAGGGCGAAGTGCGTTTCGCCCGCACGCTGGAGCTGCCGGCCAACCGCGGCCGCGTGCTGGACCGCAACGGTCTGTTGCTGGCATCCAGCGTGGTGGCGCAAAGCATCTGGGCGATCCCGGAAGACGTGGACAAAGCCCACCCCAGGCTGCCGGAGCTGGCCCGGCTGCTGGAGATGCCGCTGGCCGACCTGAAAAAGCGGCTGGCCAATGAGGACAAGACCTTTGTCTGGGTCAAGCGTCAGGTGGATGAGCCGGTGGCCCGGCAGATCGCGGCGCTGGACATCAAGGGCATTTACCAGCGACGCGAGTACAAGCGCCAATACCCGGAAGGTGAAGCCGCAGCGCACGTGGTGGGTTTCACCAACGTCGAGGACCGCGGTCAGGAAGGTGTGGAGCTGGCTTTCAACCGGCAGTTGGCCGGCAAAAGCGGCTCGCGCCGCGTGATCAAGGACCGGCTGGGGCGCGTGGTGGAGGACATCCGCGACGTGGTGCCGCCGGTGGACGGTCCCGATTTGCAGCTGTCCATTGACAGCAAGGTGCAGTTTTTTGCCTATGAAAAGTTGCGCGATGCGGTGAAGGCCCACAAGGCCCGTGCGGGCAGTGTGGTGGTGCTGGACGTGGTCACGGGCGAGGTGCTGGCCCTGGCCAATTACCCCAGTTACAACCCCAACCGACGCCTCAACCTCAGCGGCGAGCAGTTGCGCAACCGGGCGCTGACCGACAGTTTCGAGCCTGGATCGATCATGAAGCCCTTCATCGCTGCGCTGGCGCTGGAGAAGGGTCTGGTGCGCCCGGGGACGTCGATCCAGACCGCGCCGGGGCGCATCACCATCGGAGGCTCCACCATCTCGGACTCGCACGCACACGGCGTGCTCACGGTGGCCGAGGTGATCCAGAAATCGAGCAACGTCGGCACCGTCAAGATGGCGATGCAGATGAGTCCGCGCGAAATGTGGGAGACCTACGCGCAGGCCGGCTTCGGGCAGAAGCCTCATCTGCCCTTTCCCGGGGCGGTCAGCGGGCGGCTGCGTCCTTACAAAAGCTGGCGGCCGATCGAACAGGCCACCATGAGCTACGGCTATGGCCTGTCAGCGTCGCTGTTTCAGCTGGCACAGGCCTACACCATCTTTGCCCGTGACGGCGAGCTGATCCCCGTGACGCTGCTCAAAAGCGAGACCCCGGCCACCGGCGTGCGCGTGTTCGGTTCGGACCATGCGGTGGCGGTTCGCAAGATGTTGTCCCTGGCCACAGGGCCCGGTGGTACCGCGCCGCTGGCGCAGACCATGGGCTACTCCGTGGGCGGGAAGACCGGTACTGCGCGCAAGCAGGAGGGCAAGGGTTACGCCAGCAGCAAGTACCGCAGCTGGTTCGTGGGCATCGCGCCCATCGAGCAGCCGCGCATCGTGGCGGCGGTGATGATCGATGAGCCCAACAACGGCGTTTTCTACGGTGGTCTGGTGGCGGCGCCGGTGTTCAGCGAGACGGTGCAGCAGACCTTGCGCATCCTGGGTGTGCAGCCCGACATGAGCGTCAAGCCCAGGATCGTCACCGAGGTGGTGGAGGAATCGTTCTGATGGTGCAGGTCTTGAGCGATCCCCAGGCTGTGGCCGACTGGTTGCGCGAACGCGTGACCGGCGGGTTGCAGTGCGACAGCCGGCGCATCGGCCCGGGGGACGGCTTTGTGGCCTGGCCCGGTGCGGCCACCGATGGGCGTCGCTTTGTGGCCTCGGCCCTGGCGGCTGGCGCAGTGGCGGCGCTGGTGGAGCGCGAGGGCCTGGAGTCCTTTGGTCTGGCGGACCCACGCATCCTGGCGGTGCCCGGTCTGAAGTCGCAGGCCGGCCCCATTGCCAGCGCTTTCTACCGCGACCCGGGTGCAGCGATGGACCTGGTGGGCATCACCGGCACCAATGGCAAGACGTCCTGTGCCTGGTGGCTGGCGCAAGTGCTGTCCGCGCTCGAACGGCCCTGTGCGGTGGTGGGCACGCTGGGCATCGGCCTGCCGCCAGTGGCCGGCCGTTGCGCGACGCTCGCATCGACCGGCATGACCACCCCCGATCCGGTGCTGCTGCAGTCGAGCCTGCGCGTGCTGGCCGATCAGGGGGTGCGGGCCGTGGCCATGGAGGCATCGTCCATCGGCATCGTCGAAGGGCGTTTGAATGCCACCCGGTTGAGGGTGGCCGTATTCACCAATTTCACGCAGGACCACCTGGATTTCCACGGCAGCATGGACGCCTACTGGTCGGCCAAGGCGGCCTTGTTTGACTGGCCGGGCTTGCCGGCGGCGGTGGTGAACACGGATGACGACCGTGGTGTCCTGCTGGCGCAGGTCCTGGCGGCGCGAGGGCTGGACCTGTGGACCGTCGGCATCGAGACGGCGGCGACGGCGCGCCTGTTTGCGCGGGACATCGGCGTCACCCACAAGGGCATGCACCTGACGCTGGGCGAGCGTGACGCGAACGGCCAGCCCGCCGGTGAGTATGGGCTGAGCCTGCCGCTGGTCGGGCATTACAACGTCGCCAACCTGCTGTGCGTGCTGGCCGCCGCGCGCGCCCTGGGGGTTCCGCTGCCCGACGCCGTGCGGGCGTGCGCCGCCATGACCGCGGTACCCGGCCGCATGCAGCCAGTGGGCACCGAGGATGGCCAGCCTCTGGTTCTGGTGGACTATGCCCATACCCCCGACGCACTGGAAAAGGCCCTGCAGGCACTGCAACCGGTGGCCCGGCAGCGCGGGGGGCGCCTGTGGTGCGTGATCGGCTGTGGCGGTGACCGCGATCCCGGCAAACGCCCGTTGATGGCTGCCGTGGCCGAGCGCGAGGCCCAGCAGGTCGTGCTGACCAGTGACAACCCGCGCAGCGAGGAGCCGCTGGCCATCCTCGCGCAGATGCGTGCCGGACTGTCCCGCCCCGGTGAGGTGCTCGTCCAGGCAGACCGTGCCGAGGCCATCGCGCTGTCCGTGCAGCGTGCGGCGGCGCACGACGTGGTGCTGGTGGCTGGCAAGGGGCACGAGGACTATCAGGAGGTCATGGGGGTCAAGCGGCCCTTCTCCGACTGGCAGCAGGCGCAACGCGCCCTGCAGGCGCGCGCAGCCGGAAAAGGAGCGTCGCTGTGAAGAACCTGATGCAATGCCTGGCCGAACTGGACGGTGCCCGCGTGGTGGGGGAACTGGCCACGGTGCGTGCCCTGCGCGTGCACACCGACACCCGGAGCCTGCAGCCCGGCGACCTGTTCGTGGCGCTGGCCGGTGAGCGTTTTGATGCACACGACTTCCTGCCCCAGGCGCGCGCCGCCGGCGCCGTGGCGGCACTGGCCCGCACAGGGCTGGCCGAGGCCGGGCTGCCCGGTGTCGAGGTGCCCGACACCCGGCGGGCGCTGGCCGAACTGGCCCGGCGGTGGCGCGAACAGTTCAACCTGCCGCTGATCGCCGTCACGGGCAGCAATGGCAAGACCACGGTGACGCAGATGGTGGCGTCCATCCTGCGCGCGGCCGTGGGCGATGCCGCCCATGCCACGCAGGGCAACCTGAACAACGACATCGGTGTGCCGCTGACCTTGCTGCGACTGCACGCCGGTCACCGGCTCTCGGTGGTGGAGCTGGGCATGAACCACCCGGGCGAGATTGCAGCCATCGCGGCGCTGGCGCAGCCCACGGTGGCGCTGGTGAACAACGCGCAGCGCGAGCACCAGGAATTCATGGGAACGGTCGAGGCCGTGGCGCGCGAGAACGGGCAGGTCATCGCCGCGCTGCGCGCTGGTGGCACGGCGGTGTTCCCCAGTGACGACGACCACAGCGCGATCTGGCGCGAACTGGCGCAGGGCCACCCGGTGCTGACCTTCAGCGACACCGATCCTGGTGCCGATGTGCGGGCACTGTCCGCGCAGTGGGCGGACGGCGCCTGGACCCTGCGCTGGACATCGCCCTGGGGGGAGCAGACGTGCCGGTTGCGCATCGCCGGTCGCCACAACGTGCGCAACGCGCTCGCCGCGGCAGCCTGTGCGCTCGCGGCGGGCGTGTCGCTGGCCGACATTGGCCGCGGGCTCGACGCCTTCGAACCGGTCGGTGGCCGGTCGCGCGCGCTGGCAGTGGCCTTGCCCGACCGTACGCTGACCCTGATCGACGACAGTTACAACGCCAACCCCGACTCGGTGGTGGCCGCCATTCGCGTGCTGGCCGAGTTGCCCGCGCCGCGCTGGCTGGTGTTGGGCGACATGGGCGAGGTGGGTGAACAGGGCCTGGCCTTCCACCTGGAAGTGCTGCGCCAGGCCAGGGCCAGCGGTATCGAGTCCGTTCATTGCGCGGGTGACTGGATGGGCCTGGCCTGTGCAGCCTTGCGCCGCGCAGGCGAGCCGCAGCCCATCCACTGGAGCGACGTCCCGGCCTTGGCACAGCACCTGCACGCCCAGGCGCTCACCGCCCAACCCCCGGTGCGCAGCGTACTCGTCAAAGGGTCCCGCTTCATGCGCATGGAGCGTGTGGTCCAGGCCCTGCAGACACTGGCCGTCAACGGCCCCACCGAATCAAAGGACCCTTCGCATGTTGCTTAGTCTGGCGCAATGGCTGCAAGGGCTCGGGCCCGAATTCGGGTTCCTGCGCGTGTTCCAGTACCTGACTTTCCGCGCCGTCATGGCGGCCATGACCGCCCTGTTGCTCGGGCTGGTGGCAGGGCCGTATTTCATTCGTGGCCTCGCTGCGCTGAAGATCGGTCAGCCCATTCGCGGCTACGCCATGCAGACCCACCTGAGCAAGGGCGGGACCCCCACCATGGGGGGCGTGCTCATTCTGTTTTCCATCACCCTGTCGACCCTGCTGTGGTTCGACGGAGCCAACCGATTCACCTGGATCGTGCTCCTGGTGACCCTGGGTTTCGGCGCCATTGGCTGGGTGGACGACTGGCGCAAGGTCGTGCGCAAAGACCCCGAGGGCATGCGTTCACGGGAGAAGTATTTCTGGCAGTCGGTCATCGGTCTGCTGGCCGCCTTCTACCTGGCTTTCAGCGTGGCCGAAACCAGCAACCTGCGCGTGCTGCAACTGTTCATTGACTGGGTCGCTTCCGGTTTCACGCTGGAGCTGCCACCGCGCGCCGGACTGATCGTCCCCTTCTTCAAGGAAGTGGCTTATCCCCTGGGGGTGCTGGGCTTTGTGGTCATGACCTACCTGGTCATCGTGGGGGCCAGCAACGCGGTCAACCTCACCGACGGCCTGGATGGTCTGGCCATCATGCCGGTGGTCATGGTCGGCTCTGCACTGGGTGTGTTCGCCTATGTGACCGGCAATGCGGTGTTCGCCCGGTACCTGCTGGTCCCGCACATTCCGGGTGCGGGCGAGTTGCTCATCTTCTGTGCGGCCATGGCCGGTGCCGGCCTGGCTTTTCTCTGGTTCAACGCCCACCCCGCCCAGGTCTTCATGGGCGATGTCGGGGCGCTGGCCCTGGGCGGCGCGCTGGGCACCATTGCGGTCATCGTGCGGCAGGAAATCGTGCTCGCCATCATGGGCGGCATCTTCGTGGTCGAGGCCCTGTCGGTGATGCTGCAGGTCAGCTGGTTCAAGTACACCAAGAAGAAATACGGCGAGGGCCGCCGCCTGTTCCAGATGGCGCCGCTGCACCACCACTTCGAGAAGAAGGGCTGGAAAGAGACCCAGGTCGTGATCCGCTTCTGGATCATCACCATGCTGCTGTGCCTGATCGGCCTGTCCACGTTGAAGCTCCGATGAAAGACCTGAAAGACCAACAGGTTCTGATCCTCGGGCTGGGTATCTCCGGCCTGTCGATGGCGCGCTGGTGCGTGCGCCACGGCGCCGTCGTGACCGTGGCGGACACACGCGAGAACCCGCCGTCGCTGGCTGCACTGCGTGCCGAGTGTCCGCAGGCCAGCTTCGTGTGCACCGCGTTCGACGAAGCGCTTCTGGCCCGGGCGCCGTGGAACCTGATCGGCCGCAGCCCGGGCCTGCCGCCCGAGCAGCTCGCCGTGGCGCGCGACTGGGCGCAGCAGCACGGTGCCGCCTGGGTGGGCGAGCTCGACCTGTTTGCCCAGGCCCTGCACGACCTGGCCCGACGAGAGCAATGGCCGTATCGGCCGCACGTGCTCGCCATCACCGGCACCAACGGCAAGACCACCGTGACCTCGCTGACCGGCCTGCTGCTGCAGCGCGCCGGCCTGCGGGTGGCGGTGGCGGGCAACATCGGGCCCGCCCTGCTGGACGTGCTGGGCGCTGCGCTGGATGAAGAAGTCCGCGCCAGTGCCCAAGCGCAGGCTGAGGCCGCCGCACAAACCCTCGCTCAAGCAGCTACGGAGCCAGAGCCAGAGCGGGACGCCTCGGCGGACCTCCAGACCGTCGAGCCCGCGACCGCCATGCCAGCCGGGACCACCGACGATGCGCAAGGCGAGCGGCTGCCGGCGGATGACGAGCCGCCGCTGAGCACCCCCGACGAGGACGACGATGCGCCCCTGATGCGGGTGCCGCCCCCGCCCGAACCGGTGCAGCCGCCGCACCTGCCGCAGGCCTGGGTGCTCGAACTCTCCAGCTTCCAGCTCGACGGCACGGACGGTGGTGCCTGGGGCAGCGTGCCCACCGCGGCCACGGTGCTCAACATCACCGAAGACCACATCGACTGGCACGGCTCCATGGCCGCCTATGCGCAGGCCAAGGCGGCCGTGTTCGGTGCCCAGGCGCTGATGTTGCTCAACCGCGAAGACCCGCTGGTCGTGGCCATGCAGCCGGCCAACGTGACGGTCAAGATCGGGGGCCGCAACCGCCAGCGCCCGGCCCGTGCGTTCGCCACTTTCGGCCTGGACGAACCCGCCCGCGCGGGCGACTGGGGCCTGGAAACCGTCAACGGCATGACCTGGCTGGTGCGCGCCCTGGCGCTGGACGAAACCCGCCAGCGTGGTCGCAAGGCGGACGAGGAAGAAGAGATCTATTTCCAGCGCCTGATGCCGGCCGACGCGCTGCGCATCCGCGGTCGCCACAACGCCGCCAACGCGCTGGCGGCGCTGGCCCTGGCCACGTCCACTGGCGCGCCGCTGGCGCCCATGCTGCACGGCCTGCGCGACTACCGGGGCGAGCCGCACCGCGTCGAACCGGTCGCCATCCTGCAGGACGTGGAGTACTTCGACGACAGCAAGGGCACCAATGTGGGCGCCACGCTGGCCGCCATCCGCGGCCTGGGCGCCGACCGCCGGCTGGTGGTCATCCTGGGCGGTGACGGCAAGGGGCAGGACTTCGTGCCACTGGCCGAACCGCTGGCCCGTCACGCGCGCGCCGTGGTGCTGATCGGCCGCGACGCGGCCCGCATCCGCGAACAGGTGCAGGCTGCCACTGCAGCGGCCGGTGTGCCGCTGCAGGACTGCGCCAGCCTGCCCGAGGCGGTACAGGCCTGCGCTGCGTTGGCCCGGCCGGGCGACGCCGTGCTGCTCTCGCCCGCCTGCGCCAGCCTGGACATGTTCCGCGACTACCGGCACCGCGCCGATGTCTTCATCGAGGCGGTGCGTGAACTGGCCGCCGCACAAGGTGTTGACCTGGAGGGCTCGCTGTGAAGGTCTGGCTGCAGTCCCTCGTCGAACGCCTGCGCAGCCTGTTGTCCGGCGGCGAGCTGGCCGGGGCGGGCGCCGACGGCCTGCCCGTGCGGCTGTCCAGCCGCCGCTACGCCGGCACCGGCAACGTCGCGGTGCGCGAGCTCGGCTTTGACCAGCCGCTGGTCTGGGTGGTGGTCGCCCTGCTGGCCTGGGGGCTGGTGATGGTGTATTCGGCCTCCATCGCGCTGCCCGACAACCCGCGCTTTGGCAACTATGCGCAGACCCACTTTGTGCTGCGTCACGCGGTGTCGATGGGCATCGGCTTTTGTGGGGCCTTGATCGCCTTCCAGCTGCCGGTCCGCACCTGGGAGAAGCTGGCGCCCTGGCTGTTCACCGCGGCCATCCTGCTGCTGGTGGCGGTGCTGATTCCCATGATTGGCAAGGGCGTCAACGGCGCCCGCCGCTGGATTCCGCTGGGGATCATGAACTTCCAGCCCTCCGAACTGGCCAAGCTGGGCGTGCTGCTGTACGCCGCCGACTACATGGTGCGCCGCATGGAGGTCAAGGAGCGCTTCTTCCGCGCCGTGCTGCCGATGGCGCTGGCGGTGCTCATCGTGGGCATGCTGCTGCTGGCCGAGCCTGACATGGGGGCGTTCATGGTGATCGTGGTCATCGCCATGGGCATCCTGTTCCTCGGCGGCGTCAATGCCCGCATGTTTTTCCTCATGGCGGTGCTGGTGGTGGCGGCCTTTGCCATGATCGTGCTGACCAGCGAATGGCGGCGCGAGCGCATCTTTGCCTACCTTGACCCCTTCAGCGAAGACCACGCCCTGGGCAAGGGCTACCAGCTATCGCACGCGCTGATTGCCATTGGCCGGGGCGAAATCTTCGGCGTCGGTCTGGGCGGGAGTGTGGAGAAGCTGCACTGGCTGCCCGAGGCGCACACCGACTTCCTGCTGTCCGTCATCGGCGAAGAGTTCGGCCTGATCGGCGTGCTGGTGCTCATCGGGCTGTTCCTGTGGCTGACCCGACGCATCATGCTGATCGGTCGCCAGGCCATCGCGCTCGACCAGGTGTTCGCCGGGCTGGTGGCGCAGGGTGTGGGGCTGTGGATCGGCTTTCAGGCCTTCATCAACATTGGCGTCAACCTCGGAGCGCTGCCGACCAAGGGCCTGACCCTGCCGCTGATGAGCTACGGCGGCTCGGCCATCCTGCTCAACCTGATCGCCATCGCGATCGTGCTGCGCGTCGACTATGAAAACCGACAGCTCATGAAAGGTGGGCGCTCATGAAGGGCTGGCGGTTTATTCAACACCGACAGGCAGGCGCGCAGCGGCTGCCGATGCGGGACGCATCGCTCATGAAAGGTGGACGCTCATGACGCGCCCACCTTGCGCCCTGATCATGGCTGGCGGTACCGGCGGCCACATCTTTCCCGGCCTGGCCGTGGCCCAGGCACTGCGCGAGCGCGGCTGGCGCGTGCACTGGCTGGGCGCGCCGGGCAGCATGGAAAGCCGGCTGGTGCCGCCGCGTGGCTTCGCGCTGGAAACCATCGATTTCGGCGGCGTGCGCGGCAAGGGCCTCAAGACCCTGTTCCTGCTGCCCCTGAAGCTGCTGCGCGCTTTCTGGCAGGCGCTGGGTGTGGTGCGCCGGGTGCAGCCCGACGTGCTCGTGGGTCTGGGCGGCTACATCACCTTCCCTGGCGGCATGATGGGCACGCTGCTGGGCAAGCCCCTGGTGCTGCACGAGCAGAACTCGGTGGCCGGCATGGCCAACAAGGTGCTGGCCGGCATCGCCGACCGCGTGTTCACCGCCTTCCCCGGCGTGATCAAAAAAGCCGAGTGGGTGGGCAACCCGCTGCGCGCCGAATTCCTGCGCCAGGCGTCACCGGCCGAACGTTTTGCCGGCCGCAGCGGCCCGCTGCGCCTGCTTGTGGTGGGCGGCAGCCTGGGCGCCCAGGCGCTCAACGACACCGTGCCGCAGGCCCTGGCCCTGATCCCGGCCGACCAGCGTCCGCAGGTTCTCCACCAGAGCGGCGAAAAACAGATCGAGGCGCTGCGTGCCAACTACGCGGCCGCGGGCGTGCAGGCCACGTTGACCCCGTTCATCGAGGACACGGCCCAGGCTTTTGCCGAGGCTGACCTGGTCATCGGCCGCGCCGGCGCCAGCACCGTGACCGAGATCGCGGCCGTCGGTGCCGCTGCCCTGTTCGTGCCCTTCCCGCACGCGGTGGACGACCACCAGACCACCAACGCCCGCTTCCTGGTGAACGCCGGCGGCGCCTGGCTGGTGCCGCAAGCCCAGCTCACCCCGGCGGCGCTGGCCCAACGACTGCAGGGCCTGCGGCGCGAACACCTGATGGACATGGCCATCCGGTCCCAGCACATGAAAAAGACCGACGCCGTGGCGGCCGTGGTGACCGCCTGCGAGCAACTCGCGAAAGTAAAACCAGCATGAAGCACGCCATCCGCCACATCCACTTCGTGGGCATCGGGGGTGCCGGCATGAGCGGCATCGCCGAGGTGCTGCTCAACCAGGGCTATGTCATCTCGGGCAGCGATCTGGGCGACAACGCGGCCACGCGTCGCCTGGTCCAGCTGGGCGCCCAGGTCCACAAGGGCCACGATGCGCAGTTCATCGAAGGCGCCGACGCCATCGTCACCTCGACCGCGGTGAAAGACGACAACCCCGAGGTGGCGGCCGCCCGCGCCCGGCTGGTGCCGGTGGTGCCGCGTGCGGTGATGCTGGCCGAGCTGATGCGCATGAAAAAGGGCATCGCCATCGCAGGCACGCATGGCAAGACCACCACCACCAGCCTGGTGGCCAGCGTGCTGGCGGCCGCCCATCTGGACCCGACCTTCGTCATCGGCGGACGGCTCAACAGCGCCGGTGCCAACGCGCAGCTGGGCTCGGGCGAGTACATCGTGGTCGAGGCCGACGAATCCGATGCGTCTTTTCTGAACCTGTTGCCGGTGCTATCGGTGGTGACCAACATCGACGCCGACCACATGGACACCTATGGCCACGACTTCGGCAAGCTCAAGTCGGCCTTCGTGGACTTCCTGCACAAGATGCCCTTCTACGGCGCCGCCGTGGTCTGCGTGGACGACCCGGCGATTCGCGAAATCCTGCCGCAGATTGCACGCCCCATCACCACGTACGGTCTGAGCGAAGACGCGCAGGTCCGCGCCCTGAACGTGCGTGCTGTCGGCGGCCAGATGCACTTCACCGTGCAGCGCCGCAACGGCGTCGAGCTGCCTGATCTGGACGTGGTGCTCAACCTGCCGGGGCAGCACAACGTGCTCAACGCCCTGGCAGCCATCGGTATCGCGGTCGAGATCGGCGTGCCCGATGCCGCCATCCAGCAGGCCCTGGCCGGTTTCAAGGGCGTGGGTCGGCGCTTCCAGCGCTATGGCGAGGTGGCGCTGCCCTCGGGTGGACAGGCCACGGTGGTGGACGACTACGGCCACCATCCGGTGGAAATGGCGGCCACGCTGGCCGCGGCGCGCGGCGCTTTTCCAGGCCGGCGCCTGGTGCTGGCTTTCCAGCCACATCGCTACAGCCGCACGCGCGATTGCTTCGAAGATTTTGTGAAGGTCATCGGCCAGGCCGATGCGGTGCTGCTGGCCGAGGTGTACGCCGCCGGCGAAGCCCCCATCGTCGCGGCCGACGGCCGTTCGCTGTCGCGCGCGCTGCGGGTGGCCGGCAAGGTCGAACCGGTGTTTGTGGACGACATCGCCGCCATGCCGCAGGCCATGCTGGACAACGCGCGCGATGGCGACGTGGTGCTGTGCATGGGGGCGGGCTCCATCGGCGCGGTGGCGGGGCAGGTGGTGGAACTGGCCAACAAGGCCAAGGGGTGAACGTGCAAGCCGTTGTGAATTCGATCGATGTCAAAGCCCTCGGAAAAGTCGCCGTGCTGCTGGGCGGGCGCTCTGCCGAACGCGAGGTCTCGCTGATGTCCGGCACTGGTGTGCTGGCCGCGCTGAAGTCCAAAGGCGTGGACGCGCACGCCTTCGACCCGGCCGAGCGTGACCTGGGTGAGCTCAAGCGGGAAGGCTTCCAGCGCGTGTTCATCGCGCTGCACGGCCGTTTCGGTGAAGACGGCACGGTGCAGGGCGCGCTGGAACTCATGGGCATCCCCTACACCGGTCCGGGCGTCATGGCCTCCAGCGTGGCCATGGACAAGCTCATGACCAAGCGCATCTGGATCGCCGAAGGCCTGTCGACGCCGGCCTGGCGACAGGTGCACAGCGCGGCCGAGACCCGCGCCGCCTTTGAGGCGCTGGGCTCGCCCATGATCGTCAAGCCGGTGCGCGAGGGTTCGACCATCGGCCTGACCAAGGTGATGACCACGGATCAGTGTGATGCGGCTTACGCGCTCGCCTCGGGTCAGGACCCGATGGTGATGTGCGAGCAGTTCATCGCCGGCGACGAAGTGACGGTTCCCGTGCTGGGCACCGGACCGCAGGCGCGTGCGCTGCCGGTGATCCGTATCGTGGCGCCGGACGGCAACTACGACTACCAGCACAAATACTTCACTGACGACACGAAGTACCTTGTGCCCTGCGGCCTGCCCGAGGGCGAGGAGGCCGCCATCCAGACCCTGGTGCTCCAGGCTTTCCGCGCGCTGGACTGCCGCGGCTGGGCGCGCGCCGACGTGATGATTGACGCGAAGACCCGCCAGCCTTACTTGCTGGAGATCAACACCTCGCCCGGCATGACCGGCCACTCGCTGGTGCCGATGTCGGCCCGCGCCACCGGCCTGTCGTACGAGGACCTGTGCCTGCAGGTGCTGGCCAGTGCGGCGCTGGACAACGGGGTGGCTGGCAAGCCCTGAGACACACCAGCATGAACACCTCCGCCCTGCCCCTGGACATCCGCCTCATGGACCTGGCCACGCGCGCCCTGGTGATGGTGCTGCTGGCCTTGTGCATGGGGGCGGCGGTGTTCTGGGTGCTGCGGCACCCGGTGTGGACGGTCCGGTCCATCGCCGTGCAAGGCGATGTGGCGCACCAGAACGCGGTGACCTTTCGCGCGCACCTGGCCACACAGATGAAGAACCCCCTCTCGGGCAGTTTTCTCTCGCTGGATCTGCAGCAGGTCAGGCGACTGTTCGAAGGGGTTCCCTGGGTACGCCACGCCGTGGTGCAGCGCGAGTTTCCCAACCGCCTGCGGGTGACCCTTGAGGAGCACCAGGCCGCTGCCTGGTGGGGCAGTGCCGGCTCCGGTCGCCTGCTCAACCGGATGGGCGAGGTCTTCGAGGCCAGTCCGGATGAGGGGGAGGAACTGCCCGAACTGGCCGGACCGGATCACCAGTCGGCCCAGGTCTGGACGGTGTACCAGGCCTTGCAGACCGAACTGCAGCGGCTGGACTTGGGGCTGTCCCGTCTGGAGCTGACCGAGCGCGGCAGCTGGCGTGCCGGTCTGGACGGCGGCGCCCGCATGGAGCTCGGCCGTGGAACGCCCGATGAGCTGCTGGCGCGCGTGCACCGTTTCGCCGCCACGCTCCACCAGCTCAAGGCGCGCTACCCCGGCGCGATCGAGTCGGTGGACCTGCGCTACCCCAACGGTTATGCGCTGCGCGTGCGCGGCGTGAGCACCCTCATCGAAGACAGCCCGCAAGGCACAACGAACAAACGGTAAGCGAGCACACATCATGGCCAAGGAATACAAGGACCTCGTCGTCGGACTGGACATCGGCACCGCCAAGATCATGGTGGTGGTGGCCGAGGTGCAGGCCAATGGAGAACTCAAGCTGGCCGGCCTCGGGGTCTCCAGCAGCCACGGCCTCAAGCGCGGCGTGGTGGTCAACATCGACGCCACGGTACAGAGCATCCAGCAGGCGCTCAAGGAAGCCGAGCTGATGGCCGACTGCCGCATCGCCCGTGTGTACACCGGCATCACCGGCAGCCACATCCGCGGCATCAACAGCAGCGGCATGGTGGCCATCAAGGACCGCGAGGTGTCGCCCACTGACGTGGCGCGCGTGATCGAAACCGCCAAGGCGATCAACATCTCCACCGACCAGCGCCTGCTGCTGGTCGAGCCGCAGGAGTTCGTGATCGATGGCCAGGAGGTGAAGGAGCCGATCGGCATGAGCGGTATCCGCCTGGAGGCCAAGGTGCACATCGTCACCGGTGCGCAGAGCGCGGCCGAGAACATCATCAAATTCGTGCGCCGCTGCGGTCTGGAGGTGGACCAGCTGATGCTCAACCCGCTGGCATCGAGCCAGGCCATCCTGACCGACGACGAGAAGGAACTGGGTGTGGCGCTGGTGGACATCGGCGCCGGCACCACCGATGTGGCCATCTTCGCGGGTGGTGCGATCCGCCATACCGCCGTCATCCCCATTGCCGGAGACCTGATCACCAGCGACATCGCCATGGCGCTGCGCACGCCGACCAAGGACGCCGAGGACATCAAGGTGGACAACGGCTGCGCCAAGCAGCTGCTGGCCGACCCCGAGGTGCAGGTCGAAGTGCCGGGCCTGGGCGACCGCGGCCCGCGCATGCTCAGCAAGCAGGCGCTGGCCGGTGTGATCGAGCCGCGCGTTGAAGAAATTTTTTCGCTGGTACATCAGGTCATCCGCGAGTCTGGTTACGAGGAAGTGCTCTCCTCGGGCATCGTGATCACTGGCGGAAGCGCAGTCATGCCGGGCATGGTGGAGCTGGGCGAGGACATCTTCCTCAAGCCTGTGCGACGTGGCCTGCCCAAATACAACGGTGCGCTGGCCGACATGGTGGGCCAGCCCCGTGCAGCCACCGTGATGGGTCTGCTCGAAGAGGCCCGCCTGGCCCGCCTGCGCGGCTTCAAGGTCACGCAAAAGAAGAGCTCGGTGAGCAACACCTTCGGGCGACTGAAAGATTTCATTGTGGGGAACTTCTGATGAACTGGAAAAAACTTTTTCTGGCACGCGGCAGTCCTCCGGGGCAGGAGCGATGTCGATGTTGAAGACAACATCACCCCTAAAAACAAATGAGAAATTGAAACCAGGCAACTGCAAACATTGAAGTAGGAGAAAGCACCATGAGCATTGAAATGATCCAGAGCGAAGAGTTCAACCAGGGCACCCAGATCAAGGTGATCGGCGTGGGTGGTGGCGGCGGCAACGCGGTCGAGCACATGATCGAGCGCCAGGTCCAGGGCGTGGAATTCGTTTGCGCCAACACCGACGCCCAGGCCCTGAGCCGCAGCGCTGCGCACCGCATCGTG
>JBJTNV010000016.1:0-12812 GCA_046074205.1 Hydrogenophaga sp.
AAGCGGGTGCGGATCTTGGCCGGGTCGGGCTGGCCGGCTTCATGAAAGTCACCGTCACCGGGGCCACCACCCCATTTGCGCTGGGCGTAGGTGCCAGTTTCGAGGTCTTTTTCGATGATCTGGCGCAGGAAGTTGGAGACCTTGTGCTCGCCCTCGTCGGCGGGGGCGGCAGCGTTGTTTTTAGAGGGGGAAGAAGGGGTGTTGGAGCTCATGGAAGTCATTCTAGGCGGGGGCGTTCAGAGGGCGCTGACCGTTTGCGCGTTGGTTTTCGCAATGGCGCGAAAGCCCGCGCTGATGCGTTCGTCCACCGCCGCGGCCTGCCAGAAGCGCAGGGCCAGTTCGCGCGCCTGCGGCCACACGGCCAGGGTGTGCACTGTGGGGCGCGGGGGCTGGGCGGCAAAGTCGCGCGGCACCACTTCGCCGGCCACGGGGGCGTAGAGCATGGGCAGCATGTCGTAGGCCGGGGCCAGGCGCCAGCGGTGGTCTTGCAGCAGCAAGGACAGGTTGCCGTGGTGGCGGTCGGTGTTGGCAATCAGCGCGCCGAAGGCGTCGAGCAGGCCGATGGCGCTCACGTCGTCGGGGTGCAGACGTTCGGGCCCGGCGCGCTCAGACCGCTGGGCGGTGTCCACCCAGTTGCTGCCCTGGCCGATGTACTGGCGGTCGTACACCTCCAGCGAGACCATGCCCACGCGGCCGCCCTGGGGCGTGCGGTCGAAGCGCCGGCTTTCGAGGAAGACGCGGCCGGCGGCCTGCTCGATGACGGTGTGCGCCGCGCGCACGCCCGCGGCGGCCAGGGTCTGCAGGGCCAGGCCTTCGCACAGCAGCAGGTCGCGCCAGCGCTGGCTGGCGGCGCTGTCGTCGGCAGGCGAGAACTTGACCAGCACGGCTTGGCCGTCGCGCACGGCGCTGAACTTGGGCTGTTCGCCACCGGCACTCGAGCCCACGGCGGTCTGGTCCAGCGCCTGCAGGGCCAGGGCGGGGTACTGGGTGGCCGGTTCGCTCACCACCGGGGCGGCGCTGCGCTGCGGGGCCGGCAGCGTGTGGAAGCGGTCGAAGGCGGCGGCGCCCACCAGCAGGTTGCCGGGCTGGTCTTCGCCCGCGTTCACCAGCGCCTTGAGGATGTGGTCGTCGCTCCAGTGGCTCAGGTTGGCGGGCAGCTGCAGGCCGGGGTGGCCCTGCACGAAGCCGCGCCCCAGAAAGCCCTGGGGCCGCATGTCGTACAGGAACCAGGGCAGGCTGTCGTGCCGGGCGCTTTGGCCGTGCTCGCGGTCGGCCTCCTCCATCCAGAAGCCGTCACCGGCCAGCGGGTAGAGCGTGCCGAAGAACTGCACGGCGCCGTCCGGCTGCACGGTGTGGATGGCCACTTGCCGGCCGACGCCGGGCACCTCGCGCGGCAGCAGGTAGCGCCGCGCGCGGGCCGCGCCCACCGCGACCAGCGTGCCATCGGCCAGCAGGGGCGCGAGCAGGCGCGAGGCGCTGGGCTGGCTGATGCCCAGCTGCGCCTGCAGCTGCGGACTGGTGGCAGCGCCCCCGAGGCGGCGCAGGGCGGCCAGCAGGCCAGTAGGGTCGGAGGTGCTCATGAATGGATTTTTGAATGAATATTTTCATTCTAAACCCATGATGTGAAAAGGAAAATCCATTTATCTGGATGCATAAAAGCAATCGCTTCGTGCACCTTGTCCGGGCGGCTCTGCTGGCGCACGCCGGCCTGGAGCACGCGCAGCGGTTCAGCCGATGCCCCGACCGGAGCCAGCAGGGCCCGCAGCGCCTGTTCAACCGCAGCGGTGCCGTGGCCCACCGTTTCGCCCGCCCGCCGCCGCGCCAGCCGCTGCCGTTACGATAGGCGGCTGCAAAACAGGCCAGCGTGTGGCCTGTTGTCATGTTGGGCGCCGCATCTTGTGCGCCCCGACCGGGTGTTTATGGATCTGATGCTGTTGATCAAGGCCGCCATCATGGGCGTGGTGGAAGGCCTGACCGAGTTCCTGCCGATTTCCTCCACCGGTCACCTGATCCTGGCGGGCAGCCTGCTGGCGTTCACCGACGCCAAGGCCAAGGTGTTCGAGATCGCGATCCAGACTGGCGCCATCCTGGCTGTGATCATCGTGTACTGGCAGCGCCTGCATGCCACGGTGGTGGGCTTGCCGACGCAGCGTCAGGCGCAGCGCTTCGCGCTCAATGTGCTGATCGCCTTCATCCCCGCGGTGGTGCTGGGCCTGCTGTTCGGCAAGGCGATCAAGGCCCACCTGTTCACGCCGCTGGTGGTGGCCACCACCTTCATCATCGGTGGCTTCATCATCCTTTGGGCCGAGCGGCGGCCCGCCAGCACCACCCGCATCCACAGCGTGGACGATCTCACGCCCTGGGACGCGCTCAAGCTGGGCCTGGTGCAGTGCCTGGCCCTGGTGCCGGGCACCAGTCGCAGCGGCGCCACCATCATCGGTGGCATGCTGCTGGGCCTCTCGCGCAAGACGGCGACCGACTTCAGCTTCTACCTGGCCATCCCGACGCTGATCGGCGCCGGGGCCTACAGCCTCTACAAGGACCGTGCCCTGCTGTCGGTGGACGATGTGCCGCTGTTCGCCGTTGGCCTGCTGTTCGCCTTCATCAGCGCCTGGCTGTGCATCCGCTGGCTGCTGCGCTACGTGGCCAGCCACAGCTTCGTGCCGTTCGCCTGGTACCGCATCGCCTTTGGCGGCCTGATCCTGCTGACCGCCTGGACAGGCTGGGTCGACTGGACCGCCTGAGCGCCCCCCGCTGGCGCACGTGCGTCAGCGGCCGTTGGCGAGCGAGCGCAGCGCAGCGTCCACCGCAGCGGCGGTGGCCAGCGGCTGTTCCATCGGAAACAGGTGGCTGCCTTCGATCATCTGCAGCCGCTCGGGGTGGCCGGTGCCCACCAGACGGCGCGTCATGTCCATGCCCACCTGCTTCATCTCGGCCGAATTGGTACCGCCGATGAAGGCCACCGGACAGCGCAGCGGATGCTGGCGCAGCAGGCGGTCCAGGTTGTGTGGCAGCGTGTTGTAAATCGCGGTCTCGACATCGCGGTCGAAGCTGAGCCTGCGCTGCAGGCCTTGCGGCGTGTGAGCGTCGTGGGTGCCGTGCTCGATGTAGTCGCGCAGCACCGCCGGGTCCCAGCGCATGAAGGCGCTTTTGTGCGCGAAGTGATCGAAAGCGGCCTGGGCGTCGGGCCAGACGTGGCGGCGACGCCGGCTGACCTTGCCCGGGGAGAGTGCGCCCACCAGCTGCGTGTGCTTGGCCAGCGCCAGCGCGCGGGCGCGCCAGCCGCCGAGCACCGGTGAATCGAGCAGCAGCACGCCGCGCACGCCGTGTCCGCCCAGTCGCGGATGCCGGGCGGCGCACATGAGGCTGAGGAAGCCGCCCAGCGAGTGGCCCACCAGCCAGGCGCCACCGCCGTGGCGCTCGATTTCAGGGCCGGCGAAGTCGGCCAGCTGCTGCACCAGGTGGGGCCAGTTGCTGCTCACCGGGTATTGCGGATC
Source organism: Hydrogenophaga sp. (assembly GCA_046074205.1). Lineage (GTDB taxonomy): Bacteria > Pseudomonadota > Gammaproteobacteria > Burkholderiales > Burkholderiaceae_C > Hydrogenophaga. The sequence goes on from JBJTNV010000016.1 coordinate 3,498, forward strand.
GTGACCGAATTTCTCCACCCCGCGCACCTGGTGGCCGCGCGCCCGCAGGCTGCGCAGCAGCACACCGTAGGTGCCCAGCGGGAAGCTGTTGGCGTGGGAGAAGATGATCAATGACATGGGTCCACCCCCGCGCCGCGCCTTTGGCGCGTCACCCCCTCAAGGGGGCAATGCCTGCGGCCCGGCAAAGCCGGTTCGGCGGCATTCTGGAACGACTGCGCGAGCACCTGGGAGGTCATCAGATCAATTTCTCGTCGGGAGTGCTGATCTTGCGCAGCGGCTGGCTGCGGGTGCTGCAGCCCATCAGCGGCACCGCGGTGGGCGCGCCGTCCCACACCGGGTGCTCGATGGCGTCGAACACCTCGCGCAGCTTCTGCCCCCAGGTGTTGCGCACCATGCGGAAGTAGGGGTTGTTCTCGTCGATGCAGGTGATCTTGTCGGTCTGCAGGGTGTCGGCCTCGTAGACCACCATGTCCAGCGGCAGACCCACCGACAGGTTGGACTTGAGGGTGCTGTCCATGGACACCAGCGCGCACTTGGCGGCCTCGTCCAGCGGGGTGTCGGGCGTGATCACGCGGTCCAGCACCGGCTTGCCGTACTTGGACTCGCCGACCTGGAAGAACGGCGTTTCGGGCGTGGCCTCGATGAAGTTGCCGGCCGAATAGACCTGGAACAGGCGCATGCCTTCGCTGCCGATCTGGCCGCCGAAGATCATGGAGACGTTGAAGTCCACGCCGGCGCGCTTGAGCGATTCGCCGTCGCGCTCGAACACGTGGCGCACGGCCGAACCGAGCACGCGAGCGGCGTCAAACATGCTTTTGGCGTTCCAGATGGTGATCGGTGGTTCACCTTCTTCGCCCGCGAGCTTCTCGACCTGCAGGATCTCGCGCACCGACTGCGAGATGCTCAGGTTGCCGGCCGAGAGCAGGCACATGAAGCGGTCGCCCGGCTTTTCGTAGACGATCATCTTGCGGAAGGTGCTGATCTGGTCCAGACCGGCGTTGGTACGGGAGTCGGACAGGAAAACCAGTCCGGCCTTGAGTTTGACGGCGACGCAGTAAGTCATGGCTGTTGCGAAAGTTTCTTGAGGGCGTAGAGCTGGTCCAGCGCTTCGCGCGGGCTCAGCGTGTCGGGGTCGATGGCAGCGAGGGCTGCCACCACGGGTGGGGTTTCGGGTTCGGGTGCGGCCGGTGGCGGGGCGAACAGGTCCACCTGTACGCGGCTGCTGTCGCTGTGGGCTTCGAGCGCCGCCAGCGCGTGCCGGGCGTGCTGCACCACGGCAGACGGCACGCCAGCCAGGCGGGCCACCTGAATGCCATAGCTGCGGCTGGCCGGGCCGGGTTCAATCTGGTGCAGGAACACGATGCCACCCTTGCCGCCGCCTTCGACCGCGCTCACGTGCACATTGACCGCGCCGTGGTGGCTGGCCGGGAATGCGGTCAGCTCGAAGTAGTGGGTGGCGAACAGGGTGAAGCAGCGTGCCTTGTCGTGCAGGTGGGCGGCGATGCCGCCGGCCAGGGCCAGGCCGTCAAACGTGGACGTACCGCGGCCGATCTCGTCCATCAGCACCAGCGAATAAGCGCCCCCTGGACTGGGCTGCGCCCCGTCCTCCCCCCGAGGGGGGCCGGGAAGCTTGGGGCGGCCCGGCGCTTCCCGCGGCGTCACCGCATGCAGGATCTGCGCCGCCTCGGTCATCTCGACCATGAAGGTCGACTGCGCATTGGCCAGGTCATCGGCCGCACCGATGCGGGTGTGGATGGCGTCGATGGGGCCCAGGCGGCAGCTGGCCGCCGGCACATAGCTGCCCATGGACGCCAGCAGCACGATCACCGCGACCTGGCGCATGTAGGTGCTCTTGCCGCCCATGTTGGGGCCGGTGATGACCTGCATGCGCTGCCTGGCGCCCAGCACCGTGTCGTTGGCGATGAAGCTGCCGCCGGTGGTTTCGTTCAGCCGCGCCTCGACGACGGGATGCCGGCCGCCGCGGATCTCGATACAGGGCTCGGGCGCAAAAGCCGGTTCGCTCCAGTTCAGCGTCAGCGAGCGCTCGGCCAGCGCACACAGCGCGTCCAGCGCGGCCATGGCACGGGCCAGCTGCGTCAGCGGGGTTATCCAGACCTGCAGCTCGTCGAGCAGCAGCTCGTAGAGATACTTTTCGCGCGCCAGCGCCCGGTCCTGGGCGGAGAGGGCCTTGTCCTCGAAGGCCTTGAGTTCGGGCGTGATGAAGCGCTCGGCGTTCTTGAGCGTCTGGCGGCGGCGGTAGTCGTCGGGCACCTTGTCGATCTGGCCCTGCGTGACCTCGATGTAGAAGCCGTGCACCTTGTTGAACTGCACGCGCAGGTTGGCGATGCCGGTGCGCGCGCGCTCGCGGGTTTCCAGATCGATCAGGAAACCGTCGCAGTGGGTCTGGATGGCGCGCAGTTCGTCGAGTTCGGTGTCGAAGCCGTCGGCGATCACGCCACCGTCGCGCACCAGCGCTGCCGGCTCAGGCGCGATGGCCTGGGCCAGCCGTTCGGCGCAACCGGCGGGCGGCGTCAGGTCGGTGGCGATGCGTTGCAGCAACGCCGGTGGGTTCGTGCCCAGACCAGCCGTCAGGGTGGCCGACAGCTGTTGCGCCCGCGCCAGCGTGGCCGTCAGGCCCACCAGCTCGCGCGGGCGCACCTGGCGCAGCGCGGTGCGGGCGGTGATGCGCTCCACGTCACTCGCGCCCTTGAGCGCGCCGCGCAGGTTCTGCCACAGCCCGCCGCGCAGCAGGCCGATGGCGGCCAGCCGTTCGCGCGCCTCGGTACGCTCGCGCCGCGGCGACAACAGCCAGTGGCGCAGCGTGCGGCTGCCCATGCCGGTGTGGCAGGTGTCCAGCAACGAGAACAGCGTGGGCTGCGTCTCGCCACGCAGGGTGTGGGTGAGTTCGAGGTTGCGGCGGGTACCTGCCGGCAGGTCGATCAGCTCGCCGCTGCGCGCCACCTGCAGGCTGCGCACGTGTGTCAGCGCCTGGCCTTGCGTGTGCTCGGCGTAGGCCAGCAGGGCAGCGGCGGCGGCGTGCGCGTCCGTGTGGTCCTGCGCGCCCCAGGCGACCAGGCTGGCGGCCTGCAATTGTTCGAGCAGCTTGCGTTCGCCCAGCCCGGCATCGAAGGCCCAGGCTGGTCGCACCACGGCCACACAGCGTGCGCCGCTGGACAGGGGTTGGGCAGCCATCTGTTGCAGCGACTGCTCGAACGTGGGCGTTACGTCGGCGCTGTAGAGCACCTCGCCGGGCCCGATGCGCGCAATCCAGTCGGCCAGTTCGTCGCTGGCGCACTGGGCCAGGAAGACGATGCCCTGCGTGACCGACAGCCAGGCCAGGCCCACGCCGGCACGCGCGCCGGGGTGCACCGCCATGACCAGGGCCTCGGTCTTGTCGGACAGCAGCTCGGTGTCGGTCAGGGTGCCGGGCGTGACCACGCGCACCACCTTGCGCTCCACCGGCCCCTTGGCGGTGGCCACGTCGCCCACCTGCTCGCAGATGGCGACCGACTCCCCCAGCCTGATCAGGCGCGCCAGGTAACTCTCGACCGAATGGAAGGGTACGCCGGCCATGATGACCGGCTCGCCGGCTGACTGGCCGCGCTGCGTGAGCGTGATGTCCAGCAGCCGCGCGGCCTTTTCCGCGTCGGCATAGAACATCTCGTAGAAGTCACCCATGCGGTAGAAGAGCAGGGTGTCGGGGTACCCGGCTTTGAGGGCCAGGTACTGCGCCATCATGGGGGTGTGGCGCTCCAGCGGAGCGCTTGTCACAGGCACGGACGCCACGGCAGGGGGCTCAGAAGGGCGCGGCGGGCGCTGCCGGCGGCAGCCCTGGTTCTGGCTGCGACGCTGCGTCCACCGGCGGCGCAGCGTTCGCCGCACGGTCCAGGCGCTGGCGCACACCGGCCTTGTCGCCCGCGCTGGCGAACTTGCTGTATGGGCTGGTGAGGCTCACCAGCTGGCCGTAGATGCGCGGGTTGGCGGCCAGGCATTCCTTCTGTTCCAGGAAGTCGGCTTCGCCGGTGAAATTGCCCACCAGCCCGCCGGCTTCCGTCACCAGCAGGGCGCCGGCGGCCACGTCCCACGGCGACAGCCCCATCTCGAAGAAGCCGTCGGAAAAGCCGGCGGCCACATAGGCCAGGTCCAGCGCGGCCGAACCCGGGCGGCGCACGCCGGTGCACTTGGGCATCACGTCGCCCAGCATCTGCAGGTAGGTCTGGAATGCATCGCCCGGACGGAACGGGAAGCCGGTGGACAGCAGGCAGTCGCGCAGCACGGTGCGCTTGGCCACGCGGATGCGGCGGTCGTTGAGATACGCGCCGCGGCCCCGGGTGGCACAAAACAGGTCGTTGCGGGTCGGGTCGTACACCACGGCCTGCTCGACGCGGTCGCCCACCATGAGCGCAATGCTCACGCAGTAGACCGGGAAGCCGTGGATGAAGTTGGTGGTGCCGTCCAGCGGATCGATGATCCAGACGTGGTTCTTGTCGCGTCCCCGGCCTTCACGTCGTCCCGATTCTTCGGCCCAGATGCCGTGGTCCGGGTAGGCCGTCAGCAGGGTGTCGATGATCGCCGCCTCCGCCGCGTGGTCGACTTCGGTGACGAAGTCATTGGTCTGCTTGGCCGAAATGCGCACGGTTTCGACGTCGAGCGCGGCGCGGTTGATGAGGGCACCGGCGGCGCGGGCGGCCTTGATGGCCACGTTCAGCATGGGGTGGAGGTTGGACGACATGAATTGTGTTCCTTGGGCGGGCCGCCGGGCGGCCATGGACGAAGGGCAAGAGCGCTGGGGGCGGCCCGGCGATGCGGGCAGCGACAATAACGCGCATTTTACCGGGCGGCCCGCCCGGTGCCCGTGGCAGCTCCTCCATCATGCGCACCAGATTCATCCTCATCGACACCAGCCATGCCGGCAATGTGGGCGCCGCTGCCCGTGCCCTGAAGGTCATGGGCTTTGACGACCTGGTGCTGGTCAACCCGCGCTGGCCGAACGTGCTGCGCAAGGAAGAAACCATTCAGCGCGCCAGCGGCGCCAACGATGTGCTGGACAAGGCCCGCATCGTCCAGACGCTGGACGAGGCACTGGACGGTGTGAGCCATCTGTGCGCCACCGCCATGACGCCACGCGACTTCGGTCCGCCCACGCGCGCGCCGCGCGAGCACTTTGCCCGTCTCCTGGCCGACGCCGCTGCACCCGGTGCGGTGCAGCCCGGGGGCGTGGCGTTCCTCTTTGGTTCCGAGCGCTTCGGCATGAAAAACGAAGACGTCTATCGCAGCCACGTCTGCCTCTCGATCCCCACGAACCCGGCGTTCGGCTCACTCAACCTCGCCGCTGCGGTGCAGTTGATCGCCTATGACTGGCGCCAGGCACTCGGGGGCTTCGCGGTCACCCCCTCGGCGCCGCAGCGGCCAGCCGCCGATGCGAAGGCCGTGGCCGGCATGCTCGAACACCTGGAGCGCGCGCTGGTGGCGGTGGATTTTCTGGACCCTGCAGCACCCAAAAAACTCATGCCGCGCCTGAACGCGCTGTTCAACCGGGCCAACCCCACCGAGGAGGAAGTCCACATCCTGCGCGGTGTCGCCAAGGCCATGCTGCAAACCGCCGAGAAAAAAGCAGACCCCCACGCTCCGCCGCTGCGCGGGTCGCTGCCCCCCGAGGGGGCTTGTTCCGCCTTGGGGCAGCCCGGCGGCGAAACGGGCTAGACTGGCCGCCCGATTCCAACTGCAAGTCCCATGTTCGCCCGACTCCGATCCGACATCCAGTGCATCCTCGAGCGCGACCCGGCCGCGCGCAGCACCTGGGAAGTGGTCACCTGTTACCCGGGCCTGCACGCCGTCTGGCTGCACCGACCGGCGCACTGGTGCTGGACGCACGGTTTCAAGTGGCTGGGCCGGTTCATTTCGCACCTGGCGCGATTCCTCACCGGTATCGAAATCCACCCGGGTGCGACGCTGGGTGAGCGGGTCTTCTTCGACCACGCCATGGGCACCGTGGTGGGCGAAACCGCCGAAATCGGTGACGGCTGCACCATCTACCAGGGCGTGACCCTGGGCGGCACCTCGCTCTACAAAGGCACCAAGCGCCACCCCACCCTGGGCAAGGACGTGGTGGTCAGCGCCGGCGCCAAGGTGCTGGGCGGTTTCGAGGTGGGCGACGGCGCCAAGATCGGCAGCAACGCGGTGGTCATCAAGCCCGTGCCGGCGGGCGCGACGGCGGTGGGCATTCCGGCGCGCATCATCCCCAGCCGACAGGGTGAAAGCGCCGACGTGACCGAAGAGGCCAAGCCCAAGTTCCAGGCCTACGGCATCACGCAGGAAGACGACCCACTGTCACAGGCCATGCGCGGCCTGATCGACAAGACCGGTAGCCAGGAGCACCAGATTGCCCTGCTGTGGGCGGCCATTGAAAAGCTGGCCTGCGCCCAGCGCGGCGATTGCGTGCCGCCGGACGCTGCGCGGCAAGAGCACTTCGAGGCCGACAAACTCAACCAGCTCGTCGGCAAGTAGGCTCGTCGATCCGGCACGGGGGCGCGTCAGTGGTGATGCCCGTGCGCGCCGTGCGCGTGGCCGTGGGCCACCTCCTCTTCGGAGGCCGCGCGAACGTCGATGACGTTCAGCTCAAACCGAAGGTCCTGGCCGGCCAGCGGGTGGTTCCCGTCCAGGTGCACCGTCGGCCCCTTGATCTTCACCACCGTGAAGATCTGTCGGCGCCCCTGGTCGTCAGTGCCTTCGAGCTGGCCCCCCACCTTGATGCCGGGCGGAAATTCGCTCTTGGCAATCGCCGTCACCAGTGATTCGTCCCGTTCACCAAACGCCAGCGAGGGCTGCAGCGTGAGCGTGGTGGCAAACCCCTTCTCCTGGCCTTCCAGCGCAGCCTCGATGCCGGGCAACGTGTTCCGGTAACCCCCGTGCAGGTAGGCGCGCGGCGTCTGGCCGTCTTCGAGCAGCTTGCCGCTGGCGTCCCAGGCCTTGAAGGTGAGGGTGACGACCGTGTTCTGGGTGATTTTCATGGGTGTTTCCGGCGCAGGGTTCACTTCTTTTTCGGACGCCAGCCAGTGACGACCTCGTCGCGGGTTTCGATGTAGGGGCCGCCGATCAGATCGACGCAGTAAGGCACGGCAGCAAAGATGCCATTGACGCGCACTGAGCCGTCAGCGTTGCGGGCGCCTTCCAGCGTCTCGGCAATGGCTTTGGGCTGACCGGGCAGGTTGATGATCAGGCAGCGCTCGCGGATGACCGCCACCTGGCGCGAGAGGATGGCCGTCGGCACGAAGGCCAGGCTGATCTGGCGCATCTGTTCGCCAAAGCCGGGCATCTCCTTGTGGGCCACGGCCAGTGTCGCCTCGGGCGTGACATCGCGCGGGGCCGGGCCGGTGCCGCCGGTGGTCAGCACCAGGGCGCAGCCGGCGTCCACCAGGTCGATCAGGGTCTGGCTGATGACCGCCTGCTCATCGGGGATCAGGCGCTCCTCGAACACGATGGGGTTCTTCAGCGCCCGTGTCATCCAGTCGCGCAGCGCGGGCAGCCCCTTGTCTTCGTACACGCCGGTGCTGGCTCGGTCGCTGACCGAGACGATGCCGATGCGCACCGGGTCGAACGTGTCACTCATGGTCGTCCTCGTTGTGGGTGGGGTCATCGGCTGCACCGTTCTCGTGCGAGAGCGCCGCGCGCACGATCTGGAAAATTTCGCGGTACGCCTTGCCATGGCGAACCGCCTCGCCGGGTTGTTCCTGCGCAGCGGTCACCTGCGCATCCTTGCGCGCCTGGCGGATCAGGGTGCGCAGCTGCTGCACGTCGGTGTCGGGCGCGGATGTCAGCCAGGTGGTGAGGGCGTCGTCGTCGGCGATCAGCCGGTCGCGCCAGTGCTCGGCCTGGTGCAGCGCCAGGGTTTCGCGTGCCGACGGCCGGCGCTGTTCTTCCAGAGCCGTTTCGATGGCGGCAATCGTCTCGTCGTCCAGCTTGCGCATGAGCTTGCCGATGAACTGCATCTGCCGGCGCCGGCCCTCGAAGTTGGTGATGCGCCGGGCCTCGACCAGCGCCTCGATCAGCTTGTCACTGATGTCGTCGTATTGCTCGCGCAGCCGTGTCATCAGGTCGCTGCGCAGTGTCAGCAGGCTCTCGCCCAGCGCCTGCAGGTGGTCGCTGTGCTTCTTGAGGTCGGTCTTGCTCATGTCGACCGAACCCTTGAGTTCTCGCTTGAGTTCCAGGTCGAGTTCGGAGCCGACGGCGACGAACTGGCCACGAACGAAGTAGCCTTTGGTGGGTTTGCGGGCCATGAAGAAGAGGGGGAAAAGGGCGGCCGGTATCATAGCCGGCGACATGAAAAACGCCGCTTCCCCCTCCGTCCGCCCCCAGTCCCGGCCCGCCTCCCGCGGCAGCGAACCCCTGCCGGGCTTCCAGTACAGCCGCAGCCAGTTCGAGGACCTGGCCGACCTGGCCCTGACCCATGCCCGCCAGCTGGGCGCGGCCGACGCGGGTGTGGACGTCTCCGAGGGTGCCGGCCTGAGCGTGAGCGTGCGCAAGGGTGAGCTGGAAAACGTCGAACGCAACCGCGACAAGTCGCTGGGCGTCACCGTCTACCTGGGCCACCGCCGCGGCAACGCCTCCACCTCCGACTTTTCACCCGGAGCCATCCGGCAGACGGTGCAGGCCGCCTACGACATTGCCCGTTTCACCGCCGAAGACCCGGTGGCCGGACTGCCCGATCCGCAGGACATCGCCGACACCTACCCGGACCTGGAGCTGTTCCATCCCTGGTCCCTCTCGTCCGACGAAGCGGTGCAGCTGGCGCTGGCCTGCGAAGACGCCGCCTTTGCCACCAGCCGCAAGATCACCAACAGCGAAGGCGCCGGGGTCTCGGCACAGCAGTCGCACTTTTTCTCGGCTCACCTGCGCGGCGGCGAGCGTGGCAAGCCCGGCATCTTCAGCGGCGGTTACGCCAGTTCGCGCCACAGCCTGTCGGTCGCGCCGATTGCCGGCAAGGGTGCCCACATGGAGCGCGACCACTGGTACAGCTCGCAGCGCTCTCCGGCAGACCTGGCCAGCCCGCAGGCCGTGGGCCGCTACGCCGCCGAGCGGGCACTGGCGCGCCTGAACGGTCGCAAGATCGCCACCACCGAATGCCCGGTGCTGTTCGAATCGCCCCTGGCTGCCGGCCTGCTGGGCGCCCTGGTGCAGGCCACCAGCGGCGGCGCGCTCTACCGCAAGACCACCTTCCTGCCCGACAGCCTGGGCAAACAGGTGATGGCCCGCCACCTGGACGTGCTGGAAGACCCGCACATCATCGGCGGCAAGGGCAGTGCACCGTTCGACGAC